>JAIYEK010000263.1 GCA_027487015.1 Erythrobacteraceae bacterium | reverse complement strand
GCTCGCCTCGGCGGCTTCGGGGGTGGCGAATTCGCGGCTGCCTGCGGCCATGACGGTCTGGCCGGGCAGGAACTTGAGCGCGGACGGATTGGGGGTGGTTTCGGTCTCGATGAACATGGGACCCATCTAGGGTGCGTGCCTGCGTGGGGCAAGGGCAAGCCTGTGGCGGCATGCAAGGACGCGCGAAACGCGATAAGCATTCACTATCGCTTCAGACTTTGCCGCCTTATAGTCCGTCCCATGACGTCCTTCCCCCGCGCCGCGCGCGCGCTCGCCCTTGTTCTTGCACCGCTGGTCGCCTTGCAGCCGCTGCTGGCCGAGCAGGCCGCCCCGCCGCCGTCGAACAAGACCGACAAGCGGTTCGTCAACTCCGCGCATAGCACGGCGCAGGCGCAATCCCCGGCCGCGGTGCCGATCCCCGCTGCGCCCCCGGTGCCAGCGCCCCAGGCGCTCCAGCCTGCTGGCAACGCTTGGCTCTACAAGGGCTCGGACATCCCGGCCGATAGCAAGTGGCTGTTCGGGCAGATGAAGAACGGCCTGCGCTATGCCGTGCGCCGCAACGGTGTGCCGCCGCGGCAGGTCTCGATCCGGGTGCGGATCGACGCGGGATCGCTCTACGAGACCGACAACGAACAGGGCTATGCGCACCTGCTCGAACACCTCCTGTTCCGCGAGAGCAAGTATCTCGGCAAGGCCGAGGCGATCTCGGCCTGGCAGCGCCTCGGCGCGACCTTCGGCAATGACACCAATGCCGAGACGACGCCGACCCACACCGCCTACAAGCTCGACATCCCGAACATCGACGATGCCAAGCTCGCCGAAAGCTTCCGGCTGCTCTCGGGCATGATCCGCGAGCCGGTGCTGTCCGACGGCAACGTCGCCGCCGAGCGTCCGATCGTGCTCGCCGAAAAGCGCGAGCGGGGCGGGGCGGCCGAGCGTACCGGCGATCTCACCCGCAAGACCTTCTTTGCGGAGCAACGGCTCGCGGTGCGCAATCCGATCGGCACCGAGGCGACGCTGAACGGCGCTACCGGCCCTGCGGTGCAGGCCTTCTACGACCGCTGGTACCGGCCGGAAAACACCGTGATCGTGGTTGCGGGCGACGCTGATCCGATGGTGCTCGCCGGGCTGGTCGAGCAATGGTTTGGCGATTGGCAGGGCACCGGCACGCCGGGCATCGCGCCAAAGTTCGGCGATCCGCTTGCGCCCAAGGGCGCGGTGGTGCCCGCGGGCGGGCTGGCCCCGATTGGCGAGCTCGCAGTGGGCGTCGAGCCCGATCTGCCGCGCAGCCTCACCTATGCGATCCTGCGCCCGTGGCGGCAGGTGCAGGACACCGTCGTCTACAACGAGGGCCTCCTCACCGATGCGGTCGCGCAGGCGATCATCAACCGCCGGCTCGAAAGCCGCGCGCGCGGCGGCGGAAGCTACCTCTATGCGCAGGTCCAGCAGGACGACGTCTCGCGCTCGGTCGATGCGACCTTCGTGACCTTCGCGCCGCTTTCGGCCGACTGGAAGGCCGCGCTCACCGATGTTCGCAGCGTCATCGCCGATGCCATCGCCAACCCGCCGACGCAGGAGGAGATCGACCGCGAGGTCGCCCAGTTCGATGTCGCCTTCGCCAACGGGGTCGAACAGGAAAGCGTGCAATCGGGCAGCGACCTTGCCGACAACCTCGTCAACGCGGTCGACATCCGCGAAACCGTCGCCGCGCCCAAGGTGGTGCTGAACGTGTTCCGCAACATGAAACCGCGCCTCACGCCCGCGGCGGTCTTGAAGCGCACCCGCGCGCTGTTCCAGGGCACGGTGACGCGCGGCGTCTACGTCACCCCGGCAGCAGGGGAGGCCGATGTCGCCGCGATCCGCACCGCGCTCGCCACGAAGGCGGCCGCCGACGGCTCGGCGCGGGTTGCGGGCGAGGCCATCGCCTTTGCCGACCTGCCCCCGGTGGGCGCGCCCGGCACCATCGCGGCGCAAAAACCGCTCGGCGTGCTCGAGGTCGAGCAGGTCGATTTCGCCAATGGCGTCAAGGCGCTGATGTGGGCCAATGATGCCGAGCCCGGCCGCGTCACCGTGCGCGTGCGCTTCGGCGCGGGCTGGCGCGCCTTCGATGCCGGCAGCGCTGTCTATGCCGAACTGGGCGAGGCGGCGCTGGTCGGCTCTGGGCTGGGCGAACTCGGCCAGAACGAGATCGACCGGCTGGCGAACGGCCGCAAGCTCGGCTTCGATTTTTCGATCGACGATGCGGTCTTCACCTTCACCGCGCAGACCCGCTCGGAGGACGTCAACGACCAGCTCTACCTCTTTGCCGCAAAGCTCGGGATGCCGCGCTGGGACAAGGACCCGGTGCTGCGCGCCAAGGCGGGCTCCGAGCTTGCCTACAACACCTATTCGACCAGCCCCGGTGGGGTGCTCAACCGCGATCTCGAATATCTCGTGACCGGCGGCGACGGGCGCTTTGCAACACCGGGGCCTGACGCGCTCAAGGCCGCTACCCCTGAGGAATTCCGCAAGGTGTGGGAGCCGCTATTGAAGCAGGGCCCGATCGAGGTGCTGGTGTTCGGCGAGTTCGACAAGGCCGCCGTGACCGAGCAGCTGCGCCTCACCTTCGGCGCGCTGCCCGCCCGCGACCCGATCCCTGCCGATGTCGCCGCGCGCGTCCCCGGCTTTGCGCCGGCGGTCGACAAGCCGAGCGTCGTCACCCACCGCGGCGATGCCAATCAGGCCGCCGCCGTGGTCTCGTGGCGCAGCGGGGGCGGGACCGAGGACCTGCGGACAAGCCGTCAGCTCGAAATCCTCACCCAGCTGTTCAACAACCGCCTGATGGATGCCTTGCGCGAACGCGCCGGGGCGAGCTATGCGCCGCAGGTGTTCTCGAGCTGGCCCGCCGATCTGGCCACCGGCGGCCGGATCACCGCGGTCGCGCAGCTCACCCCCGACTTCGTGCCGATGTTCTTCGCCGAGGCCGACAAGATTGCCGCGGACCTCGCCGCCAATCCGCCGACCGCCGACGAGCTCGCCCGGGTGACCGAGCCGCTCGCCCAGATGGTCCGCCGCGCTTCGACCGGTAACCAGTTCTGGCTCTACAACCTCGAAGGCGCGACCCAGGACCCGGCCCGCATTGGGATGCTGCGTTCGATATTGCCGGACTACTCGCAGACCACTCCGCAGGCGATGCAGGCGCTGGCCGCGCGGTATCTGGCGAAGGACCGGACATTCCGGATGGCGATCATCCCCGAAGGCCAGACCCTCGCCGAGGCGGTGCCGGCGGGTGCGGTTCCGAATGCTGCGCAAACGGGCATGAGCGGGCGCTGATCGGTCCTGCCGCTGACTGTGGCCGGGAAATAAAGTTGTGCGAGGCGGCTTTGTCGCTTTACAATTCGTGCCGCGCTCGGGTAGCGGGCGCCCCCGCGCGGCGTGTCGCGCGCCTTGACGTAGAAAGATTGTGACTGTGCCCGAGACCTGGACCCCGGAGAGCTGGAAGGCCCACGAAGCGCGCCACCTGCCGCATTACGAAGATGCGGCGGAATTGGCCGAGGCTGAAAAGACCCTCTCGTCCTATCCCCCGCTGGTGTTTGCGGGTGAGGCGCGTGCGCTCAAGGCTGATCTCGCGGCGGTCGCGGGCGGTCACGGCTTCCTGCTCCAGGGCGGGGACTGCGCCGAAAGTTTCGCCGAGTTCCACCCCAATAACATCCGCGACACCTTCCGCGTGCTCTTGCAGATGGCGGTCGTGATGACATTCGCCAGTAAGCGGCCGGTGGTGAAGGTCGGGCGGATGGCGGGCCAGTTCGCCAAGCCGCGCTCGTCTGCCACCGAGACCATCGGCGATGTGACGCTGCCGAGCTACCTCGGCGACAACATCAACGGGATCGAGTTCGATCCCGTCAGCCGCCGCAATGATCCGGCGCGGATGGTGAAGGCCTATTCGCAGGCCGCCGCCACCCTCAACCTGCTGCGCGCTTTCGCGGGCGGGGGCTATGCCAACCTGCGGCAGGTCCACCAGTGGACGCTCGATTTCATGGGCCGCACCCCGTGGACCGAGAAATTCGCCCAGATGGCCGACCGTATCGGCGAGGCGCTCGATTTCATGGAGGCCTGCGGGATCGATCCCCAAACCGTGCCGCAATTGAAGGGCACGAGCTTCTACACCAGCCACGAAGCGCTGCTGCTCCCCTACGAGCAGGCGATGAGCCGCCGGGATTCGCTTACCGGCGACTGGTACGCCACATCCGCACACATGCTGTGGATCGGCGACCGGACGCGCTTCCCCGGCAGCGCCCACATCGAATTTGCTCGCGGGATCGGCAATCCGCTCGGCATGAAGTGCGGGCCGAGCCTCGAGCCTGACGCGCTGCTGCGCCTGCTCGATGATCTCAACCCAGGCCGCGAGGCGGGGCGGATGACGCTCATCAGCCGCTTCGGCCACGATAAGGTCGAGGATGGCCTGCCCAAGCTCGTCCGCGCAGTGCAGCGCGAAGGGCACCCGGTGGTGTGGAGCTGCGACCCGATGCACGGAAACGTCGTCAAGTCCGACAGCGGCTTCAAGACCCGCCCCTTCGACCGCATCCTGCGCGAAGTGAAGGGCTTCTTTGCCGTCCACCGCGCCGAAGGCTCGCACCCCGGCGGTATCCATATCGAGATGACCGGGCAGGACGTGACCGAGTGCGTCGGCGGGGCCGTGGCGATCACCGAGGAACGCCTCGGCGACCGCTATCACACCCACTGCGACCCGCGTCTCAACGCCGAACAATCGCTCGAACTCGCTTTCCTGGTGGCCGAAATGCTCAACGAGGCGGCAGGTGGCGCACGCGAGGCGGAAGTCAGCCACGCGGCGTGATTTCATGTGAAATCCTCACGGGTGTGATGATTTTCCGATAGCCGCGCGGCTACCAACCGTCTTTCCTGCGTCACGGCGGGCTGGCATGGTCCGCTCGCTGGCGCAAACTTGGACGGGAGGTGCGCGCGTGCATCGCAGCGAATTGCAGGATGTCCCGGTGGGGGCGGAGGCCGGTGCGGCGCTGTCCGCGCGCTTTCGCGCCACCCGCGCGCTGACTGAAGCGCTCGTCGCGCCGCTCAGCGATGCCGATGCCTCGATCCAGTCGATGGAGGACGCGAGCCCCGCCAAATGGCACCTTGCGCATACGACGTGGTTCTGGGAAACCTTCCTCCTGCGCGAACACGCCCCCGGCTATGCCTTGCATGACGAGCGTTGGCCGTTCCTGTTCAATTCCTATTACGAGGCAGAGGGCGCGCGCATTTCGCGCGCCGCACGCGGGATGCTCTCGCGGCCGACGCTCGATGAGGTGCTGGCGTGGCGCGCACATGTCACCGAGGCGATGGAGCCGCTGCTCGCCGATCCGGCGCTGGCATCGCTGATCGCGCTCGGCGTTGCGCATGAAGAGCAGCACATCGAATTGCTGCTCACCGACATCAAGCACGCGCTGTTCCAGAATCCGCTGGGCCCCGCCATGTGGGCGCCCGCAGGCACCGGGGAGGCGGCGGCGACCACCGTCGTCTCCTCCGGCTGGCACACGCACCCGGGGGGAATCGCGCTGGTCGGGCACCAGTCGGATGGCTTCGCGTTCGACAATGAAGGCCCACGCCACCGCGTGCTGCTCGAGCCCTTCGCACTCGCCGACCGGCTGGTGACCAACGCCGAATGGGACGTCTTCATCGCCGATGGCGGCTACGCCAATGCGCGCCTGTGGCTCGCCGATGGCTGGGGCTGGGTCCAGCGCGAGGGCATCGAAGCGCCGCTCTACTGGGGCGAGGGGGCCACACATTTCACCCATCAGGGCTGGCAGCCGCGCGACCCCCATGCCCCCGTCACCCACATCTCCAATTTCGAGGCCGATGCCTTTGCCACCTGGGCGGGTGCGCGGCTGCCGACCGAGTTCGAATGGGAGGCTATCGCCCGCGGACAGGACGGCGCCTCGCCTCTGCCCGCGCATGATCCGCGCGGCGGCAACCAGCTCTATTGCGCCGGGCCGGTGTTGCCGATGGGATCGCCCGGGCTGTTCGGCGATTGCTGGCAGTTCACCCGCTCGGCCTATTTGCCCTACCCCGGCTTCCGCGTCGCCGAGGGTGCGGTGGGCGAATACAACGGCAAGTTCATGAGCGGCCAAGTGGTGCTGCGCGGCGCATCCTGCGCCACCGTGCGCGGCCATTCGCGCGTCTCCTACCGCAATTTCTTCTACCCCCACCAGCGCTGGCAATTCACCGGCCTGCGGCTTGCCAAGGACGCCTGAGATGACGAAGCTTGCAGGCCTGAGGCTGGTCGAACGCGATGCGGGCGGGGTCGATCTCGCGTTCCGCGCGGATGTGCTGGCGGGGCTTGGCGAGCCGCAGAAAGCGATCCCCGCGCGCTGGTTCTACGACGATGCCGGCTCCCAGCTGTTCGAGGACATCACCCAGCTCCCCGAGTATTATCCCACCCGCGCCGAGACCGAGATCCTCCAGACGCGCGTGGCCGAGATCGCCGAGCTGATCGGGCCCGGGCGCGCTGTGGTCGAGTTCGGCTCGGGCTCCTCGGTCAAGACCCCGCTGCTGCTGAGCGCGTGTCAGCCTTCGGCCTATGTCCCGCTCGACATCGCGGGGGACTTCCTGCGCGCGTCTTCGGCGGCGCTGTCCGAGAAATTCCCCGGGCTTCCGGTCCATCCGGTCGAGGCCGATTTCATGCGCCGGGTCGAGCTGCCCGCCGAGGTGGCCGACCTGCCCAAATTGGGCTTCTTCCCCGGCTCCACCATCGGCAACATGATCGCCCGCACCGCGACCGACCTGCTGCGCTCGATGCGCGACACGCTGGGCGAGGGCGCGCTGCTCTTGATCGGGATGGATCTGGTCAAGGACGAGGACGTCCTGCTCGCCGCCTATGACGATGCCGCCGGGGTGACCGCGGCGTTCAACATGAACCTCCTTGCCCGGATCAACCGCGAGCTTGGCGGCGACATCCCTCTCGCAGCCTTCGCTCACGAGGCGCGCTGGAACGATCCCTTCGCGCGGATCGAGATGCATCTGGTGGCGCGCGAAGATGTGGCCTTGACCGTCAGCGAGCAGCGCTTCGAAATGCGCGCGGGTGAGAGCATCCACACCGAGAACAGCCACAAGTTTACCAAGCGCTCAGGCCAAATGCTGCTTGCGGCGGGCGGGTGGGAGCCGCTCGCGCGTTGGACCGACGAGGGCAAGCGCTTCTCGCTGGTGCTGGCCGAATCGCGCCCGCCAAGGTCCGCACCCTGAAACCCTCGCCGCGCTCGCGCGTTGGCGCGGGATGGACGGACAATTTGATATCGTGATTATCGGCGGCGGCATGGCGGGGCTTTCTGCAGCCACCGCTCTTGCCGCCACAGGCCAGCGCATCATCGTGCTCGACAAGGGGCGCGGTCCCGGTGGGCGGATGGCGGCGCGGCGGGTCGAGATCGACGGAGAGCCGGTAAGCTTCGATCACGGCGCACAATACTTCACCGCGCGCGATCCCGCTTTCCGCGAGACGGTTGCGGCATGGGAGGCGGCAGGGGTCGCGGCGCGTTGGCCTGCTGCGGGCGCGGAAGCGTGGGTCGGAACGCCGGGCATGAACGCCTGCGTCAAGCATATGGCGGCAAGCCTCGACGTGCGCTGGAACGTGCGCGCCGAGCGGCTTTGCCGTGACGGCGCGCTCTGGCGGGTGGACGCGGGGGAGGAGGTGTTCCTTGCGAGCACCGTCCTCGTCGCCGTTCCGGCCGAACAGGCTGGGGTGCTGCTCGCCGAGGCCGCGCCAGACTTCGCCGCGCGCGCCGCCAGCATCGCTTCGGCGCCCTGCTGGGCGGTGATGGCAGCATTCGCGGCGCCTCTGCCAATCTCCGACACCGTTCGTTCGGACACCGGCCCGATCAGCTGGGCCGCGCGCAATTCCGCAAAGCAGGGGCGCAGCGGCGCGGAGACCTGGGTGATCCACGCCAGCCCCGCGCGCAGCCGCGAGCTGATCGACCTGCCCAAGGACGAAGTCGCCGCCCTTCTGCTCGCCGATTTCTTTGACGCCACCGGCACGCCGCCCGCCGCGCCCGTGCACCTTGATGCGCACCGCTGGCTCTACGCCCAGCCCGAGCCCCGCAAGGCCGATGGCCCGCTCTTCGATGCCGAATTGCAGCTAGGGATCGCGGGCGACTGGCTGCACAGTCCGCGCGTCGAGGGCGCGTGGCTCTCAGGCCGAGCGCTGGCGCAGGCGGTGCTTCAGGAGCGGCTCGCCAGCACGTCGTAGTGGTGGCCGCGCCCGTATTTGGCAAAGCGCGTGAAGCCTGCCGCGCGCAGGAGCGTCTCGATTTCGCCCGCGCTCGCCCAGCGGTCATCGACCTCGTAGAAGATCGCTGCGACGCGCGCGAAAGCCTCGGTCTTGGCGAGCTCGGCGATCACCACCGCCTCGAGCCCCTCGACGTCGATCTTGACGAACATCGGCAAGTCGCCCGCGAGTAGCGGATCGAGCAGGGGCGCGTCGATCGTTTCGATGGTGACCCCGCCGCCGCCCGAGCCGCCCCCGGCCTGTCGGTCCTCGCGTCCGGCGAGCGTCGCGGTGCCGGTGTGATCGGGCGCGACATCGATCGTCACCTCCCCGGCGCTGTCGGCAATGGCGAGCAGGTGCAGCACAGTCCGCGCCGCGCCGCCGTTGAGCGCCACGTTCGCGGCAAGACGCGCGTGGGTGGTCGGCACGGGCTCGAAGGCGATGATCCGCTCGCACTTCGGGTTCTGCGCGGCGATCAGTGAATAGAGCCCCTGATTTGCGCCGATGTCGACGAAGACGAAGTTCTCCCACTGCCCCAGCAGCAGGTCGGCCAAATCGCGGCCATAGGTGCCGAAGATGCAATAGCGGAAGGTGGTGTCCTGCCAGTTGGGCACCATCAGCACTCCGTAGGCCGAGCGCACCGGGCCGTCCCCACGCGCCGCCATCACCGGCGAAAGCGCGGCGGCCTTCCACTTGCGCAGGGTCTTGACCACGCCGTAACGCCAGAATGCAGCAAGATCAGCCACGCGGGGCTCCTTCGAGAAAAGCGGTGATCGCATCGGCTGCCCGCTCGGCAGAGGGGCGGTCCGATAGCGAGAATGTGGCGTCGATCAATGCCTGTTGCGTGCCGGCATAGTCGCTGTGGTTTGCCACCGCAGCATCGATCTGATCGAGCAACCCGTCGGCGCTCTCCAGCACCGGGCCGGCCTGCCAGTGGAGATAGTTGGCATCGCCGCGCCAGTCCACGCGATGCGAGTTCAGGAACAGGCACGGGCGGGGTGCGCGCAGGAACTCGTAGACCTGGCTGCTGACGTCGCCGAGGTAGATATCGGCGCGGTTGGTGTAGCTCATGTCGCTGCTTCGTGCGCTGCCCGTATCGATGTGGATGCGCGGTTGTTGCGCATATTCGGGGCCGGGCGGCGTGACCCGGGCGAGGCTCGGAGGGTCCACGGTCACCACCCATTGGCGGGCGAACAGCATCACGTGCGGCGCGAAGATCAGGTTGTACCGATCCTGATTGCGGAAGGCTTCCAGCACCGCCGCGCCATGCTTGAACCAGCTCGAGAGCTTGGGCGAGGGGTGGGGGTTGTAGATCACCGTGGGCCGCTCGGGGGCGGGGAAGGTGTCGACGAAGCTGTTGCCCGCGCACAGATCGAACTTGGGATAGCCGACCAGTGCGATCTGGTTCGGTGCGAGACCTGCGTCGGCGATCAGCCGGTCGCGGATCTTGGGGCCGGAGACCAGCACCAGGTCGAAGCCCGCACTCTCCGGATTGAACCCGATCGCCCGGTCGCCCGCGCCGTGCCGGGTGTGGATCAGCTTTACGTCATTCAGCCCGTAGCGGGTCTTCAGCAGCAGCGAGGTCTTCTCCGCGACCACCACCGCATCGAAGCTGCGGAAGAACTCGAGATTGTCGCGGTAGATGAGCAGCTTGGTGGCCGGGACGAGCCGCTCGAGCAGCCCCGCCAGCGCCTGCGATCCGCTGCGCTTCAGGGTCAGATGCACCAGTTCCATGCGCGCTAGCAGCGCCGGATCGGCCTGCCGCTCGATCTCGGCGCGGATCGCGGGGCGGGCATAGGCGAGGGTGATCCGGTGCTCCCCGCGCGCCGCCAACGCCAGCGCGATGGGGAGGCTGTGCGCGAGCTGGTGGGTCTGGTCGTGGTTGAACAGGAAGCAGATGCGCTTCATGCGCGCGCTGCCCCCAGCAGCCGCTCCGCGAGAGCATGGTCCTCGGGCTTGTCGACATCGACCCCCATGCGTCCGTCCGACAGCACCACCGGCGCCGCCGTGGCGCCGAGCTTCGCGCCCGCGGCGGCGAGGGCCTGCACGAGCGTCATGCGCCGCAGCAGCAGCTTCACCATCAACACCGGGCCAAAATGTGCGGCTAGGCGCAGCACCGACTTGCGATCCGCCTCGACCTTCTCCCAGAATGTGAGCGCGTTGGTGGCCCCCGCGCCGATCAGCGCGAAGAGGTTCGCGCCGGTGTAGGCGCCGCCCTTGAAGGCGAGCCATGTGCGCTTGTTGGGCCCCACGGCGCGTTCCAGATTGCCGCGCTCGACAAAGGCCACCGACACATCTCCCGCACCTGCACTCGCGACAAATTCGGCGATGGTGGCCGGCGTGAGCATCACGTTGTCGGCGGTCGTTACCAGCAGCGGCAGGCCGATGGCGGGATCTTCCACCGCGCCGAGCACCGATCCGCTGATCGTCGGGCCGGAGACGCGGAAGGTGATCTTCGGTTCCTGCACCGCCCAGCCAAGGTCGCGGTGGGCGCGCAGCTGCAACGTGTTCTGCGCCATCACCACGATCCGCGCCACTTGCGGCGCATCGAGCAGCGCCATCAGCACCCGGTTCAGCATCAGCTCGCCCGCGACCGGGATCAGCGCCTTCATCTCCGCGCCGAAGTGGGCCGCCATGGGATCGACCCCGGGGCGCTGGCCGGCAAGCACCAGCGCGGTCCAGCCATGGGATGCGTCAGTCATCGGCAGGGTAAACCTCGGGAGGGGCGACGTGGCGGGGAGCCCTGTCCCTTTCCGCCGCCGCCCCCGTTTGTCAAGGAACCCGCCGGCCCTCAGCTTGACGCCTCACGCCGCCATCGGCGCGGGGCAATAGCGAGCGAGGTAATCGCCGTGGCCGGGCATGGCTCCCACGAGATAGCGGATCGATTGCTCCATCTCGTTCACTTCGCTCGCCGTCTTCACCGGATCGAGCGCGTCGGCCATGGCGTTGTGGCTGCCCATGGTGATGCCCTGACCCATCATTACCGCCGCCCAGCTGGTCTCGGTGAAAAGCTCGTCCTCCTCGCGGAAGATCTGGCCGTTGGCGCGGAACAGCTCGACCTTTTCGGTGAGGGTGTCGGGCACGGGCATGGTGCGCACGTAGTTCCAGAAGTTGGAATCGGTGCGCTGCGTGGCGTTGTAGTGGAGGATCAGGAAGTCGCGGATGCGGGCATATTCGCGGGCGGTTAGCCGGTTGAAGGTATCCTCCTGCACCTTGGTGATCCCGTCGAGCGAGAGCAGCGAGATCAGCTTGTCGATCCCGGTGTTGATGAGGTGGATCGAGGTGGATTCCAGCGGCTCCATAAAGCCCGCCGCCAGCCCCAGCGCGACGACGTTCTTGTTCCAGAACTTCTTGCGCCGCCCGGTCACGAAGCGCAGCCAGTTGGGCTCCGCCTGCGGCTTGCCCGCGATATTGCCGAGCAGGATGTCGAGCGCCTGCTGGTCCTCCATGTAGGCCGAGCAATAGACGTGGCCGTTGCCGTTCCGGTGCTGGAGCGGCACCTGCCATTGCCATCCGGCCGCATGGGCGGTCGCGCGGGTGAAGGGCGGGGGCGGGCTGCCGTCCTCGCGCTGGCAGGGCAAGGCGACCGCGCGGTTGCAGGGGAGGTAATTGCTCCAGTCGTCATAGCCGGTCTTCAGCGCCTGTTCGATCAGCAGGCCGCGGAAGCCCGAGCAATCGATGAACAGATCGCCCTTGAAGGCGCGGCCATCATCGAGCGTTACGCCGGTGACGAAGCCGCTCTCCCCGTCGATCTGCACGTCGGCGACCTTGCCCTCCTGCCGCACCACGCCGCGGCTCTCGGCGAGCTTGCGCAGGAAGGCGGCATACCGGCCCGCATCCAAGTGATAGGCGTAGTTGACCGGCGGCAGATCGTCGCGCTTGAAATCCTCGGTCCGCGCGAACTTGCCGAAATAGGCAGCCATGGTTTCGAGGTTGAAGACCTGGATCGGGCGCTTGTCGCCCGCGCCCTGCATGCGGTGCCACACGTGGTGGAAGCTGATCCCGCCCATGGTGTAGCCGTATGCGCCGAAGGGGTGGATGTAGCTGTCGCCGAGCTTGCCCCAGTTTTCGAACTGGATACCGAGCTTGAAGGTGCCGCCGACCGCGCTGAGCATTTCGCGCTCGTCGATCCCGATCAGCTCGTTGAAGCCGACGAAGGGCGGAATTGTTGCCTCGCCGACCCCGACCGTCCCGATCGCCTCGGATTCGATCAGAGTGATTTCCACAGGGCGACCCTTGCGGATGCGCGACAAGGCCGCCGCCGCCATCCACCCCGCGGTGCCCCCGCCGACAATGATAATCCGTTCAATTGCCACGTTTTCCTCGATCCCCTTGGGGCCAGTATAGGCCGGTCGCGCGCTCTGTCCGAGCGTCTGCGAAGTGTTGCCAGAATGCAATATGAACTGGAGATTACAAGTCTTGAGAACGCTCTCAAGTTCGGTTACAAACCATCAGTAGCCCGCAGCTTCAGGCACGAACCTGTCGCGCGGAATGGGGAGAGACGACACATCATGAACACCGCCAAGCTCGCGCCGCGTCGGCGCCTCTTCGCCCTCGGGACCGCCTCGGTTCTCGCGATCGCTGCGGCCAACCCCGCGCTCGCGCAGGACGCCGCTGCGCCGGCCGAGGATCCGGACGCCGCCGCCGCGCCCGCCGAAGAGCCCGAGGCCGAGATCATCGTCACCGGCTTCCGCGCCGCGCTGCAGGGTGCGCAGGACATCAAGCGCAATGCCGACACCTTCGTCGACGCGATTACCGCCGAAGACATCGGCGCGCTGCCCGACCGCTCGGTCGCCGAAGCGCTCCAGCGCGTGCCGGGCGTTAACATCGGCCGCTTCGAGAAGCCCTCCGACCCTGATCGCTTCTCGGTCGAAGGGACGGGTGTCATCATCCGCGGCCTCGGCTACGTCCGCTCCGAACTGAACGGCCGCGACATCTTCTCGGCCAATGGCGGCACGGTGCTGAGCTTCAACGAAGTCTCGCCGGAACTGCTTGGCTCGGTGCTGGTGTTCAAGAACCTCACCGCCGACATGGTCGAAGGCGGGATCGCGGGCACCGTCAACCTTGTCACCCGCAAGCCGCTCGACCGGCCCGGGTTCCATATCGCGGGTACGCTCGAAACCAATGTCGGCGACCTCGCCGAGGAGTGGTCGCCCGGCGGTTCGGTGCTGGTCTCGGACACCTTCGAGACCGGCGTGGGCACTTTCGGCCTTCAGGTCGGCTATGCCCGCTCCGAACTCAAGAGCCGCACCGATGCCTCGCAGGTGGCCGACCCCTGCTATCGCCCTGCCAATCTGACCGGCTCGTGCTTCCGTGTGCGCCCGGTTGGCAGCGGCGGGATCAGCGGCGGCGCCAACTTCACGCCCGACAACTTCCCGCCGGCCGGTGCGCTGGTTGTTCCCAAGGGTGCGGGCGTACGGACCACCGAACTCGAGCGTGACCGCGAGGCCTTCTCGGCGGTCGCCCAGTACGAGAGCCCCAATCGCGATTTCGTCGCCACCTTTGAATGGTTGCGCGCCGACACGACCTTCTTCACCAAGGAAAACGCCGCGATCGCGCTGGTCAACGACGACGCGCTGTTCCCTGTCCCGGCGGCAGGCAGCACCTGGGAGTTCGACCAGAACGGCCAGTTCGTGCGCGGCATCCTGAGCCAGCGCATCGGCGATGCCTATGCCAACCCCTTTGGCCGCGGCGGCATCCCGCTCGAACTGCTGCGCTTCGAACGCGAAACCCGCTCTTCGACCGAGGATGTCTCGTTCGATGTCGACTGGAGCATCACCGACCGCCTGCGCGTTAACTTCGAGGCGCAGCACATCCAGTCCGATCTCGAGCAGGATTCGGTCATCGCCAACATGGCGACCTGGGCGAACATCGATCTCGACCTTTCGGGCAAGGTGCCGCAGGTGCAGTTCCTCGCACCTCCGGGCGCGCCGGCGGATTACTTCACCTCCGGGCGCAACACCTATTACTGGTTCCTGCTCGACAGCATCGCCCGCAATGAAGGCGAGCTCGATACGCTGCGCGGCGATGTCGAATACGACATCTCGGAAGACGGCTTCTTCAAGCAGGTCAAGTTCGGCGCGCGTTGGTCGGATCGCGGCCAGACCACGCGTGACACCAACTTTAGCACCTGGGGCAACCTCTCGGCGCCCTGGGCAGGCCGCGCAGGCTGCGCGCCGTGGAACGCCGGGCCGGGCTGCGCCGCGACCGGCGGCAACTTCCAGCCGGGCCGCTACTTCACCGGCCTGCCCGGTCAGGAATTCGCGATCGCGGGCGGGGCCTTCGTCGACGACTTCCCGAACTACGCCAACCTGCGCACGCCATTCGACAACAACTTCCAGCGCGGCGGCACCTCGCCGCTTCCGGGCGGGTCGTTCTTCTTTGGCGGCGACAACTTCCTGCAAGAATATCTCGCGGGCGATTCAGCCGCCCAAGCGCGCGAGATCAACATCTTCTCGCAGACCCCCAACCCGTTCTTCGGGGTGCGCAATCGCAGCTTCACCAACGCGGTGACCGGCCAGACCGCCGCCTGCGATCCGTTCTGCGAGAACGAGATCAACGACGTTTCGGAAACCACCAAGTCGGGCTATGTACGCCTCGATTACGGCACGGATTTCGACAATGGCTGGAAGATCACCGGCAACGTCGGCCTGCGCTATGTCGAGACCGAAGTGGTGGCGGCGGGCCTGATCGGCTTCCCCAACCCGTTCTTCTTCGACAATACCGCCTCGGGCGGTAACGGCGACGGGGTTGCCCAGCTGTCCGAAGTCAACGCCGCCTGCAGCCGCGCGGCGCAGCTGCCGGCCGATCAGTTCCCGGCCTTCTGCCGACTGTCGCCGGCACGCCTTGCCGAGTTCGCCGCAGCGCACACGGGTGAAATCGTTCTCGATGACCGTTCGGTGACCTTCGATAACTGGCTGCCGAGCTTCAATGCGTTGCTCGACGCCGGTGACGGCCTGCTCTTCCGCGCTGCGGTGTCCAAGGGCATCTCGCGCCCTGACCTGGCCGCCTTCCGTTCGGGCGGCGGGATCGGCGACAACACCGGCGACCTGCGTTCCGAAGGCACGCTCGAGACCGGGCCGCTGTTCCAGATCTCCACTGGCAACCGCAACCTGCGCCCGATCGAAAGCTGGAACTACGACCTCTCGGTCGAATGGTATTTCGACCGGGTCGGCTCGCTGACGTTCAATGCCTTTGCCAAGGACATCAAGGGCATCGTGAACAGCGGGGTTGATCTCGTCAGCTTCGTCAGCCCCAGTGGTCTTAACCTTGATGTCGAGGTCAATGGCCCGGACAACCGTCAGAACGGCACCCTCAAGGGGTTCGAGTTTGCCTACCAGCAAACCTACGACTTCCTGCCGGGGCTGCTGAGCGGTCTGGGTAGCGTGTTCACCTATACCTATGTTGACGGCGGCGATTTCCAGAACACCAATCTCGCCAACAACCAGAGCGACTTTGCGGCGCTCCAGCCGCTGGCCGGGATCTCCGAACACACCATCAATGCGGTCTTGTTCTACGACAAGGACTGGCTGTCGATGCGTGCGGCCTACAACTGGCGCTCGGCCTTCCTGATCACGCCGCGTGACGACATCTTCCCGTTCTCGCCGATCTGGGGTGAGGAGACGGGGCAGCTCGACGCGTCGATCTTCGTCACCGTTCGCGACGGGATCAAGCTCGGCGTGCAGGGCGTGAACCTGCTCGACGAGGTGTTCACGACCAGTCAGGTGATCGATTTCGACGGTACCCGGGTGCAGCGCTCGGCGTTCCGCAACGACCGCCGCTTCACCTTCCTTGCCCGCTTCGATTTCTAAGAGGGCAAGTCCATGACAATCGCAGGGCTGCTGAAGGCGGGTACGCTGACAGCGGCCCTGCTGCTTTTGGGGGCAGGCTCGCCGCCTGCCGACCAACCCCTCGCCCCGCGCGAAGGCGCAGGCTGGGAGCTGGTGTGGGCCGACGAGTTCAACGGCACCGCGCTCGACCGCACCAAGTGGACGCCTGAGGTGTCCTGCTGGGGTGGGGGCAACAACGAACGGCAGTGCTACACGGATCGGCTTGATAACATCGCTCTCGAAGGCGGCCTGCTGCTGCTGAAGGCGAAGAAGGAGCGCTTCGTCGGCCCCGCGCGCCCGCCTGAGATTGCCGAGTGGGACAACCCCACGCAGGTCCAGTCGCACACTTCGGGCAAGGTGCGCACCATTGGTCTCCACGCATGGCGCTATGGCCGGATCGAGGCGCGCGCCAAGGTGCCGGCGGGGCAGGGCACTTGGCCTGCGATCTGGATGATGCCGGACAATCCCGCCTACGGCCCTTGGCCGCGTTCGGGCGAGATCGATATCCTCGAAGCGGTCAATATCGGCGCCAAGTGCAAGACTTGCATCGGCGGCGTGGGCGAGAACCGCACGATCAGCGCGTTGCATTTTGGCGATTTCGCGCCGCTCAACCGCTTCGTCGATCACCGGAACGCGCTACCCACAGGGGCGCTGCCCTCGGACGAATTCCACGTCTACGCCGTCGAGTGGGGCGAGGGGCTGATCCGCTTCCTCGTGGATGACCGTGTGCACCTCACCGTCACCGCCGACCAGTGGAGCACGGCGGCGCGCAATGCCAAGGACAACCCCGCCGCGCCCTTCGACCAACCCTTCTACATCATGGCCAACCTCGCCGTCGGCGGGCGCCTGTCGGAAGAAAACAACGCCAAAGGGGTTGCGAACGGCAGCTTTCCCGCGCAATTCGCAATCGATTGGATAAGGGTCTACCGCTGTGCCAGCGAGCCCGTAACGGGGCGGGCCTGCATCAGGTAGGCGGGACGGACGAGAGCGGCAATGGCGCGGGTGCGCAAGACAGTCACGATCAGGGACGTCGCCGAGGAGACGGGCGTCTCGCTCCAGACGGTGAGCCGCGTCATCAATGGCGGCCCCAATGTGCGCCCGCAGGTGCGCGACAAGGTGCAGGCGGCGATCGACCGATTGGGCTATGTCCCGAGCCTCGCCGCCCAGCGGATGAGCGGGTCGCGCTCCTACATCATCCTTGCGATCAACGACCGTGAACGCACGCTCGCCGACTGGCGCGAGCGGCAGGGCACCGACTGGGTCGACCAGATGCTGCTCGGCGGGATCCTCACCTGTTCCAAGCACGGCTACCGGATGATGGTCGAACTGGTCGACACCCACTCGGACCATGTCGAGCGCGAGCTGGGCGCGGCTTTGTCGGCATTGCAGCCCGACGGGGTGATCCTGACCCCGCCGCACTCGGAAAACCGCCTCATCACCGATCTGCTTGCGGCCCGCGGGATCCCCTTCGCGCGCATCGGTTCGGATGCACCGGGGCCGGGGATCCGCCTGACGATGGGCGATGCCGGCGCAGCGCATCTGGCCACCTCCCGGCTCGCCGAGCTTGGCCACCGCCGCATCGCGATGATCGCAGGGCCGGCGCAATACAGCCTGTCGGGTTGGCGCATCGAGGGCTGGCGCCGCGCGCTGGCCGAGGCGGGACTGTCCGACGAGGGCCTCCTCGAAGTGGGCGATTTCGGCTACGAGACCGGCGCCCGCGCCGCCCGCGCGCTGCTGACCCGCAACCCCGATCTCACCGCGATCATCGCCTCGTCCGACCAGATGGCGCTGGCCGCGCTCGAAGTCGCGCGCGAGCTAGGTCTCGACGTGCCGCGCGATCTCTCGCTGATCTCCTTCGACAACACCCCGATCGTGCGCTTCACCCAGCCGCCGCTCACCGCCATCGACCAGCCGATCGCCGAGACCGTGGCGCGCGCGGTCGAATGGCTGATCGAACGCGGCGGCAATGGCGAGGCCGACGAGGTGATCGAGGTTGCCGCAGCGCTGGTCGAACGCGCCTCGACCGCGCCGGCACGCGCTTGAGCGGGGCGCCCGCAAGTCCCGCCATCCAACGCCAGCCGGTCTGGTTCCTCGCCCTGTTCGCGCTCGCCGCTGCGGGGGGCGCGGTTGCCTATGTGCCGCTGCTGACCGTCCTCCTGCCCCAGCGCATTGCCGATCTTCAGGGCGGCGAGGATGTCGCCGCGCTCGCACAGGTGAGCTTTCTGGGCGCGGTGATGGCGAGCCTCGCCAATATCGGTGTCGGGATGCTCAGTGACCGCGCGCGCACCCGGCGGCCGTTCATCATCGCCGGGCTGATCGCGTCCAACCTCCTGCTGCTGGCCGTGGGCACAGCGGAGAGCGTCACGCAGATCGTGATGCTGGTGATGGTCTGGCAGGTCGCATTGAACCTGATGCTCAGCCCGCTGATGGCCTGGGCGGGGGATTGCTTTCCCGACGAGCAGAAGGGCATGTTGGGCGGAGCGCTGGCGCTGTCCCCGGCGCTCGGCGCGCTGGCCGGATCGCTGGTGACCTGGGCAGGGCTGGTCGCGCCAGAGGCGCGGCTGGCGTTGGTCGCCGTTCTGGTGAGCGTGCTGGTGCTGCCGGCGGTGCTGCTCGGCAAGGGGCGAACTCAGCCGGGGCTGGTTGCGCCTGTCCCGGCGCCCGCCGTCCCCCCGCCTGTGGGCGAGCGGGTGGTGCTGCGGATGTGGGCCGCGCGGCTGCTGGTGCAGGTCGCGGAAGGCGGCATGTTCGCTTTTCTGCTCTACTGGCTGCGCTCGCTCGCGCCGGGCTATCCCGAGAACGGCGCCGCCAATATCTTCAGCCTCGTGCTGGTGGGAGCGGTGCCGGTGTCACTCCTGCTCGGGCGCTGGTCCGATGCCCGCGCGCGGCCCGTGGTGCCGTTGGTGGCGACCGCGCTGCTGTGCGCCTGCGGGATGCTGGTGATGGCCGCGGCGATGACGCTCGCCTGGGCGATTGCGGGCTATGTCTTGTTCGGGCTGGCGGCAGCGGTGTTCCTCGCGCTCCATTCGGGCCAGACCCTGCGCGTGCTCCCTGCGCCCCAGCACCGCGGGCGCGATCTCGGGGTGTTCAACCTCACCAACACCGTGCCGGGCATGGTGATGCCGTGGCTGACGGTTATGCTGGTTCCCCAGTTCGGCTATGGCGCGCTGTTCGTGCTGTTCGCAGGGCTCGCCTTTGCGAGCGCCGCACTGCTCGCAGGATCGCTGCGCAAGGGGTGAAGGGCATTGTTGACAGCTTGCCAAAGCCCGTCGGCGGAGGCATATCTTGATAACGTTCTCAATAGGATTGTACGGATCTGGGAGGGTCTGGCGAAATGGCGATTGGCACGATGGGTCGGCGGCTGTGCGGCGTAGGGCTGGTTGCCCTGCTGGCGGGCTGTCAGGGGCCCGGAGAGATCCGCTCGGCGAGCGCTCCGGCGGCTGAGGCGCCCGCACCCGCACCCGCTGCGAACACGCCCGAGGCGCTGCTGGCGCGCATGAGCATCGAGCGCAAGGTCGCGCAGATTATCCAGCCCGATATCGGCTCGATCACGCCCGAGGACATGCGCCAATATCGCTTCGGCACGATCCTCAACGGCGGCAATTCCGGCCCCTATGGCAATGACAAGGCGCCCGCTGCCGACTGGCTCAAGCTTGCCGACGCCTTCTGGGAGGCCTCGACCGCCCCGCTCGCGAATGGCGAGCCGGTGATCCCCGCAATCTGGGCAACTGATGCCGTCCACGGCCACGCCAATGTGCCTGGCGCGACGGTCTTCCCGCACAACATCGCCTTGGGCGCGACCGGTGATACCGACCTCATCCGCCGCATCGGCGCGGCGACCGCGGTGGAAATCGAGGTCACGGGTCTCGACTGGACCTTCGCTCCCACCGTCGCGGTCGCGCGCGATGATCGCTGGGGCCGCACCTACGAGAGCTATTCAGAAGACCCGGCGCTGGTGACCAAGCTCGGCGCGGCGATGGTCGAGGGGTTGCAGGGCCGTCCCGGCGAGCCCGGCTACCTCGGCGTCGGCAAGGTCGCCGCCACCGCCAAGCATTACTTCGGCGACGGCGGCACGTCGCAGGGCGTCGACCAGGGCGACGTCAACGGCGATCTTGCGGACCTTATGGCGATCCACGCCGCGCCCTATCCGGCGGCGATCGGCGCTGGCGTCGCCAGCGTGATGGCGAGCTTCAACTCGATCAACGGCACCAAGATGCACGGCAACAAGGCCCTGCTCACCGACGAGCTGCGTGGGCGTCTGGGCTTCGGCGGCGTGGTGGTCGGCGACTGGAACGGACACGGCCAGATCAAGGGCTGCACCAATTCCGATTGCCCGCAGGCGCTGATGGCGGGGCTCGACATCTACATGGTGCCCGAGGACTGGAAGGCGCTCCATGCCTCGCTGGTGGCGCAGGTCAAGGACGGCATGATCCCCATGAGCCGGCTGGATGAAGCGGTGCTGCGGGTGCTGCGGCTGAAGGCTCAGCTCGGGATCCTCGATGGCGAGGTGAAGCCCTCGGCGCGGACCAATGGCGGCAAGTGGGCGCTGCTCGGCTCGCCCGAACACCGCGCGCTCGCGCGCGAGGCGGTGGCCAAGTCGCAGGTGATCCTCAAGAATGCGGGCGTGTTGCCGCTGAAGCCCGGCGCGCGGATCGAGGTTGCGGGGAGCGCGGCCGACAATATCCCGCAGCAGGCTGGCGGCTGGTCGGTGACGTGGCAGGGCGGGGGGGACCTCACCGCCAAGGATTTCCCCGGCGCGACCTCGATCTATGCCGGGATCGCGGAGGCTGCCAAGGCGGCAGGCGGCGAGGCGCGCCTCGCCCCCAAGGGCGACCCCGCAAGCAAGCCCGACATCGCGATCGTCGTCTTCGGCGAGCCGCCCTATGCCGAATTCTCCGGTGACCGGAAGGACCTTGCGTTCCGCGACGAGGAGGGCCTCGCCCTGCTCAATGCCTACAAGGCGCGCGGCGTGCCCACTGTGGCAGTGTTCCTCTCGGGCCGCCCCCTGTGGGTCAACCGCGAGCTTAACGCCGCCGATGCTTTCGTGGCCGCATGGCTCCCCGGAAGCGAGGGTGCGGGCGTGGCCGATGTGCTGTTCGGCAAGGCGCAGCCCAGCGGGCGGCTCTCGTTTAGCTGGCCCAAGACCTGTGAGGGCGCACCGCTCAACGGCAGCGAAGGAGCGCTGTACCCGGTGGGCTACGGCCTCGGCTTTGCCGCCCCGCGCATCGCCCAAATCCCGCTCGACGAAACCTGTGCCGCCCTCAGCCATGATGCGGGCGCGGCGTGGTTTGCCAACGGGAAGCTTGGCGCGCAGGTCCAGGCGCTCGCCGACAATGCGCTGCTCCCCGATCTGCGCGGCAGCGGGAACGGGATCGTCGCCACCGGGGTCGACCGCAAGGCGCAGGAGGACGCGCGCCGGATCGCCTTCGGCCCCGGTGCGCGGGTCTCGCTGACCGGTCCGGCCAGCGGCGCGGCGTTCCGGATCACCTATCTGGTCGCGGCCCGCCCCGCAGCGCCCGTCACCGTCACCGCAGGGGGTGCCAAGGCGCTCGACATCACCCAAGGGCTCTCGGTCGCCGAGGGCAAGGGCTGGCGCGAGATGGTGCTCACGCCCGCCTGCCTTGGCGAGACGGGCGGCAAGCTGACCTTCGCCTCCGAAGCGCCCTTCGCTTTCCAGATCGGCGAGATCACCCGCGACGCGGGCGCCGCGCAGGCGGAGTGCTCGTTCTAGCTGCGCACGATCCCCGCAAGCGGCACTGCGCTGCGCCCGGGGAACAGCCGCGTCATCGCAAGTTCGGGGTCAAGCCGCATATGCTCGGCCGCCGCCCCTGCCAGCAGGCTTTCGAGCGAGGTGGTCGGGGCCAGATCGCGGCCCTCGAACAGCTGGCGGTCGGCAAGGCCGGGCCAGTCGGCGATCACCCGTCCGCCGCGCACCCTGCCGCCCATCACGAGCGCCGCCGACGCGGTGCCGTGGTCGGTTCCCACCGTGCCGTTGAGGCGCGCGGTGCGGCCAAATTCGGTCGCCACCACCACCAGCGTATCGGCCCAAGCGGCGCCCATGCCGGACTTGTAGGCGCCCAGCAGCGCATCGAGACCGCGCGCCGAACGGGCAAAGGCGCCGCGCTGGTTGGCATGGGTATCCCATCCGCCAAGCTCGATCATCCCGATCCGCGCGCCTCCCGCATCGCGCATCAGCGAGGCCGCGAGCTCGCCTGCGGCGCGGGCATCGCGCAGGTTCTTCAGGCCATCGTCCTGCGCCATCGCCTTGGTCTCGAGCGCGCGCGCCCACAGCGGGCCGAACTCGCTGTCGGCGGCATAGAGCTGGCTCACCCGCGCCAGCAGATCCTCGCTCGCCGCTGGGAGGGCCGAGGGCGCGTAGTTGGACACCGGCGCATCGCCCCGTAAGGCGAGCGGCACGGCCTGAGCGATCGCGAGCGCGCGCAAGGGTGCAGGCGCGCCTTCATTGAGCAGCGCGGCGAGGCGGTTGAGCCAGCCGTCCTTGATGCTGTAAGGCGCAGTGCCGCCGGTTTCGAGCAGGTTCTGCGCGTCGAAATGCGAGCGTTCGCGATAGACCGTGGCAGTAGCGTGGACGAACAGCGCCTCACCCGATTGCGTCGCAGCGGCGACCTCGGCGAGCGCGGGGTGGACGGCAAAGAAGCTGCCGAGCCGCGGCGCGCCCTCGTAATCGGCGAGGCTGGCGCCGCGCAGCGCTGCGAGCCCGGGGTCGCCCACCGGTGCGAGCATCGCCATTCCGTCCGCTGCACCGCGCAGCAGCACGAACAGGAGGTTGCGGCTGCCGGTCCCTTGCGCAAAGGCGAGGCGCGGCAGGGCGAGGCTGCCTGCACCTAGCATCAGCGATCCGGCCAGCAGGCTGCGACGGTCAAGAGCGGTTTTCATCGGGATCATCTCCGCATCATTTCGGGCGAGACCAGCAGCAGCGCGAGCGCCTGACTTCCGCTCTCGGCGCGCTGGAGCTGGGTGCGGGTCGCATCGCCGAGCGCCCCAGGAAAAGCGGCTTCGGCGCGGGCGAGGACATCGTCGGAAGGGACATTCGCCGCGATCCGTTCCGCCATCTCGACCCGGCGCACCAGCGCATCGGGCCCGGCCCAGCTTGCGGCAACATCATCATAGCCAGCAGGCGAAGGCGCGCGCCATGGCATCTGGCCAAGCTCGTTGAGCGCGCCGAGGATCCGCTGCGGCGGCAGCTTGCCGACGCCGGTCAGGC
Source organism: Erythrobacteraceae bacterium (assembly GCA_027487015.1). Lineage (GTDB taxonomy): Bacteria > Pseudomonadota > Alphaproteobacteria > Sphingomonadales > Sphingomonadaceae > Erythrobacter. The sequence goes on along the minus strand of JAIYEK010000263.1, from coordinate 9,040 downwards.
GCAGGGCACCGATGAGCCATTCGAACGGGGCGCGGAACTTGACCGGCTCGGGCGTCCACACCTCGGGCGCATCGATCAGCGTGCGGGTCAGGCTGGCGAGATCGCCGCCGGTCCTGAGAAAATCGGCCTCGAGCCGCGCCGTCAGGGCAGGCGGCGGGGTGTCGCCGGCGAAGTGCCGCGCGAGCTTGGTCGCGATGTGCCGCGCGGTGGCGGGATGGCGGGCGAGATCATCGAGGATCGTCAGCGCCTGCCCGGCCTGGCCCGCGGGATAGCTGCGGCCCAGCACCCGGCGCGCGCCGGGCTCGTGCACCAGAGCGACGAAGGCCGCGCCGCTCGGCTGGTCCTCGGCAAAGCGGCCCACCCGGCCGATGCCCGGCACCGTCCACCCGGTCAGCGCGCGCGCCAGTTCGGTCACATCGCTCTGGGAGTAGCCACCATCGACGCCCAGCGTGTGCAGCTCCAGCACCTCGCGCGCGAGGTTCTCGTTGAGGCCGCGCGGCCGCTCGGGCTGATCACCCCCGCGCCGCCCGCGCCGTTGCGTAAAGGGAGCATTCGGGCCGATCGATTGGAACTGGTCGAGATAGAGCAGCATCGCCGGGTGCAGCACCGCGGCCTTGAGCATGTCGGAAAAACGCCCGAGCACATGCGGGCGGATCGCGGTGAATTCATGCGGGCCGACCTCGAACTGCGTGCCGACCTTGCCGACCGATACGCTGAAATGGTTCGACCAGAAGTGCACCAGCCGTTCGATCATCGGCGTGGGGCTGGAGACCGCCAGACCGACTCGCGCGGAAATGTCCCCCAACAGCACCTGACGCGCTTCGTCCAGTTTGCTGCGATATTCGGGCGGGAGGCCCTCCAGCGCGGCGGCGCGGGGGTCTTCGGAGGGCGCGGACTGCGCGCCCATTGTTGACGGGGTGTCGGCCATGGCCAGGGCCGCGCGGCGATCCTGCCGCAGCGATCGCACCAGTTCGACCATCGCGCCGGTCTCCCCGCGCGAACGCATCCGCCCGGCGATAGCTGGAGGCGCCGGATCATAGGCGTCGAGCTGGCCGAGCAGATAGCGACGCGGATCGGCCGGCGGGCTGTCGTGGGCGGAAAGGCCGTATCCGAAGCGGCTGAGGGCGATGCTCGGCCGGCTCATCCGGCGCTCGTGCGGCAGAGGGTCACAGGCATGGGTCAGCGTTCCGGAAAATAGCAAAGGGGCATCCGGCATTGTGCCGTCTGCCACCTTGTCTACGCATGAACGCGCCCGGTCCTTCGCGCGATTACGCGATAATTCAGGGCATCACGATCTCGAAGCCCTGCGGCATCGGATCGAGGTTATCGACCAGCGCCTGCAACGCGGCCTTGTCGCCGGTCACCTCGAGCCCTGCCTTCTCGAGCGTGGCGACGGGCTGCTTGAGGAAAAAGAGCGCCAACATCAGCGCGCGCGGGCCCTTGATGCTGACAGCTGGACTGGCGGGCAGGGTGCCGACGCGGCCGATCAGGGTCTGGCCGGTGATCTCGAGGCTGGCGAGTTCCTTGCGGTCGGTCAGCTCGATGCCGATGGTGATCCCCCGTGGCCCCGGCCGTTCGGGCGCGAAGCGGGTTGCGGCGGAATCGAGCAGTTCCTGCGTGGCGAGCGCGGCGATCAGATCGGTGGGCTGGGCCGCCGCCGTCTGCGCTCGCCCGCGCCTGAGGTCGCTCGCCGCGGCAATGAACTGGTTGCGCCAGATCGCGCTCTCGGCCTGGTAGCCCTGCTGTTCATAGCTCTCGGCGAGCAGCGCCTTGGCGTCGGCGTTGGCGGGCTCGGCGAAGACGAGGTTCTGGAGCAGGTCCGAGGACCAGCGGTAGTCGCCCGCGGCCATGGCATTGCGCGCCAGCGCTAGCGTCCGGTCCGCCCCCCCCAAGGCATCGATCAGCTTCACCGCGCGCTCCACCGGCGGGTAGGCGTGGAGGTTTGCCGGGACCGCATCGTACCAGCCAAGATAGAACTGGTAGATCGCCTTGGCGTTGTGACTGATCGTCCCGTAATAGCCGCGCGTCGACCACTCCGCGCTATTGCCCGGCGGGGGCGCGCTTTCCAGTGCCTCGGCGATCTCGGCCATGGTCTCGCCGCGGTTCATGCGGCGCACGGTCTGGTCGTGGAGCCAGCGGTAATTGTCGCGCTGGGCGGAGAGCCATGCGGTGCCTGCCGCGCGGCCGAACACCGGCCAGCAATGGCTCGAAATCACCGCGTCGCTCTGGGGCGCAAAGCGGGTCGCCGCCTCGTCGAGATAATGCGCCCAGGCCCGCGCATCGCGCACCTTGGCGCCGCGCGGGGTGAGGATGTTGTGCAAGCTGCAGGTCGCGATTTCGGCGGCGAGGAAGGTCTTTTCGGGCTGGATGAAGACGTTGAATTCTGCCGGAGCCTCGGTGCCCGAGACGATCTGGAATTCGAGGCCGACGCCGTCCACCACCCGCGTCTCGCCGGTCGCCGCGATGGTGTCGGTCGGCGGGATCAGCGAGAGCGTGCCCACCGACAATCCCATGCCGATGCCGCTCCCCATCTGGCCGGTTGCGCCCGGCGTAAGGCCGGTGCCGAATTGATAGGCCGCGCGCCGCGTCATCGCGCCGCCGGCGATGACGTTTTCGGAGGTCGCCTCCTCCATGAAGCCCTTGGGCGCGATGATGGCGACGCGCCCGGTCTTGACCGCGGCCTCATCCACCACGCCGCGCACGCCGCCGAAATGGTCACCGTGGCTGTGCGAATAGAGCACCGCGCTGACCGGCCGGGTGCCGAGGGTTGCGTTGACCAGTTCCATCGCAGCCTTCGCTGCCTCGACACTGGTGAGCGGGTCGATGATGATCCAGCCGGTCTCTCCGCGGATCACGGTCATGTTTGAGACATCGAACCCGCGCACCTGCCACACGTTTTTCGTCACCTCGAACAATCCGTGGCGCTTCAGATGCGTCATGTGCCGCCACAGCGAGGGGTTGACCGTTTCGGGCGCGGAGCCGGTGACGAAGGCGTAGGCGTCGAGGTTCCAGACCTGTTTGCCGTTGGGGGCGAGGATCACCGGGTCCTTGCGCGTCGCGAGAAAACCGCGCTGCGAATCCGCGGTGTCGCGGGTGCCTTCGGGCGGCAGGACTGCGGCCGTTTCGCGCTGTTCTGCCTTGGTCGCCTCGCTCGCCGGGGCGGGACCGCTCTGGGCCGCGCCCGAACTGGCGGCGATGACGAGAGCCAGCGCCGATGCGGCGCGCAAGCTTGCAAACTTCATGGTTGTGATACCCCTCTTCTCCCGCGCCGGTGATGCCTGCGATGCGGCGCAGATTCAAGCGGGGGCGGGTCGGGGGGACTGCCGCTATCTGCATGCATTCAGAATATCGAACGTTTGCGATCAAAGATTGAATTTTTCCGATTGAGGCCGCGCGGCTACCAGACGCCATCACACTCTCAACCCCCCGCGAAGGATCCGGCCCATGGACCAGACGAGCCCGATTTCGGACACCCTTGCCCGCGCCCCGTCCCCGCGTCTGCGGCCGCGGCTGGCGCTGGTCGACGCGCGCTTTACGCTGGTCCATCCTGAAGGCGGGATCCCGGATGACTGGCGCGAGGGGTTGGACGCACTGCTCGGCTGGCTCGGGATCGCGGCCGAGATCGTTCCTGCGCCGCGCCCCGGCCGCCTTAAGCGCCTTGCCGATTGGTCGATGTCCAGTGCAGGCGAGCCTCCGCTCTTCGCCCCGTGGCTCGGCTGGAGCCCGGCCGCGTTCCAGCACGGCGGGCTTGCCCACCTGCCGCAGGCGCAGTTTGTGGCTAGCTACCTCCTCGATCACCCGCGCGGTGCGGCGCCGGGGCTGGGCGGGCTCGACCTGATGCTGCTAAGCCCGCATCCGTCGCAATGCGTCGCCGAAGAGGCAGGCGCAATTCCCGTGCCGCGCGCGGGGGTGCTCGCCGCGATGATCCGCGCCGCCCGGGCGCAGCGGCGCGAGCGGCTCGCGATCATCGTCACCGCCCGCCAGCGCAATGCGGTCGCCACGCGTCTGCTCGCCGCGGGCAAGGGGTTGACCGGAGCGGGCATGACGCTCGACATCCTCACGCTCGAAGAGGCGCTGCCCGTCCTGACGCGTCCGCGCACGCCGTGGGATGCAGTGATCGCCATGCCCGATCTGCGCAGCACTGTGTTCACTCTCCTCGCCCATGCCAGCGGCGCGCGCGGGGCCTGGCCGATGCTGTGGTTCGCAGGCGAGGGCGCGCTGCGGCTGGTTACCAGCGAGGCGCCGGGCGAGGGGCTGAGCCGCTTGCCGCTCGATGCGCCCGCGCTGATCCACACCCTCGCGCTGGCGCTCCACGCCGCGGGTGCCGTGCACCATGCCGCCCGGCTGCACGAGGCCTGGGCGCTGCTGCGCGACAGCGGCGTCACCACGCCCGGACAGGGCCAGAGCGGCGCGCCCTATGCCTCCGAGGTCCCCGACTGCGCCTTTGTCACAATGCTGTGCAAGGGCGGCGCGGTCAGCAAGCGGGTCCAGCCATCGTGGCGCGCATTACAGAATGACAAAAACGAAAGGGCCGGGAGCCAAAACCCGCCCCTGCGCGTTATCTCAGATAACGAAAACATCACATCGGGCTAAAGGGTCACCGTCATGCCAAGTCGCAAGGTTGTTGCAACGGAACTGGCCCATGTGTTGCGGCAGATTTCGCACCCCGATCGCATCCGTCTGTTGCTGAAGCTGCAAGCGGGCGAGCAGACGGTCAACGAGCTGGGCGACCTGCTCGAGATCTCGCCCACCCGCGTCTCGCAGCATCTGGGTGTGCTGCGCGCTGTGGCGCTGGTCGAAACCCTGACCCGCGGCCAGCAGCGTGTTTACAGCCTCGCCCAGCCCGAGCTCGCGCAGTGGCTGATCGAGGGGATCGACTTCATCGGCCACCGGTTGAGCCGCGCGACCCCGATCGATATCGAAAACGCCAAGCAGATGTGGCAGGCCGAGGGTGCCGAGCCGGTGATCTGATCACCGGCCCGACCGCCCGCCTGCATCAGGCGGCGGGACGCACCATCAGGCCGGGGATTTCGGTCTTCTCCTCCGAACGCCGGCCATAGCGTTCGACCAGCTCGCTCCACTCGACCACCAGCGCGCCGCCGGTCGACTGGTGCTGCTTCTCCCACGAGGACAGCATCTCGAGGCAGGCATGGTCGATGTAGTCGAGCTTCTCGACATGGATGTGCACTTCCGACCCGTTGGGCGAGCTTTCCAGCGCCTGGCCGAGCTGCGGGATCGAGAAGAAGGTGGCAGAGCCCGTCATCCACAGGTCGATGCGATTGGTCTTCTCGTCATGCTCGCGGCGGATTTCGAGGTGCGAGAAGGTGTAGACCAGCTTGGCGGTCGCCAGCGCGAAGCCGAGGATCACGCCGGTGAGCAGGTCAATTGCCACGACCCCGATCAGCGTCGCGAAATAGATCGCCAGCTCCTGCTTGCCGAATTCGGCGATCTTGCGGATCTGCGCGATGTTGACGAGCTTGAAGCCGGTATAGACGAGGATCGCGGCGAGCACCGAGGTCGGGATCTCGTTGAGGATGAATGGGAATGCGACGACCGCGAGCAGCAGCCAGCCGCCGTGCATGATCGCCGAGAAGCGCGTCGTCGCGCCCGCCTCGACATTGGCGGCCGAGCGCACGATCACGCCGGTCATCGGCAGCGCGCCGAAGCCGCCGCAGATCATGTTGCCGATCCCTTGCGCGCGCAGTTCCTTGTCGTAATCGGTGCGCGCGCCGGTGTGCATCTTGTCGACCGCGGTCGCACACAGCAGCGTCTCGGCGCTGGCGACGAAGGCGAAGACGAGGCCGAGCGTCAGGATGTCGGGGTTGGTGATCCCGGCAAAGGCTTCGGCCGTCGGGATATTGAGCCCGCTCACCAGCGTCTCGGGCAGGTTCACAAGGGTGATCGGCAGCGAGAAGGCAATCGCGAAGGCAGTGCCGACGATCACGCCAAGCAGCGGCCCCGGGATGAGCGCCAGCGTCTTGGGCTTGAACTGGTTCCACAACACGATGGTCGCGATGGTGACGATCCCCGCCATCGCCGCGAGGTGATGAACCGAACCGTCTACCGGGAAGACCTTGACGATCGCCTCGGGGATCGCGGCGATGTTGAGCAGGCCATTGGCGCGCGGCGCGTCATCCAGCATCACGTGCAGCTGCGAGGCGAAGATCAGCACGCCGATCCCCGCCAGCATTCCGTGGATCACCGAGGGCGAGATCGCGCGGAACCACTGGCCGAGCTTCAGAACTCCCGCGAGCAGTTGCAAGGAACCGGCAATCAGGCCGACCACGCCGAGCATGATGAGGCCGTGCTCCTGCACCAGCTGGTAGACCAGCACCGCCATGCCGGCCGCCGGACCGCTCACCTGCAGGGGCGAACCGGCGAGCGTGCCGACCACCAGCCCGCCGACGATCCCGGTGATGAGGCCCAGCGCAGGCGGCGCTCCGGACGCGATCGCGATCCCCATGCACAGCGGCAGGGCCACCAGAAACACCACGATCGAGGCGAGGAAATCACGGCCTAGCACGGCAGAGGTTGGACGGTCGGAAGCTGGGGCGAGCATGGAGAGGCTCCGGGGCAAGGGGGGAGGTTAGTCGGATGTGACGCGCCAGAGCCCCGCGAGGGGGCGGGGGCTCTGGCGGCGCGGAATCAGCAGGCGTGGCTGTGGATCACCGTCTCGGCGAGATCGGCGGCATAGCGCTCTTCGACCGAGACCCAGGTCATGGTCGCATCGTCATAGGCCGAGACCTCGCCGGTCTTGATGTCATAGACCCAGCCGTGGAGCGTCACTGCCTTCTGCGCCAGCGCGACCGCGACCGTGGGGTGGGTCTTCAAATGCTGCAATTGCAGGATGACGTTCTGTTCAAGCAGCATCCGCATCTTGGCATCGGCATCGAGCTCCGCGCCGAGCGCTTCGACGATATCGACTGCGCCCTGCGAATAGCCGAGCCATTCACGCACATGCGGCAGGCTGGTGAGCCCGGCACGGTTCATCGCGCCCTTCATCGCGCCGCATTCGGTGTGGCCGCAGATCACGATGTTGGGGATCTTGAGCGCGCCGATCGCGAATTCGATCGAGGCGGTCATGCCGCCGGTCTGGTTGGTGTGCGGGGGCACGATGTTGCCGGCGTTGCGGCAGATGAACAGCTCACCCGGATCGGTCTGGGTGAGCATCGCGGTCTCGATCCGGCTGTCCGAGCAGGTGATGAACAGCGCCTCGGGGCTCTGGCCGGTCGCGAGCCGTTCGAACAGCTCGGCTTTTTCCGGGAAGACCTCGCGCTGGAACTTGACCACGCCTTGGGCGAAATGGGGCATCGGGGGTATCCTTTCAGTGAGACGAATTGGGACCGGGCGCGCTCCACAGCGCGCGGGCGGCATCGATATGTTCGGCCTCTTCCAGCCGGGCGCGGACATCGACCAGCGGCAGGGCTTCGAGAATCCAGTCGGCGAGGAAGGGCTGGGCAAGGCGGTAGACGTGGTTGCGCCCGTCGCGCCGCTCCTCGACCAGACGGTGGGCGCGCAAGAGGGCAAGGTGCTGCGAGACGCGCGAGGTCGGCAAGGCAAGCGCTTGGGCGAGCGTCGTCACGTCCCTTTCACCCTGCCGCAGCTCCTCGATCAGCCGCAGCCGGTCGGCATGAGCGAGCTGCCGGAACAGGTCGGCAAGCGCACGCGAGACGATCGCTCGGCTGGGCATCGGACTCCCTCACATTTGCAAGATGCTGCATATTTGCACATGCGAAGCTATGTTAACTCGTATCATGAGTCAACGCACATCGCCGCAGGCGTGCGGTCGGCTGGCCGCAAAAAATCCCCTGCCTCCTCAATCTGCGCGGGTGACAGCTTGCGTATTGTGTGGTGTCAGGGGCGCAGCACCCCACCCAGAAGAGGGATGATTGAGAGATGAATTTCGAGCTTGCCCACGAACACCAGATGCTCAAGGACCTGGTCGGAAAGTTCGTGCGCGACCAGCTGATGCCCTACGAGGCTGCGGTCATCGCCCGCGAGAATGTCGGCCAGGGCACCTACCTCACCCCCGAAGAGACCGCCAAGGTCGATGACGTCAGCCGCGAGCTCGGCCTGTGGGGCCTCGATGCGCCCGGCGAGGTGGGGGGCATGGACCTGCCGATGGTGGCGATGGTCGGGGTGAGCGAGGAACTCGGCAAGACGGTCGTCCCCTATTACCTCCCGCCGGATTCGCCCAACCTCCGCATGCTGATGGTCGCCGCCGACGAGCGCCAGCGCGCGGCCTATCTCGAGCCCTATGTGCGCGGCGAGACCATTTCCGCGATCGGCATCTCCGAACCGGGCGCAGGTGCCGACCCGCAGGGCATGCGCACCACCGCGGTCGAGGACGGCGACGACTGGATCATCAACGGCCGCAAGATCTGGATCACCAAGGGCGCCGAGGCCGATTTCACGATCCTCATGGCGGTCACCGACAAGAACCCCAATGGCCGCAACGGCATGTCGGCCTTCCTCGTCGACAAGGGCACGCCCGGCTTCAACGTCACCCGCAAGATCCCGATGATCGACGGGACCGCGACCTACGAAATCGCGCTCGAGGATTGCCGGGTGCCGGGCTGGAAGCTGCTCGGCAAGCGCGGGCAGGGCTTTGCGCCGATGCAGGTGCGCCTCGGCACGCGGCGGATCGAGATGGCCTCGTGGTCGATCGGCATGGCGCAGCGCGCGCTCGACATGATGATCGACTACGCGCCCCAGCGCTCGACTTTCGGCAAGCCGCTGTCGGCGCGCCAGACGGTGCAGAACTGGATTTCGGACGCCGCCACCAAGATCCACGCGATGCGGCTGATGACCTATGACTGCGCGTGGAAGATCGACGAGGGCCGCGACACCCGCAGCGAAATCTCGATGATCAAGAGCTTCTGCACCGAGAGCGCTTACGAGATCGTCGACCACGCGATGCAGCTCTATGGCGGCATGGGCATGACCCGCGAGCTGCCGCTCTACCTCATGAGCAACAAGCTGCGCACCATGCGCATCTATGACGGCCCGAGCGAGATCCACAACTGGGTGGTCGCCCGCG
>JAIYEK010000058.1 GCA_027487015.1 Erythrobacteraceae bacterium | reverse complement strand
TCGCCGATGATCCACACCGTCTTGCCGCGCATCTGGTCGAGCCGTTCCTGCTTCGGCGAGCCGAACAGCTCGCGCTCGGTGGTGGAGCGTTCCACCGAAAGCCCGCCCGAGGGCATGAAGGTTTCACCGCTGACCGCACGGTCGGCGAGGAAGAAGACGGTCGCCTGCGCCACATCATGCTCGGTCGGCATCTTGCCGAGGTAAAGCTTGGACAGCACGCCGTTGCCGACCTTGTTGGCCTCCAACGCGATCTTGTCGGCGGGGAGGAAGGGCGCATCTTCGGGGGGTACGCGCAGCAGCCAGTCGGCATCGGCCTCGGGCGTGGCCGGGCGGTCATTCCACTCGGGCGCGTCGAGGAACAGGCCCGCCTGGCGCAAGCGGCTGACCAGCGCGGCGGCAATCTGCGGGGTCAGGAGGTACTGGTCCCAGGTGCAGTTGCCATCGCCCTCGCGCGCGCAGGCCAGCGCCAACTCGCGCAGTTCGCGCGGGTTGTTGGTGTCGTGGCTCATCTTGACGGTGTCGTTGCGGGCGAGCCGCGCCAGCACCGCCTCGACGCGCACCCCGCGCCGGATCGCCTTGATCGCGGCGGCGTGGACAGCGTTCAGGCGCTTGTTCTCGAGGATCAGCTTGCCGCGCCGCTCGAACAGACCCGGCTTGCCGCCGGTGCCCGACAGGCGGTCGCCATCGACCGGGCCGGGCGCAATCGCGTTGAACTGCACTTCGGGCCCGAGATAGCGCGCCATGCTCTCGACCATCGCGCGCTGCCCGGCCTTGGACACGGCGTAATCCGCGCGGTTGGGATAGGCGACCGCAAGGTACTTCTCGCCGCCGAAATATGACGAGACGTTGAGGATGTAGCCCGAGCCTTGCGCCTTCATCAGCGGCGCAACGTGGTGCATCAGGAAATAGTTCGACACGAGGTTCGCATCGAGCGTGTAGTTCCAGGCGTCGACTCCCATGTCGACCACCATGTCCTCTGCGCCCGCGACGCCTGCGTTGTTGATGAGGTAGTCGATCCGCCCGAAGGCCTTCAACGTCGCATCGACCGCGCCCTTGAGGCTCTCGAAATTGCTGACGTCGACATTGGCGAGAGTCTGCACCCGGCGCTCGACGCCCGCAAAGCCGATATCCTCCAGCTCGCTGACGATCCGCGCGCGGGCGACAGCCAGCTCGCTCTCGCGCCGCGCGACCATCATCACCTTGCCGCCCGCGAGCGCCAGAAGCCGTGCAACTTGCCCGCCAATACCGGCCGATCCTCCGGTGATTAGCGCGACTTTACCCAAGTGCAGCCCGGTGATGTTCTCGGAGAAGCCGGGCATGGCTTTGCGCGCCCCCGTCGCCTCGCCGATATTGCCGGGGACGTAGAGGGTGATCTCGCCGAGCTTGCTTTCCTTCAAGAGGATCCGCGCGGCGTGACCGGCGGTGAAGCGGATGTTCTCGGCCTCGGTGTTGGTGAAGCGCACGATCTGGTTGCCCCACTCGGCCTGACGGCGGCGGCCATGCGCGGTGTCGATCTCACTCTCGTCGCGCCAGATGCGGATCAGCTGCTCGGTCGCGGCGCGCAGGATGTGCCCGTAGATATCGCCCTTCCCGTCGCTCGCGTGGCTGATGAAGACGAAACGCGGCGGCTGGAGCAGGTTGTCGTGACGCTTCCAGTAGCGGCTGAGCGTGCGCGCAAGCGCCATGTTGCCCGCAAGCTCGGCGTCCATCAGCGCCTCGACCACGCCGTCATCGGCAGCGGTGATCGCGCCCGTCAATTCGCCTGCGCCCAAGGCGGGGAGGAACAGCGCGCCGCTCACCGGCGTGCCGTTTTTGGTGTAATCCTCGAGCGCCTCTTCCATCGCCGCCGGGTCCTTGCGGCTGAAGCGGATGATCGCGAGCTTGTCCGACAGCCCCAGCGCGGCGCAGCGCTTCTCGGCGATGGCGACATCCGCCGCGCGCGGGAGGCCGAGCACGACTTCCGCCCCGCAGGCGAGCTGCACCTGCGCGATTTCGAGCGCCTCTTCCCAATCGTCCCCCGCCGCGATCAGCACGGCAAGGCCCGTGCCGTCCATCGAGCGCATCGTCGGGCGCGAGAGGTAGGTCGAGCGCTGTTCCTTGCGCACGGTCATCCCGTGGGTGACCTCGAAATCGTGGCCGTTGTAAGCCGCGCTCTCGTCCGAGCCGAGGAACACGCAGGTGGTCGCGATGTCGGTCGGCGTCGGGAAGGTCTTGGCCTTGTCGTTGCCGCCTGTGGCGCGCTCAAGGCTCATCATGTCGAAGAACTGGGTCGCGGTGGTGCCGCCCTCGTCCCCGCGTGCCTTGTCCATCGCGGCGAAGACCGAGCGGATGCGCTCGCTCTCGATCGGGCCGGGGTAGACGAGGTTGACGCGGATGCCCTTGGGGCCAAGCTCGAGGCTGAGCTCGCGGCTCCACGCATTCATCGCCGCCTTGGGGACCACATAGGACGCGCGCGCGTAATAGGGCGTGCGGCTGAAGATGGTCGAGACGTTGATGATCGAGCCGCCCTCTGGGATATGCTCGGCCGCGACCCGCGCGACGTTCCACGCGACGCCAAAGATGTTGCGCAGCGCGTCGCCCACGGTTTCGCTGTCGGTGCTGCCGGCCTTCTGGAGCGCGGCGAGCTCGTCCGCCGACAAGGGCAGGTTCTCGATCGGCTGCTTGGGCCCGGCGCTCCCGGCGTTGTTCACCAGAATGTCGATCCGCCCGAACTGCTTGACCACCTCGGCAATCGCCGCGCGCACCGAGGCGATGTCGCCGCCGTCTAGTGCCACGGTTGCGAGCCGCGCGGGGTCCGCGCCGGTCGCCTTGAGCAGCGCGTCGGCAGCGGCCTTGGTGCGATCAGGCGTGCGGCCCGTCATCACCACGGTTGCGCCTTCTGCAAGGTAGTGCGTGACGATATGCCCGCCGAGATTGCCCGCCGCGCCGGTGACGACGGCGATCTTGCCGGCGAGACGGCCCGGAATATCGCCTTGCAGAGCAGGCGCAGCGGCGATGACCTTGGATTTAGCCACGGGACTCTCCTCACAGAATTTCCGCGAAGCCGCGCTTCGCTTTTCGTTTCGTTCAATCTCTGGGGAGGAGAGCTAAGAACGTTTCAATTATCGCAATGCGCGAATTAGCCGTCCGGTTCCCCGGAACCCAGTGCCGCCCATGCTTCAAGCAGCGCGTCGCGGCTTCTGAGACCCATTTCCGGCAGCGCATGGTTGACCACATAGGTCGAGCCGGTGTGCCGGTTGTCCCACATCGCCTGGTGCGCTTCGGGGAGGCCCTCCCACGGCACGACCTCGGGCTCGGTGACCTCGAGCAGGCCTGCCGCGATCATGTCGTTCATCCGCGCGACTTCGTAGGCGTTGCACAGGTGCGTGCCGAAGATCTGGGCGGTCGGCATGAAGATGCGGCGCTGGCGGGTCCAGACCTGCGGCGCGTAGAAGGTGAAGCGGCAGCCGGTGAGGTCCTCGGCGAAGATCACGCGGCCCGTGAAGGGCTTGACCAGCGAGGTCGAGATGCCGAGCGTGTCCTGCCCGGCCCGTTCGAACACCAGATCGGGGCTGCCGCGCGGATTGTCGGGCGAGCGCAGGATCTTGCCCACCGCCGAGCCGAAGGGCTTCATCACCCGGTCCTGATAGTCGCGCACCGCCGCCTTGAAGACCTCGATATCGGCCTTGGCGTCGGGCAGGCGCGGCATGGTGTCGGGCCAGTGGAAGTTGGCGCCCTCGCGGCGGCGGATGCTTTCGAGGCTGACGATGCCCTCGATTGCGTCTTCCAGCCCCAGCGATTGCAGGAATTCGCGCTGGCCATCGGTGGTGGTGGCGATCACCGAGCGTGCGTTGAAGCGGCGCGCGGCCTCGATCATTTCGAGGCCGGTTTCGTCGAGCAATTCCGACGAACCGGGGCCGTAAAAGATCAGCACCGCCTCGCCACCGCGAAGGGCCGCGCGGCGGAGCATCTCTTCGGGCGAGGCCGTGCCCGGCTTGCCCATGAAGCTGAAGTGGTAGCCCGATGACGCGCCGTAGAAGGCGAGCGTGCCGTTCTCGGCGAGCAGCTGGAACGAGCGCGGGAAGGCTGTCTCGCCCGCATGGCTGACGACATAGTCGGCCAGCTTGCCGCCGTTCAGCGCCTTGTATTCCTCGACCAGCGGAGCGCCTGCAGCCTCCCAAGCGATGGCCTCGGCCTTGTCCTCAGGCACCACAGAATAGAGGCCTGCAAAGCGCGTATCCTTGCGGTTGATCGCTCCGACCGCGCCCTGCACCCCGGTGATGAACGCCGCGCGCTCTTCCGAGGAAACAAGCCCCGTCACCTGCAAGCCCGTCCGCACCGAAGAGCGCAGCGCATCAAGCCCCGTTCCCGTCGCCGCGCCCTCGACGAACAGCGTCCGCCCCGGCGCGATCTGCAAGGTGGTGAACAGGCAGCGTGCGATGGTGCCGAGGTTCAGCACATAGCTCCCCGCCTGCTCCAGCGTGAGGTCCGGCGGCACCTTGTGCATCTGCGGGGCCTGCACGGTGAGGAACTGCGCGTGGCTGCCGGTCTCAGTCTCGTAGCCCTGGATCGAGAAGTCCGCATACATCGGATCATTGCCGACCAACGGGCTGAGGAGGTCATTGGTGCCGGAATAGACGGTGACAAGATCGCCGACCTTGATCCTCCCCTGCGCCCGCGTCTCGGACCCCAGTGCCGCGACCAGCGCGATCCCGCCCGAGCCGGTGATCTGGACGTCTTCCTCGTGGCTGTCGAAAGGCGAGACCGGAATGCCGGTCAGCGCCCAGATGTCGTTGAAGTTGACCTCGCTGGTCAGCATGTAGAGCAGCGCCTCGTTGGGCGCCGGCTCGGGCACGGTGACGATCAGCTCCTTCTCGTGGCTCGCCGGGGGGCCGAAGCGCGGCTGGCCGGTGTCGGGGTCGCGGGCGATGCCGAAGGCATATTGGTGACGCGGGATCGGGGTCACGCCGGGATAAAACGGCGCTCCCACAGGAAGCAGATCGCCTGCTGCTTCCAACGCCTGGGCACGCATTTCGTGCTCGGCGTCAATCCACACGCCGTCGCGCCGCACCGGGAGCGGGGGCGCAACCTTGTC
>JAIYEK010000116.1 GCA_027487015.1 Erythrobacteraceae bacterium | reverse complement strand
CTCTCGGGGATCATCCCGAGCGCATGGGCATTGGCGGTATCGATGGCGAGGCTGTTCATGTGCGCGGGCGACCCTGTTGAATGGCTTGCGGAACTCTAGGCAGATGATGGTAAGCGAAGAGTTAACACTTGCAGCGCGGTCCCTTCGTCCTGTGCCCTCCCAAGATTGGGGACTGGTCAGGGTGCGGCACGCGGGTTAAGCGTGCGCCTATGTTCTTCAACTTCATCGACGAGCTGCGGGCTGCCGGGATCGGTGCCTCGTTCAAGGAGCACCTCACTCTGCTGGAGGCGCTCGACCGGGACGTGATCGACCAGACGCCCGAGGCGTTCTACTACCTCTCACGCGCGACCTTCGTGAAGGACGAGGGGATGCTGGATCGGTTCGATCAGGTGTTCCAGAAGGTCTTCAAGGGAATCATGACCGATTACGGTCAGAACCCGGTCGACATCCCCGAAGACTGGCTGAAGGCCGTCGCCGAGAAGTTCCTCACCCCCGAAGAGATGGAAGCGATCAAGTCGCTGGGCGACTGGGACGAGATCATGGAGACGCTCAAGAAGCGGCTCGAGGAACAGGAAAAGCGCCACCAGGGCGGCAACAAGTGGATCGGCACCGGGGGCACCTCGCCCTTCGGCAATTCGGGCTACAACCCCGAAGGCGTGCGCATCGGCGGCGAGGCCAAGCACGGGCGCGCCATCAAGGTCTGGGAAAAGCGCGAGTTCAAGAACCTCGACAACACCAAGGAACTCGGCACCCGCAACATCAAGATGGCGTTGCGGCGACTGCGCCGCTTTGCCCGCGAAGGCGCGCAAGATCAGCTCGATATCGACGCGACGATCAAGGGCACCGCCAAGCAGGGCTGGCTCGACATCCACATGCGCGCGGAACGCCGCAATGCCGTCAAGCTGCTGCTGTTCCTCGACGTCGGCGGATCGATGGACCCGTTCATCAAGCTGGTCGAAGAGCTGTTCAGCGCGGCCACCAGCGAATTCAAGAACATGGAATTCTTCTACTTCCACAACTGCCTCTACGAGGGCGTGTGGAAGGACAACAAGCGCCGCTGGCAGGAACGCACCAAGACCTGGGACGTGCTCCACAAATATGGCCACGACTACAAGATCGTGTTCGTCGGCGACGCGGCGATGAGCCCCTACGAGGTCACCCATCCGGGCGGCTCGGTCGAACACATGAACGAGGAGGCGGGCGCGGTGTGGCTTCAGCGCGTCACCAACACCTATCCTGCGACCGTGTGGCTCAACCCCGTGCCCGAAAAGCAGTGGGGCTATTCGCAGTCGACCAAGATGATCAAGCAGCTGGTGGGCGACCGGATGTATCCGCTGACCCTCGAAGGGCTGGATGATGCCATGCGCGAGCTGTCGCGCAAGCACGGGGCGTGATGCTTCGGCGCCTCGGTGCGGCACTTGCCGGGGTGCTGCTGTTTGCCGTGCTCGCCACGGTCATAAACCGGATCGTGCTGGCGGCCTGGCCTGACTATGCGGCCGCCTTCCCGTCGCAGGACTTCACGACTGAGATGCTGCTCGCCCGCCTCGCCACCGCGCTGGCCTCACTGTTCGGCGCGGGATATGCGGCGGCCCGCGTCGCCCGGGGAGACCGTCTCGCGGTCGTGATCGCCGCCGGTGCACTGCTGGCGCTCGGCGGCGCTATCCACCTCACCGAGCCCACGTGGTCGACGTTTCCGCTGTGGTATCACATCGCCTTCATCGGAATGATCGCCCCTTGCGTGCTGATCGGCGGCACGTTGCGCAGGACCATGGGGGAGCTTTCACGGGAGCACGCGGCTTGAGGGGCTTCAATCTTGTGTGGCTGCTCGGACGTCTGACCGCGCTCTTACTCGCTCTTGCTGCGACATTTGTCGCGCCAGCCTCGGCTGGAACGCCGGCCGCCGGGGCCAAGCCGGTCATTGTCTATATCGAGACGAACCCATGGTTGATGGTGATCGGATCGGATTCGCCGCGCTTTGTGCTCTATGATGATGGCACAGTGATCTATCGGGGCGATGCGGGCTATCAGTCCGTGACCCTCCCGGCTGCCGAAAGTGCCGCTCTGGCCGCCAAGGTCAGTCTGGTGGGGATCAAGGATTACACGGACTACACCCGAGTCACGGATCAGCCTTCGTCGATCATCATTGATTTCCGCACGAAGCAGGCGGTGGAGGCCTATGGCGCGACGTCACGCCATCGCCAGTCGGGCAGCCGGGGCGACAAGCTCCTCACGATGATCGCCTTGCTGCGCGATTACCAGAGCCCCGAGGCGAAGGCGTGGGAACCGGAGGCCATCGAAGTGATGATCTGGCCCTATGAATACGCGCCCGAGGCCTCGATCATCTGGCCGGACGCATGGCCGGGCCTCGAGCACCCCGATACCGTCCAGCGCGGGGACAGCTACAGCCTATTCGTCCCCATCCGCGAGAAGGATGCTCTGCTGGCCTTTCTCGAAACCCGCCAAGAGCGCGGAGCGGTCGAGATCGGCGGCAGGAAATGGGCGGTGAGCCTGCGCACGCCGCTGCCGGGTGAGGCGCGCTGGATGCCCTCGGCAAGCTACGAACCGGACGTGAACGAATAGGGCGTCTGGCCCTACCCCTTCCGGTCCAGCTCCGCATCGAGATGCAGGCTGCACCGCCAGAAGAAAAACGCCGGCACCAGCCCCAGCACCGCCGCGCCGTAGAGCACGTAGCGTACGGAGTCCGGGCCGTAGACCGGTTGCAGCATGTCCGACAGCATCCCGAAAAACAGCGGCCCGAGGCCGAGGCCGATCAAGTTCTGGAAGAACAAGAGGGTCGCCGCCGCAATCGCCCTCGCCCGCAGCGGCACGAGACCCTGCGCGGCCGAATAGCACGGGCCGTAGTAGAGCGAATTGAACACCTGCGGCAGGAACAGCAGCACCAGCGCCAGCGGCCAGCTCGGCGCGTGGTAGGCGGCGATGGCGAGCGGGATCGATAGCGTCATTCCGACTGCAGGGGCCGTGAGCACATGGCGGCGTTTGGTCGCCCCGAAACGGTCGGCGAGATAGCCGCCGAGCCATGTGCCGAGCATTCCGCCCACTCCGGCGATCAGGCCGAACCACAGGCCAACCTGTCCGGGCGTCAGATCATGGGTGCGCTGGAAGAAGATCGTCGTCCAGGTGGTCTTGCCGTAAGACAGGAACGCCGCCGCCGAGCCGGCGAAGACCAGCAGCAGGTAGGCGCGCGAGCGCATGACTTCACTCACCGCCTGACCCAGTGGCAGAGCGGCGGGTTGGCTCTTGGCGCGAAGCACCGCCGCGGCGTCAGCGCGTCGCGGGTCCTTGAGGACGAACCACACCACCAGCGCCAGCACGACGCCGGGAAGTCCCACCACCACGAAGGCCTCGCGCCACCCCAACTGGTCGGCAAGCCTCCCGCCGATCATCATGCCGAGCAGCGTGCCAATCGGGATGCCGAGCGAATAGAAGGCCAGCGCCGAGGCGCGCTTTTCGGGCGGCACCATGTCGCTAATCAGGGAATGGGCAGGAGGCGTGCAACCCGCCTCCCCCACACCCACGCCGATCCGGGCGAGCAGCAATTGCCAGAAATTCTGCGCCACCCCGCACAGCGCCGTCATCGCCGACCACAGCGCCAGCGCGACCGCGATCAGCTTGGGGCGGCTCGTCGTCTGGCGGTCGGCAAGCCGCGCGATGGGGATGCCGAGCACGGTGTAGAACAACGCGAAGGCGAGTCCCGTCATCAGCCCGATCTGGGTGTCGTTGAGGTCAAGGTCGCGGGCGATCGGCTCGGCCAGAATGTTGACGATCTGACGGTCGATGAAGTTGAAAACATAGACCGTGAGCAGGACCCACAAGGTCAGCCTTGCCGATTGCACGCCGGTCCCGCTCGCTGCCGCGGTTGCCATCAGATCTCTCTCCCATCGGCAGCGGTTCATCCGCCGTCCGTTGTCATTTCGTCACGCAGTCGTTGCGGCTGCGTGGCGGTGTCATGACGTCACTTCAGTAAAGCAGATGCGGCCGCACCTCGGCAACCCAGGCCGCCTCGTCATGTGACGTCATGGCGTCAAGATCCGAGGGGCGCGCGGCCGGGTCGTCCACCCATTCGCGCAAGGCCGGCCCGCCGTTGATGACGTCGATCGCGAGGCGGGTGAGCTCGTATTCGTAAGGGAAATCTCGCCACAGCGGGTAGTCCGGATAGAGCGTGCGGATCGCCTTGAAGGCCAGCGCCTGCAAGCGCCAGGGCTTGAAGCTGTCGTGCTGGTAGAAAGAACCTTCCGCGTGGATCATCAATGCGTTGCAGAGCGTTCCTTTGTGCTTGTGGAAAGTCGGCTCGAACCAGCATTCCCGCACCGCGGCGCCCGCGAGCCAGTCCGGCGCGAGCTTGTTCATCACCTTGAGCACCCCGCCCGCATCAATGTCGGGCGCGCCGAAAAGCACCTCGAGCGGGCGGGTCGTTCCGCGCCCCTCGGACAGGGTCGTGCCCTCGAGCATCACCGTTCCGGCATAGCAGCGCGCCATGTTGAGGTTCGCCGCGTTGGGCGAGGGATTGATCCACAGGCGTGACGCCGGCCATCCGAAGCCGTCAGCATCGTCCGGACGCCACCCTTCCATCGCCACCACCTTGTAGGCGACGTCGAGACCGAATTGTTCGATGAACCAGTGGCCCATTTCCCCCATGGTGAGGCCGTGGCGCATCGGCATCGGGGCGGCGCCGACGAAGCTCTCCTGCCCGGGCACCAGCAGCGTGCCCTCGACTGGTCGGCCCGCGGGATTTGGCCGGTCGAGCACCCAGACTTCCTTGCCCACCTTGGCCGCTTCTTCGAGCAAATACAGCAGCGTGGTCACGAAGGTGTAGATCCGGCAACCGAGGTCCTGAAGGTCGAACAGGAACACATCCGCGCTCGACATCATCTGCCCGCTCGGCCGGCGCACCTCGCCATAGAGCGAGAAGATTGGGATGCCGTAGCGCGGATCCATCTCGTCCGCGGTCTCGACCATGTTGTCCTGCTTGTCGCCCTTCAGACCATGCTGCGGGCCGAAGGCGCTGCTGACGTTAACGCCCGCCGCGATCAGCGCGTCGAGACTGTGGGTCAGGTCGGCCGTCACGCTGGCCGGATGGGCGACCAGCGCGACGCGGCGGCCCTTGAGTTGGCTGAGGAGTTCGGGGTCGGCAAGCAGCCGGTCGATGCCGTTCTTCATGGGCACAAGCGATGGAACATCGCCTGCGCAAAGGCAATCCTCGGTATGGGCCTTGGCGGAAGTGCTGGGAACATTACGCGCTCTGTGCCAGTTAGATTGCCATGGACACAGAATGGACCCCCATTGCCATCGCCGCGGGATGGGCGATCATCCTCGGCGGCGTGGGCGGCGCGATGACCGACATCGGGCAATGGTATCGCGAGCTCAGGAAGCCACCCTGGCAGCCGCCCGATTGGCTGTTCGGCCCGGCCTGGACGATCATCCTCGGCCTTGCGGGGTGGAGCTTCTACATCGGACTGACCGAGGCACCCTCGCCCGAAGCGCGCACCGGAGTATGGGCGCTGTTCACCGCCAATTTCGTGCTCCACTTCCTGTGGTCGCCGCTGTTTTTCAAGCTGAAGCGGCCCGACTGGGCGCTGGCGGAAAACGTGTTCCTGTGGCTCTCGGTGGTGGGGCTGATGACGGTGCTACCACGCCTTGTCGGGGACAGCTTCGCAGGCTGGCTCAACGTGCCCTATTTCATCTGGGTGAGCTTTGCCTTCGTGCTCAACGCGAAGATCGTGCAGCTGAACCGACCCTTCGAGACCGGAGCGTCGGCGGCCTAACGCTCGACGATCAGGGCGCGGTTGGCCTCGGAGTGGAATTCGGGCTTCCCCGGCGGGAAGGCGAGCGCCCAATATTGCTTGGCGCCGCCCGCATGCTCGACGACCGCGTTGAGCGCGACCTGGGCAGGCGCTGGCAGATCGGCGGCGATGCTGGCCCGCAGCACAAGTCCGGCGGGGTCATGCGAGCAGGAGATGGCGATGGCATCAACCGGCGCGTCGCGCATCCCTTCGCGGAAGGAATCGAAATCGTAAGCCGCCCACTGGCCCGAGGGCGAGAGGTTGAACTCGCGGTAGCTCTTCTCGCCGAGCGGCTGCCAGAAGATTTCGAAACAGGTCGTCTGCCACAGGTTGTCACGTCGTGCAGGGGTTGTTGCTGAGGGGATGACGATGCCGGGCACATGCCCGTCGAGCCGGAACTCGGCCTCGCAGCCCTGCTCGGTCGCGGTGACCGACGCGGTGATGGCCCGGACCGGGCCGAGGTCGCAGGCAACGTGGAGCATCAGCGGGTGCATCGGACCTGTCTGCCCGCTCGCCCAGTCTCGGGCAAGCCACTTCCCGTCTTGCACCCCGCCTGTTAGGGGCGCTCCCCATGAGCACCTACGAATCCGCCCTCCTGCGCCTGCTCGAAGAGCGGGGCTATATCCACCAGATGACCGACGCGGCGGGCCTCGATGCCCTCGCCGCGAAGCAGGTGGTGCCCGGCTATATCGGCTTCGATGCAACCGCGCCGAGCCTGCATATTGGCAGTCTCGTCCAGATCATGATGCTGCGGCGGTTGCAGCAGACCGGGCACAAGCCGGTGGTCGTGATGGGCGGCGGCACCACCCGGATCGGCGATCCGACGGGGCGCGATGAAAGCCGCAAGATGCTCACCGACGAGACGATCGAGGCGAACATCCAGTCGATCTTCACAGTCTTCGACAAGCTGTTGAAATTCGGCGATGGTCCGACCGATGCGGTGATGGTCAACAACCATGATTGGCTCGGACAGCTGGGCTATA
The DNA here is from genome assembly GCA_027487015.1 of Erythrobacteraceae bacterium. Taxonomy (GTDB): domain Bacteria; phylum Pseudomonadota; class Alphaproteobacteria; order Sphingomonadales; family Sphingomonadaceae; genus Erythrobacter. The sequence continues at coordinate 5,390 of JAIYEK010000116.1, read as the reverse complement.
TCCAGCTGCTGCAGGAAGTCGGCACGCATTTCACGGTCAACCGGATGCTGACCTTCGATTCGGTCAAACTCAGGCTCGAGCGCGAGCAGCCGATGACCTTCCTCGAATTCAACTACATGATCCTTCAAGGCTACGATTTCAGACACCTGTCGCGCGACCTTGGCGTCCGCTTGCAGATGGGCGGCAGCGACCAGTGGGGCAATATCGTCAACGGTATCGAGCTGGGCCGGCGCATGGACGGGACCGAGCTGTTCGGCCTCACTACCCCGCTGCTCACCACCGCGAGCGGCGCGAAGATGGGCAAGACGGCTGCGGGCGCGGTGTGGCTCAACGAGGACCAACTCCCCGCCTACGACTTCTGGCAATATTGGCGGAACGTCGATGATGCCGACGTGGGCAAGTTCCTGCGGCTGTTCACCGACCTGCCGCTGGATGAGATCAGCCGCCTCGAAGCGCTTGAAGGCGCGGAGATAAATGCCGCCAAGGTGGTGCTCGCTAACGAGGTCACCAAGCTCGTGCGCGGCGATGAGGCAGCGAGCCGCGCCGAAGCCACCGCGCGCGAAACCTTTGCCGGAAGCGGTGCGGGCGAGGACCTGCCCACCATCGCCACCGGGCCCGAGGGCATGCGCCTTGCCGCGCTGCTCACCGATCTCGGCCTCACCGCTTCCAACGGTGAGGCCAAGCGCAAGCTCGCCGAGGGCGCGGTCAAGCTCGAGGGCGATACCGTCACCGACCCGGCCCTGCTGGTCCTGCCCGAAGACGGCCAGACCCTGCGCCTCAGCCTCGGCAAAAAGCGTCACGCACTTGTAACGCGCTAGGCGCCACCCGCTCGGCGCGCCGCCGCCCTTTACCAATTGTCAGCCTTTCTCCGGCATTTCCCATTGCGTGACCCGTACGGAGGGAAGGATTGCGCTACGTGGCTGGTGGAGCTAATCTCAGTGTGACTGACATGCGCCGTGCGGCGCGGCATCCGGTCGACTTTCCGGCAATCGTCGAACACTTCGTGCACGGCGACCTGCGTCTGCATATCTGCAATCTGTCCGCACATGGCTTCATGGTCGACGATGGCGGGCAGCTCCAGCGCGGAGACCGCATCATCATCCGCTTGCCGATTGTCGGCCGGATCGAAGCCCACGTGACCTGGACGCGAGACACACGCGCCGGATTCCAGTTCGAACGGATCATCCGCCTCGATGATTTCGTCGCGATCATCGACGAGCTCCAGCCCAACCCCCGCCTGCGCCGCTCGCGCTGAACCAACATAAAGTCGCGGGGCCCCAAGTTTCCCCTGCTTGGCAGCATCGCTGGCGCCTGCCATGGCGCACAGCGTGACCGACATCGCGACCGATCCCGCCTCTCCGCTCCAGATCCCCGATTACCGGCGGTACTGGCTCGCGCGCTTCATGGGCGTGTTCGCGACCATGTCGATGGTGGTGCTGCTCGGCTACCAGCTCTACGCCGTGGCGCGCGACGATTACGGGATGAGCGTGGCGGAGGCCTCGTTCCAGCTGGGACTGTTGGGGCTGGCGCAATTCGTGCCGCTGTTTCTGCTCACCCCCGTCGCGGGCCTCGCCGCTGACCGCTTCGACCGCCGCCATGTCGCGGCCTTCGCCAACGGGATCGACGGCTGCGTGGCCGTGGTGCTGGCCGTGGCGACCTGGGCGGATGCCCTGAACCTGCCGATCCTGTTCGCCCTAGCTGCCGCGCACGGCGCCGCGCGCGTCTTCCTCGGGCCTTCGATGAGCGCCATCGCGCCCAACCTCGTGCCGCCCACCCTGCTTCCCCGCGCCATCGCGCTGTCCTCGATCGCTTGGCAGACCGCGAGTGTTGCCGGCCCGGCGGTGGGCGGGTTGATCTTTGCCCGCGCCGAATGGCTCCCGCATGCCCTCTCGGCGGGCCTGCTCGGCTGTTCGATGCTGCTGATCCTCACCGTGCGTCCGGTGCGCGCCAAGCAGGACGGGCCGCGCCTCAAACCCGTGAAGCAGATTGCCGAGGGGCTGGTCTATGTCTGGCGCGAGCGGTACCTGCTTGGGTGCATTACCCTCGATCTGTTCGCGGTGCTGCTGGCGGGGGCGACCGCGCTGCTGCCGGTCTTCGCGCGCGACATTCTGTTCGTAGGGCCCGAGGGCCTCGGCCTGATGCGCGCCGCCCCGGCGCTCGGCGCGGCGAGCGTTGCGCTGTGGCTCTCGTTCCGCCCGCTCCAGCGCGAGGTCGGGGTGAAGATGCTCTGGGCGGTCGCCGCCTTCGGAGCGCTCACCATCGCCTTTGCCTTCTCGCGATACTTCGTCCTGTCGCTGGCAATCCTTGCCGCGATGGGCGCGGTCGACATGGTCTCGGTGTTCATCCGCAGCTCACTCGTCCAGCTCTTCACGCCCGATGACAAGCGCGGGCGGGTGTCCTCGATCTCTGGCCTTGCCATCTCCGCCTCGAACGAGCTCGGCGAGATGCAGTCGGGGCTCGCCGCGGCGTTGCTCGGCGCGGTCGGGGCGGTTGTATTCGGCGGCGCGGGTGCGATATTCGTGACATTGGTCTGGGCGTGGTACTTCCCCGAGCTGCGCCGCGCCCGCAGCTTCGAGCCGCAAGAGCTTAAACGAGAGGTTTCGACATGAAGGCTGACAACATCCTCGCCACCATCGGCGGCACTCCGCATATCCGCCTCCAGCGCCTGTTCCCCGACCATGAGGTGTGGGTGAAGTCGGAACGCGCCAATCCGGGTGGGTCGATCAAGGACCGTATCGCGCTCGCTATGGTCGAGGATGCCGAGGCGCGCGGCGCGCTCAAGCCCGGTGGCACCATCGTCGAGCCGACCTCGGGCAACACCGGGATCGGCCTTGCGATGGTCGCCGCGGTCAAGGGATACCGGCTCGTTCTGGTCATGCCCGAATCGATGTCGGTCGAACGGCGCCGGTTGATGCTCGCCTATGGCGCGAGCTTCGACCTCACCCCGCGCGAAAAGGGCATGAAGGGCGCGATCGAGCGCGCGATGGAGCTGGTCGCGCAGACCCCGGGCGCGTGGATGCCGAGCCAGTTCGACAATGCCGCCAACCCCGCCGTCCACGCCCGCTCCACCGCGCAGGAAATTCTTGCAGATTTCGCCGACACGCCGATTGACGTGATGATCACCGGGGTCGGCACCGGCGGGCACCTCACGGGCTGCGCCGAGGAGCTGAAGAAGCACTGGCCCGAGATGAAGGCCTATGGGGTCGAGCCTGCGCTCTCGCCGGTCATCAACGGTGGTCAGCCTGGCCCGCACCCGATTCAGGGCATCGGCGCTGGGTTCATTCCAGGCAACCTCCACACCGCCGCGATCGACGGCGCGATCACCGTCGATGCCGAGGACGCCAAGGAAATGGCCCGCCGCGCCGCGCGCGAAGAAGGGATGCTGGTCGGCATTTCGAGCGGCGCGACCCTCGCCGCCATCGCCAGCAAGCTTTCCGAGCTTCCCGCAGGCAGCCGCGTGCTCGGCTTCAACTACGACACCGGCGAGCGTTATCTCTCGGTCCCCGACTTCCTGCCGGTGGAGTGACCTTGCTCGAACGCATTGCCTATGCCGATGGCGAAACCGCGCTGACCGGGTGGTTGGCGCGGCCCTCGGGCGCGCCGCGCGCCGCAGTCGCGGTGTTCCCGACCTTCATGAACGTGACGCCCGGGGTCGAGGCCAAAGCCCTCGCGCTGGCCGAGGCGGGGTGCATCGCGCTGGTCGGGGATTTCTACGGCCCCGATGCGCCGCATGATTTCGAAAGCGCGGTGGGTTCGATGGGCCGGCTGCGCGCGGATCCGGCGTTGATGCGACAGCGCCTGCGCGCGACGCTCGATACGCTCGCGGGGCTAGCACCCGGCCTGCCGCAGATCGCGATCGGGTTCTGCCTCGGCGGGATGGCAGCGCTGGAACTCGCGCGCGATGGCGCTGATATAGCGCTGGCGGCGAGCTTCCACGGCCTGCTGGCAACGCCCCTGCCCGCCACCGCGCCGATCGCACCGCGACTTCTCGTGTGCCACGGCGACGCGGATTCGCTGGTGCCGCGCAGCGATGTGATCACTTTCTGGGAGGAGATGGACCGCGTCGGCGCCGACTGGCAGTTCGTGTCCTTCGCCGGGGTCGAGCACGGCTTCACCAACCCGCTCACACCGGCAGGCGAGCCCAATCCAGCCTACCACCCGCCGGCCGACCGGCAATCGTGGAGCGCGTTGATGGGGCTGATCGATACCGTCGCCGAGGGGCCACGATAACCGATTCCTTAACCCTGAGGGCGTAACTCCGCGGGACAAGATTGCGCGAGCGATCAGATCTTTGCCCGGGAAGTGTCGCCCATGAAGTTCATCAAGCTCGAATCGCGCGGCGGCAATTACCTCGTCGTGGCGTCGAACGTGGCGTGGCTGCGCACCGCCGAGAACGGGCAGACGAGTGTCGGCATTGTCGGCGGACAGCCGCTCTTGGTGGTGGGCTCGATCGAGGAAGTGGCCGAGAAGATCCGGGTGGGCCTCGCCCAGATCGAGGGGGACGCCGAGGCTGCGCCAGCGCCAGCGGCCACGCCTGTTGTGGCGCCCGCGCCGGTGGCAGCGCCCTTAGCCGCTGTTCCCGAACCTGAGCCGCTACCCGAACCGATCCCTGAGGTCGCGGCACCCGAACCGGAGCCTGAACCGGAGCCGGAACCGGAACCGGAACTGGAAGCCGTGGCCCCCGAACCTGCCCCTGCCTCACGCCCCGCACCGCAGCCTGCGCCCCCCGTGCGCGCCGCTGCAAGCCCGGCCGCTGCCCGTCCCCGAGTTGCCTCGGCGCGCTCGGCCAGCCAATGGGAACGTCCTGCCTCAGCCAGCCCCAAGAGCCTCAAGATGAAGGTCAGCTCGCAGCGCATGATGGGCATGCTCGACTGATCTCCGACACAAGCGCGCCGCTCGCGCCTGTCTCAAAAGCCATTGCGCTCGCCCGGGTGCCTGATACCTCTTGCTGTCACAGGCAGGGGAGATCAGCACATGAAACGAGCATTGGCGGGATGGACGATGGCGGCGGTAATCGCGCTCGCGAGCAGCCCGGGTGCGGCCGAGACGCCGGCGCGCGAAAAGATCGCAGCTACGGTGGCCGCGCAGCATGACGCGACCGTCAAGGCGCTGCAGGACTGGGTCGCCCTCCCGACCATCGCCGCCGAAAAGCGCGGCACGCCCGAGGGGGCGGAGTATATGCGCAAGCTCGCGCTCGATGCTGGCTTCCAGCAAGCCAAGGTGATCCCCACCGACGGCGTGCCTGCGGTCTTTGCGACGCTCGATGCCGGAGCCAAGACCACGGTCGGCATCTACTTCATGTATGACGTCAAGCAGTTCGACCCGGCCGAATGGCGCACTGCCCCGCTGGAGGCGACGCTGGTCGAGCGGCCCGGTGAGGGCACCGCGAT
>JAIYEK010000213.1 GCA_027487015.1 Erythrobacteraceae bacterium | reverse complement strand
GGCGGCCAGATCAAGGCCAACATCACCAAGGAATTCGACGGCGGCTACATCCGCTTCTCGGCCAAGTATCTCGACGACAAGACCCCGACCATCCTGCCCCAGCCGGTGCGGGTGACGGGCGGCAACGCGAGCCCCCAGTATCAGGCGATCGCCGGCTTCGACCCGCGCACCGATTCGCTCTACAGCCCCTTCCTCACCCCCGCGGTGACGCTGGACGGCAACAACAACCCGGCCACCTACGATTTCCGTGACGGCCTTTCGGTGCAATCCTTTGCCTTCGGGATCGAGAGCGAGTTCGATGTCGGCGGCGGCTGGACGCTGACCAACCGCTTCCGCTTCGCCGACAATTCGGGCGGCTTCCAGTCGCCTTTCCCGGCGGGCGCTGACAGCGCGCAGGCCGTGGCGAACAGCATCGGCGGCGCAGGTTCTAGCATCCTCTTTGCCACCGGCCCCAACGCCGGACAGGTCGCCAACGCGGCGAACATCGGCGGCAACGGCCTGCTCACCAATGTCGTGGTGTTCAACACCCGGCTGAACAGCCTCGACAACATCACCAATGACTTCCGCGTCAACAAGACTTTCGACGTCGGCGGCGGCACGGCCAACTTCACCACCGGCTTCTACCTCTCGCGCCAGACGGTCGATACCGACTGGCTCTGGACCAGCCACGTCCAGACCGTGCAGGGCGATGGCCAGGCAGTGCTCGTCAACATCCGCAATGCGGGCGGGCAGACCGTCACCCAGAACGGCACCGTCGGCTTCGGCGCGACCTTCTTCGGCAATTGCTGCCGCCGGTCGTATGACGTCGACTACTCGACCTACGCGCCCTTCGCCTCGCTCTCGTTCGAGACCGGCCGCCTGACGCTCGACGCCTCGATCCGCTACGATTTCGGCGATGCGAGCGGGACGATCACCGGGGCCGACACCGGCTTCGGCACGGGGCTGGGCAGCTTCGACTTTGACCGCAACGGCACGATCAGCCCGGCCGAAGCCCAGACCAGCGTCCTGCCGCTCGGCAATGCGCGTCCGGTGAACTACGATTTCGACTACTTCAGCTACTCGCTGGGTGCGAACTACCTCGTCACCGACGATCTCGGCGTCTTCGCGCGGGTCAGCCGCGGCGGGCGTCACACTGCCGACCGCTCGCTGTTCTCGCCTGCGGTCAGCACCACCGACGGCAGCCTCCCGGGGGGTGACGCGGGCGTCATCGCCAAGGTCAACCAGATCGAAGTGGGCGCCAAGTACCAGTCGGGCGGGATCGGCTTCTACGCAACCGGCTTCTTCGCCAAGACCGAGGAAACCAACGTGGAACTGGCTCCGCTCGAGCTGTTCGACAGCACCTACGAAGCCTTTGGGATCGAGCTTGAAGGCTCCTACCGCACCGGGCCCTTCTCGATCAGCGCAGGCGCGACCTGGACGGATTCGGAGATCAAGGACGCGCTCGATGCGACCACCATCGGCAATACCCCGCGCCGTCAGGCCGACCTCGTGTACCAAGCCACCGCGCAGTACGAGAACGACCTGTTCACGCTGGGCGCCAATGTGGTCGGCACCACCGACAGCTTCACGCAGGACAGCAACCAGCTGAAGCTGCCCGCCTTCGCGCAGGTCAACGCCTTCCTCGCCTTCCGCCCGATTGATCGGGTCGAGGTCGGCCTCAACGCTTCCAACCTGTTCAACGCCGAGGGTTACACCGAGGCGGAAGAAGGTTCGATCCCCGCGAACGGGATCGTGCGTGCTCGTTCGATCGCCGGGCGCACCGTGCTTGCCTCGGTCCGGTTCGATTTCTGATCGCCGGATGTGATGCAAAGGGGCTGGCCGCCAACTCTCCCCGGCGGCCGGCCCTTCTTTTTGATGATGTGACGTGACGGGATGATGCCTCGGATGACCCCTCCGAAGACCAGCGTTTGGACGGCCGAACAGGTGCGCGGGATCGCGGCTCCGCTCGGGGCCGGCGTGCTGATCCCGTCGGTCGATGCTCCAGAGCGCGGCACGCTGGATGCGGGGCGGCTCTACTGGGATATGTGGCCGCTGCAGGATGCGGACGGCCACCGGACAGTGCTCGCCGGGCGCGAGCTGTGGATGGCGCTCACCGCACCCGACCGCGGCGATCCAGCGCTCCGGCATTTCGAAGCGAAGATCCACTGGCTGGAGCGCGTGGGCGGCGACTGGACCGATCACGGCCCAGTGCTCCCCGACATGCCCGTCCCCTATGAGCGCGAATGGGCAGGCTCGGCGCTGTATCACGAGGGCACCGTCACCCTGTTCTTCACCGCCGCTGGCACCGCGAGCCGCGCAGGCGGCTACCAGCAGGAATTGTGGGCGGCGAGCGCCACGGTAGGTGAGGATGGCTGGCCGCAAAGCTGGTCCACGCCCGCGCCGCTCGTCACCGGTTACGGCCCGCACTACATGCCCGCCGACGCCCACGAAGGCGCGCCCGGCATGATCAAGGCGTTCCGCGATCCGGCCTATTTCCGCGACCCTGCGGATGGCACCGAATACCTTGCTTTCACCGCCTCTCTCGCGGGATCGGCCAGCGCCTTCAACGGCGCTTTCGGCCTCGCGCGCAAGGGCTCGGACGGTTGGGCGCTGGTCGCCCCCGCGCTCCATGCCGAGGGGGTCAACAACGAGCTCGAACGCGCCCATCTGGTGTTCCACGCCGGTTCCTACTACGCCTTCTGGTCGACCCAGACCGCGACCTTCGCCGATGGCCTGGGCCATGCACCGGGAGGGCTTTACGGGATGGTGGCAGACAGCATGGCTGGGCCTTGGGCGCCCTTGAACGGCAGCGGGCTGGTGCTCGCCAACCCCGCCGATGCCCCGCAGCAAACCTATAGCTGGTATGTCGATGCGGACCTGACCGTGTGCAGCTTTGTCGACCTGCTTCCCGATGGCAGCTTCGGCGGCGTGCCAGCGCCGCTGCTCCAGCTGAAGCTGGACGGTGCGCGAGCGGAGCTTGCGGCCTGATGCTGGCTGCGATCGAGGCGGGCGGGACCAAGTTCGTGCTCGCGGTCGGCCCTTCGCCTGACGCCATCACCGCCCGCCACACCATCCCGACCCGCGATCCTCGGGCGACGCTGGCCGAGGCGGCGGCGTGGTTCGCCACTCAAGGCCCGCTCACCGCGCTCGGGATCGGCAGCTTCGGGCCTGTCGAGCTTGACCGCGCCTCGCCCAAGTGGGGCTTCATCACCACCACCCCCAAGCCCGGCTGGGGGGACACCGATGTCGCCCGCCACCTCTCGGTTGCGCTAGGCGGCCTTCCGGTCGGCTTCGACACCGACGTCAACGCCGCGGCGCTCGCCGAGCATGCCGCGCGGGGCGGAGAGGGCGGGAGCCTCGCCTATCTCACCATCGGTACCGGCATCGGCGGCGGACTGGTGCTCGATGGCAGGCCGGTCCACGGCATCGCCCACCCCGAAGTCGGCCACATCTACCCGCGCCGCCACCCCGAGGACGCCACCTTCGCAGGCACCTGCCCGCACCACGGCGACTGCCTCGAAGGCCTCGCCGCCGGCCCGGCGGTAATGGCGCGCTGGGGCGCCTCCCTGTCCGAGCTTCCTGCCGACCACGCGGCCCACGCGATCATCGCGGACTATATCGCGCAGGCCTGCCACACCCTCTTCGCCAGCGTCGCGGTGGAGGAGGTGGTGATCGGCGGCGGGGTCGCGCAGACCCCCGGGCTGGTCGAAAAGATCGCCGCCCGCGCCCGCGCGCTTGACGCAGGCTATCTCCCCGGCGGCGCGCGCCACCGCGTCATCGCGCCGCGATTGGGCACCGACAGCGGGATCACCGGCGCGATGCTGCTCGCATGGGCCGCTGCTGCCGAGGCTTGAACCGCCCGTCATCCCTCGCGATAAGGGCGTGAGGGAGAGAGACAGATGTTCCGATTGCTCGCCGCGCTCGCCGCACTGATCGGCTTCGCCATGCCGCTTGCCGCCGAGGACAGGGGACGCTTCGTCGAGTACCAGAAGGTCGCCGCCGAGGGCCTGCCCGACCAGCGCCTCTCGATCTGGCTGCCGCCGGGCTACGACTCGGGCGAGCGACGCTACCCGGTGCTCTACATGCATGACGGGCACAATCTGTTCGATGTGAAGAACAGTAACTTCAACAAGATATGGGCCGCCGACACAGCGATGCTGGCTGCGGTGCGGAGCGGCAAGGTCGAGCCGCATATCATCATCGGCATCTGGGCGCCGGGGGTGGATCGCCACCGGCAATATCTCCCCCGCAGCGCCTACGACATGACCGCGGGCAATCTGCGCGCGCAGATGGACGCGATGACTCCGGGCGGCGTGATCTCGGACCACTATCTCGCGTGGATCGCAGGGCCGCTGAAATCATGGGTCGATGCGAGCTTCCGCACCCGCCCGGGGCGCGATGACACCGCGATCGTCGGATCGAGCATGGGCGGGTTGATGAGCTGCTACGCCTTCCTCGAGCGCCCTCAGGTGTTCGGCCGCGCGGGCTGCGTCTCCTCGCACTGGCCTGCGGTCGATCCGCGCGCCATAGTGGCCGACGAGGCGCAGCTGCGGGCGCTGTGGGACGGCTGGTTTGCCGCGCGCCTCGGGGCACCCGACGGCCGCCGCGTGTGGATGGACCACGGCACCGCGACGCTCGACCAATACTACGCGCCTTACCAGCAGGTGGTGGACGCGCGCTTCGCGGCGGCAGGCTGGCAGAAGGGCCGCGACTGGGAGAGCAAGGTCTACGAAGGCGCCGGGCACGAGGAGAACGCTTGGGCCGCGCGGCTGCCCGAGGTGTTCGGGTGGCTGCTGGCGAAGGACTAACGCAGCGCGAAGGCCTCTTTGGCCAGCGCCTCGATCACCGCCTTGTCGGGCGCGCCCTTGGGCGAAACCCAGCTGCCGCCCACACACAGCACCGGATCGAACGCAAGCCACTCCGGCGCGTTCTCGAGGCTGATCCCGCCGGTGGGGCAGAAGCGGCATTGGCCGAAGGGCGCAGCGAGGGCCTTCAGCGCAGGCAATCCGCCCGCTGCCATCGCCGGGAAGAACTTGAAGCGGTCGAGGCCCAAGTCCAGCCCGCGCATGATGTCGCCCGCATTGGCGATGCCGGGGAGGAAGGGCACGCCCGCAGCAATCGCCGCCATGCCGAGCGGTTCGGTGAGGCCGGGGGAGACGATGAACTCGCTCCCCGCTTCGAGCGCGGCATCGAGCTCGCGCGGGTTGGTGACCGTGCCCGCTCCGACAATCGCGCCCGGAACCTGCTTCATCGCCCGGATCGCGCCCAGCGCGGCGGGGGTGCGCAGAGTGACTTCGAGCACCCGCAATCCGCCCGCAACCAGCGCCTCGGCCAGCGGCACCGCGTGAGCCTCGTCTTCGATCACGATCACCGGAATGACCGGCGCGGTGCGCATGATGGCGTCGATATTCATTACATTCCTCCGGTGGCGAGCATTGCCGAGGCGCCTTGTTCGGCTCCGTCGGCAAAGCGGCGCATCATGCCGAATAATTCGCGGCCCGTTCCCATGTCGGGAAGCGGATCGGCGACGGGCTCGCGCACCGACAGATCGGCGGTGGTCGAAAGCTCGCCGGTGGACGCGCAGACGCGCACCATGTCGCCATCGCGCAGGCGCGCAAGCGGCCCGCCACCCAGCGCCTCGGGAGTGCAATGGATCGCTGCGGGCACCTTGCCGCTCGCGCCCGACATGCGGCCATCGGTGACCAGCGCGACCTTGAACCCGCGATCCTGCAACACGCCGAGCACCGGGGTGAGCTTGTGGAGTTCGGGCATCCCGTTGGCGCGCGGGCCCTGAAAGCGCACCACCACCACGACGTCGCGCTCAAGCTCGCCCGCCTTGAAGGCGGCGGCGACGCTCGGCTGATCCTCGAACACGCGGCACGGGGCCTCGACCGTCCAGCGGCTCTCGTCGACGGCCGAGGTCTTGAAACACGCGCGCCCCAGATTGCCTTCCAGCAGCCGCATCCCGCCATCATGCTTGAACGGATTGCCGACCGGGCGGAGCATCGTGTCGTCCCCGCTCGGGCCGACCTCGCGCCACACCAGCTCCTCGCCTTCGAGCCCCGGCTCCTTGGCGTAATCGGCAAAGCCGCCGCGCGCCACGGTCAGGATGTCCGCGTGCGCCAGCCCCGCTTCCAGCAGCTCGCCGATGACAAACCCCATGCCGCCCGCATTGTGGAAGTGGTTCACGTCGCCCGCGCCATTGGGATAGACCTGCGCGATCAGCGGCACGGCGCTGGAAAGTTCCGAAAGATCGTTCCAGTCGAAGATCACCCCCGCCGCGCGGGCCATGGCGGGCAGGTGGATCGCGTGGTTGGTCGAGCCGCCGGTCGCCAGCAGGCCCACAGCCGCATTGACGATCGCTTTCTCGTCGACGACGAGGCCGAGCGGGCGGTAGTCGTCGGTCTTGCGGCCGATCTCCGCCACCCGGTGCACCGCCGCGCGGTCCAAGGCCTGGCGCAGCTTGGTGCCCGGGTTGATGAAGGCGGAATTGGGCACGTGCAGCCCCATCATCTCCATCATCATCTGGTTGGAATTGGCGGTGCCGAAGAAGGTGCAGGTGCCCTGCGAGTGGTAGCTGCCCATCTCGCTCGCGAGCAACTCGGCGCGGGTCGCCTTGCCCTCGGCATAGAGCTGGCGGACGCGCTGCTTTTCCTTGTTGGCAATGCCGGTCGGCATCGGCCCGCCGGGGACGAAGATCATCGGCAGATGGCCAAACCTGAGCGCGCCCATCAGCAGGCCCGGCACAATCTTGTCGCAGATGCCGAGGAGCAGCGCGCCATCGAACATCGCGTGGCTGAGCGCGACCGCGGTCGAGAGCGCGATCACGTCGCGGCTGAACAGCGAGAGCTCCATGCCGACCTCGCCCTGCGTCACCCCGTCGCACATCGCGGGGACGCCCCCTGCGACCTGCGCGGTGGCGCCGATCTCGCGGGCGTAGATCTTCAGCCGCTCGGGGTAGCGGTAGTAGGGCGCATGGGCGCTGAGCATGTCGTTGTAAGCGCTGACGATGCCGATATTGGCGCCCCGCCCGGCGAGCAGCGCGGGCTGATCCTCCTGCGCCCCGGCATAGGCATGGGCGAGGTTGGAGCAGGAGACGGCAGAGCGCTCGCCCATATTGTCGCCTTCGCGGCGGATGAGGTCGAGATAGGCCTGACGCGACGCCTTCGAGTTTTCAATCACCCGCTGGGTGACCTTGTGAAGGGTGTCGTTGAGGTTACTCATGCCACGTCACTCCGTCGCGTTCCGCCAGCGCGATTGCGGCGCTCGGCCCCCAGCTGCCTGCGGTGTAGGTCTTGGGGGTGAGGCCATCGGCTTCCCAGCCGGCGCGGATCGCGTCGACCCAGTCCCACTGCGCCTCGACCTCGTCACGCCGCACGAACAGCGTCTGATCGCCCTCGACCAGATCGAGCAGCAGGCGTTCATAGGCGATGCGCCGCACCGCGCCGCTGAAGGCATCGGGCATGGCGATGTTGAGCGGCACCTGACGCAGGCGGATGCCCTCGCGGTCGAGACCCGGCACCTTGGCCATCAAGGAGAGCGTGATGTTCTCTTCGGGCTGGATGCCGATCACGAGCCGGTTGGGCTGCATCGTCGCGCCGCGCCCGGCGAAGATCGAGTGCGGCACGCAGCGGAACTGGATCACGATCTCGGTGACCCGGCGCGGCAGCCGCTTGCCGGTACGCAGGTAGAAGGGCACGCCCTTCCAGCGCCAGTTGTCGACATGGGCCTTGATCGCGACGAAGGTCTCGGTGCCGGAGTCCTTGCCGAGTTCCTCGTCATAGCCCGGCACCGCTGCACCCTGGATAGCGCCCGCGCGGTACTGGCCAGTGACCGTCTCGTTCGATCCGACCCGGCGCAGCGCGCGCAGCACCTTGACCTTCTCGTCACGCACCGCGGTGGCATCGAAGTGGGCAGGAGGCTCCATCGCCACCAGCGCGAGCAGCTGGAGCATGTGGTTCTGCACCATGTCGCGGATCGCGCCGGCATCGTCGTAGAAGGCGACGCGGCCTTCGAGACCCACGGTCTCAGCGACGGTGATCTGCACATGATCGATATGCGCCGCATTCCACAGCGGCTCGAACATGATGTTGGCAAACCGCAGCGCGAGGAGGTTCTGCACCGTCTCCTTGCCGAGATAGTGGTCAATGCGGAAAATACGGCTTTCGGGGAAGGCGCCCGCGACCGCATCATTGATCTCACGGCTGGAAGCGAGGTTGGTGCCGAGCGGCTTTTCGAGGCACATCCGCACCGTCTCGCCCGTCAGCCCCGCCGATTGCAGCCCCTTGATGGTGGGTTCGAACAGGCTCGGCGCGGTCGAGAGGAAGATCGCAAGGCCGCGTTCCGGCGTGCCGACCTTTTCGGCCAGCCCGGCGTAGCCTTCGAGCGCGGTTGCATCGAGCGTCTGGTAGGCGAGGCGATTGAGGAACCCCGCCATCTGGCCGCGGCGTTCGGCGGGGAGGTATTTCTCGAGCGCGGCGCGGGCGAAATTGCGGTATTCGCTGTCATTGAGCTCGCTGCGGGCGGTGCCGATGATCTTGAGGTCAGGGGCGAGCAGCCCGTCAGCATCGAGCGCGAACAGGCTCGGCAGCAGCATGCGCTGGGCAAGGTCGCCGGTGGCTCCGAACAGCAGCAGGCGGTCAGCGGTGAAGCTCATGGCGGATAGCCCCCTTTTGGCGTCGCGCCCTACCTAGGCGCGTGGGGGACTATCCGCCAGAGGGCGCATACTTATTCAAATGCGTCCGCGATACCGGGCGCCGCAGGACCCTCGGCCGGACGGCGCGCAAACACCCCGAAGCCCGCGATGATGGCGTAGCACGCCGCGGGCAGCACCAGCGCGAAGGCGAGGCTCGTCGCGTCGGCGAGCAGGCCGTAGAGCGGCGGGATGATCGCGCCCCCAGCAATCGCGACGTTGATGATCCCCGAGCCGTCGGCCGCGCGCGGGCCGAGCTTCTCGCAGGCGAGGCTGAAGATCGTCGGGAACATGATCGCGTTCATCAGGCCGACCGCGAGCAGGCTGTAGCCCGCGACCACGCCCGAGGTGTTGGCCGAGATCGCGATCAGTGTGATCGCGCCCGCTGCCACGCCTGCCAGCGTCAGGCCGGGGCTGACGAAGCGCAGCACCGCCGAGCCGATGAAGCGGCCCACCAGAGCGCCGCCCCAGTAGAGCGAGATCAGCTTGCCCGCGTCCTGCTCGCCGAGGCCGAGCACTTCAGGCAGCATCAGGTAGCTGACGATGAAGCTGCCGATCGCGACTTCCGCGCCGACATAGAGGAAGATGCAGGCCGCGCCGTAACCGAAGCGCGGGCGCTTCAGCAGCGCGAGGCCATCGGCAAGCGTGGTCTGCTCATGCTTCTCGCCGCCCAGCCGGTCCCGGAACAGCCACACCACGCCCGCGACCACCGCCAGCGCGGCCGCCAAGCCGAGATAGCCGTTGACGATCGCCTGACTCTCGGCGGTGCGATAGGCGGCAAGCTCCTCGCCCGATAGCTGCGCGGCGGTGACGCCCGCAAGGCTGCCGAGGATCAGGATCGCGCCCACATAGGGGAAGATCGTCGTCCCCAGCGAATTGAACGCCTGCGCAAAGGTCAGGCGGCTGTGGGTGGTGCGCTCCGGCCCCAAGAGGCTGATCAGCGGGTTGGCGACGATCTGCACCAGCACCACGCCGGTCGCGAGGACGAAATAGGCCAGCAGGAACATCGGGAAGAGCGCCGTCTGGCTCGCCGGGATGAACAGCAGGCAGCCTGCCATCATCGTCACCAGCCCCGCCACCGCGCCGCGCATATAGCCCAGCCGCTTGACCAGCCGCGCGCCCGGGATGCCAACCACCGCATAGGCGATGAAGAACCAGAACTGCACGAGGCTCGCCTCGAAGAAGTTGAGCGTGAACAGCTCCTTGAGCTTGGGGATGATGACATCGTTCAGCGAGGTGATCCCGCCGAAGATGAAAAACAGCGCGAAGACGAAATAGTTCAATCCCGGCGCATCGACCTGCGGCGTGTCGCCCGCGTTGCTGCCTGCGGACGTTGCCGCACCCGGTGCCATTGCCATAGCTGATCCCTCTCCCCACGCGCTCCCCGCGCGCTTCTTGTCTTGCGAACGTTCACAATTCGCGAATTCCTGTCAATCTGCAAGAAGCGCGCGGACAATTCCAGTGCGTATACCAATGCAAGCCAGCCTTGCGCGGGGATAACGTCCCGCCCTAGAGAGACAGGCATGAACGGGGGATCAAAACGGCGGCCGACATCCTTCGATGTGGCGGAGCGGGCGGGCGTCAGCCAGC
>JAIYEK010000277.1 GCA_027487015.1 Erythrobacteraceae bacterium | reverse complement strand
CGTGACGGTACCGATGCGCTTGGAGACCACCGCGCTGCCGCCGCGCACGACGGTGACGAAATAGGGCAGTTCCACGCTGCGCGCGCCGCGCGTGTCGCTGCGGCGGGCGTTCACGGTGAAGGTCGCCTCGGAATAGACCTTGTCCGCGGTGTCGTTGCAGGTGGCGCGCAGGTTGGTCATCGCCGCGCTCACATCGAGGCTGGCGGTGGTGGTGTCGGCGGGGTTCCGGAATGTGGTGACATCGCCGGTGTAATCGGGGATCCCGACCGAAGGGCACAGCGTCAGCACGCTGGCAATGCCGACGCCCTGGTCGATCACCAGCTCGCCCTCGTTCGAGCAGCCGGACAGCGCCGCCACGGCGGTCAAGGCAAATAGGGCGTGCGCGCGAAGCTTCATCAAAGCCGTCCTCGAATTAAACGATCCCGAGCGCCCTAGCGAGGACGCGGCGCTTGCGCTAGAGGGGGCGATATGAACGCGCCCTTTCCCGCCTCCGCCTCCGAGACTCCTGCCGACACTGCGGAGCGCCCGCTGCTCAACCTGCTGATCGCGGCCCCGCGCGGTTTCTGCGCCGGGGTCGACCGGGCGATCGAGATCGTCGAGAAGGCGCTCGAGCGGTATGGTGCGCCGGTGTTCGTGCGCCACGAGATCGTCCACAACAAATATGTCGTGGAGCAGCTGAAGGCCAAGGGCGCGATCTTCGTGAAGGAGCTGGACGAGGTCCCGGACGATGCGCCGGTGGTGTTCAGCGCCCACGGCGTGCCCAAGGCGATCCCGGCCGAGGCCCGGCGCCGCAAGCTGCTCTATGTCGATGCGACCTGCCCGCTGGTGAGCAAGATCCACCGTCAGGCCGAACGCCAGATCGAAAAGGGCCGCCACATCATCTTCATCGGCCACGAAGGCCACCCCGAGGTGATCGGCACGATGGGTCAGGTCGAACCCGGGCAGATGACGCTGGTCGAGACGATCGAGGATGTCGACAAGCTGCCCTTCGATTCCGACGAGGAGCTGGCCTACCTCACCCAGACGACACTGTCGGTCGACGACACGCGCGAGGTGATTCAGGCGCTCGAATGGCGCTATCCCAACATCTCGGGGCCGCGGGCCGAGGACATCTGCTATGCGACCTCGAACCGTCAGGCGGCGGTCAAGGAGCTGGCGCATGACTGCGATCTGGTGCTGGTGATCGGCGCGCCCAATTCGTCGAACTCGCTGCGGCTGGTCGAGGTTTCGGAGCGGCTTGGCACCCCCGCCAAGCTGATCCAGCGCGCCTCGGAGATCGACTTCGCGTGGCTCGAAGGGGTGGAGACGCTGGGGCTGACCGCGGGGGCCTCGGCGCCCGAGATTCTGGTGCGCGAAGTGGTCGCCGCGCTCGGCCAGCGCCGCACGATCCGCGAGAAGGAAATCACCGCGACGATCGAAAAGATGGTGTTCAAGCTGCCCCGCCAGCTGACCGAATAGGCTTACCGCGGAAGGGGCAGATGGCGGTCTACACGCACTTGGGCGCGGAGGAACTCGCCCAGCTGATCGGCGAATATGCCGTGGGCGAGCTGGTCTCGGCCAAGGGGATTGCCGAGGGCGTTTCCAATTCCAACTGGCTGGTCGAGACGACCGGCAGCGGTGACGCCGAGGGGTTCGGGGGCACGCGCTTCATCCTCACGCTCTATGAGCGGCGGATCGACTATGCCGACCTGCCCTATTTCCTCGGGCTGCTCGATCACCTTGCTAGCAAGGGCTGTCCGGTGCCGCGCACCATGCACGACCGCAGCGGCGCCTCGTGGCGGATGGTCGAGGGCAAGGCGGCGGCGCTGATCGAGTTCCTCCCCGGCGTCTCACCCACCCGCCCCACGCCCGCGCAGGCGCGCGCGGTGGGCGCGGTGCTGGCGAACCTGCACCTTGCCGCGCAGGATTTTCCTGGCGCCCGCGCCAACGCGATGGATTTCCCCGCAAGCGCCGCGATTCTCGAGGCGTGCGGGGCTGAGGCCCTGGCGACGATCGACCCCGCCCTGCCCGCCATGATCGCCGCCGCGCGCGAGGCCGCCGCGCTCGATCTTGCCGGCCTGCCGCAATCGCAGACCCACACCGACCTCTTCCCCGACAACGTGCTGATGCTGGGCGACAGGGTCACGGGCTTGATCGATTTCTACTTCGCCTGCACCGGCCCCATGGTGCTCGACCTTGCGGTGACCCACGCCGCGTGGTGCTTCGACGGGGCGAATGCCTACCGCGCCGATTGCGGTGCAGCGCTGGTGGAGGGCTACCAATCGGTCCGCCGCCTCACGCCGCAAGAGCGCGCGCTGTTTGCCGAGGTGGCCAAGGGGGCGTGCCTCAGGTTCGTCGCCAGCCGCGCCGAGGACTGGCTCGACACGCCTGACGATGCGCTTGTAACCCGCAAGGACCCGATGCAGTTCGCGCGGCGCTGGCAGTTTTACCAGGACCACGGCGCGGGCCTGCTTGCCGGATGACGGCGCGCGCGCCAAAGCCGCCGCGATGAAACAGGTCGACATCTTCACCGACGGCGCGTGCAAGGGCAATCCGGGCCCGGGCGGCTGGGCTGCGATCCTGCGCAGCGGCGGGCACGAGAAGGAGCTCGTCGGCGGCGAGCCCGAGACGACCAACAACCGCATGGAAATGACCGCGGTGCTGCGCGGCCTCACCGCGCTCAAGGAGCCCTGCACCGTCACCGTCCACACCGACAGTCGCTATGTCATCGACGGGATGACCCAGTGGATCTTCGGCTGGCAGAAGCGCGGCTGGGTCAATGCGGCCAAGAAACCGGTCGCCAACGAGGACCTTTGGCGCGAGCTGATCGCGGCCGCGCGCCCGCACAAGGTCAGCTGGGAGTGGGTGAAGGGCCATTCCGGCCACCCCGAAAACGAACGGTGCGACGCGCTGGCGAGCGAGGAGGCGGTGCGGCAGGCGGATTCGAAGTCGGCCTTCAAGCACTGATGATTTGAGCCACCTTAGGTGGCGCAGACCTCCCGCCCCACCTCCCCGCCCGGCCACCATAGCCTAAGGGTATCATTGGTGG
>JAIYEK010000236.1 GCA_027487015.1 Erythrobacteraceae bacterium | reverse complement strand
CGGACGCGGTGGAGCGAGGGCTCGAAATGCGGCTTGTGCCCGGGACGGCAGATCGCCAGCAGCCCGCTCTCCCCCTCGACCATCACCGCGCGCGCCTCGGCCAGCGAGGAGGAGACCAGCGCGATCCGCGCGCCAGGGTTGGCATCCGCGATCATCCGCACCCATTCGGCGCCCGCACGGGTTTTGCCGAAGCCGCGCCCGGCCATGATCATCCACACCCGCCAGTCGCCCGGCGGGGGGAGCTGGTTCTCGCGGGCGCTGTAGTCCCAGAGGTAGTCGAAGTCGTTCTTCTGGCCCTGATCCATCTCTTGGGTGAGCATCAGGCGGACCTTTCCGGCCTCTTCCGCCTTTTTGCGATCGCGGCCGAGAAGCTCGCCGATCATCTTGTCATAGGGGCCGCTCATTCGCCCCGCCTTTCGGCGGCGGCCTTCTGGCGAGCGATACGGCGGCGGATGTCCTCGATCTTGCGGTCGATCGAGGCGCGCACCTCGGCCGCGCTGACATCGCGCACCTGGCTTGCCCCGCGCGCCGCATTGTCGCGGTGCGCGGCGAGCAGGCGGATGGCATTTGCGAAGTCGAACTTGCCTTCGTCCTTGGTCTTGGCGTCGCCTTCGCGCAGGCGGCGGACCACCTCCATTTCGAGGTGGAGATAGCCTTCCGCGAGGGCAACGAGCCATTGGCGCGCGAATTCGGTCTCCTCGCGGCGCACCTTGTAGGCGCGGGCGACGCTGATGCCGGCCGTTTCGGCGGACAAGGTGACGTTCGAGGTCTCGGCGAGATGATCGAGAAACAGGCGGCGCCAGTTGTTGTTGATCGGCCCCGCTTCACCCTGCTTGAGGCTGGGGCGGATAGCGATGCGCCTACCGGGAACTCGGGCCATGGCGGTGTCTCCTGCGGGACAAACGGCAAAGGCGGCACTCCCGCTGTCGGGAGGCCGCCTGCTGGCGAATCGCAATTTCTCGATGATGCCCCCTGATAACCAAATAGCGTGACGATGTCAATCAAAATAACCATTCAGGTTAATTGACACCCAAGGTCCTCAGCCGGGCTGTTGCGTTACCTTGAAGATCTCGCCATCGCGGTCCAGGATGAAGAAGTGGCTCGTCCCCGTCCCCGGCCCAAAACCGATCGGTCCATCGATCTTGCCGATGTCAGGCGCAAAATCCTCGCTCCGGTTCTCGAACACGTTGATCGTGTGCCGGAACCCGTCGAACAGGCGGGCGGTTGGCACCGAGAAGATCGTGCCGTTGATGTCGGCGAAAATGTAAGCGTCCCCGCCGCCCGGGAGGAACCTGTAATCGTTTATGAGGCCAGCGACGATCCCGTCGCCCTGCTTGGTCCCGTTGCCGAAGGGATAGACCAGCGTCGGCCCGTTGACGGCGGCAGGCGGGTTCGCCCGGGTCTCCTGCGCGCCTTCGTAGAATGGCCATCCGAAATCGAGCGGGCGGGCGTTCGCGAGGAAGATCGTAAGCTCGTGTTCGCGGCTGCCCCCGCGATCGGCAAGAAGCCCCTGGCCGAACCCTTCGGAGAAACCGCCCGGCCGGCGGATACCGTCGCCGATGATTTGCGGCCTGATGTTCACCACATTGGCCGGGAGCACGCTTGCTCCGGCATAGGGGTCAATGAACGGCAGCTCGATCAGTTTGCCATAGGGAGTCGCCGCGTTCTGCGCATCGCTTTCGGCCGGTGAGCCGACGGCGATGAAGATCGAACCGCTGCGGATCATCGACACGGTGGTCGGCGCGGTCCAGGCTGGGCCGAGCTTCTCGAAGCCGGTTGTGCCGCGAATGGAGTTGAACGCCTGGATCATCAGCCCGTCAGCAGGACTATGCGTGACGAGATAGACGCCTTCCTGCCAGATATTGCCCTGGTAGCCGTAGCTGACCGCCAGCACTTCCCCGGGCCGACGGTTGTCGCGCACAAAGGCATCTTCGCTGACGGCATTGGTTGCCGAATTGAACCGCAGCACGCGGCCGCCCTTCTCAGCCACGAGCAGGGTTTCCTCGCCGGGCACGCGGGCGAAGGCGACGGGATCGACGAGGCCGCTGGCGACACGGGTCACCTGAACGCCTTCCACATCGTTCGTCACGCGCACCCGCAGGGCCAGATCCGTGGTTTCGCCGCCGGCCGTGGCCCGAAGGATCACTTCGTAAACATTGTCGAGATTGGCATCGACAGGCAGGTCGAAATTGGGCGCCCGGTTGAACCGCAGCCCGCCATTGCTCTCAAGCACGAACTTGTCCGCATCGACACCAGAAAACAGCGAGTAGGTGATCGGGTCGCTTTGCGGGTCGGTCGCGGTCACCGTGTAGAAGACCCCGGCCGTGTTCTCTGCGACGCTGGGCGTGGCCGAAGAGGTGAAGCTGGGGCGGGTCGGCGTCCCGGAGGACGGTGGTGAGCCCGAGCTGCTGCCGCCTCCACCACAACCCGACACAGCAAAAACGGCCACGCTGGCGGACACGCCGAGCGCGGCTCGCCGAACCGACGAAACAAATCTCATGGAATGCGACCCCTTGAAAAACAGGGGTAATCTATCGCCGCGAAATCGAAAGGCAATCGGCTTTTGGCGCCCTGCCTCAGATAATCCCGATTGCCTTGCCGGCCCGCTCGAACATGCCGAGGATGGTCTGCACCTGCTCGGCCGAGTGCTCGGCGCACAGCGAGCAGCGCAGCAGGGTCATGCCGGCCGGGGTGGCCGGGGGCCGCGCGAGGTTGACGTAGAGGCCCTCTTTCAGCAGCGCCTCCCACATCATCGCGCCCTTTTCGAGATCGGGCATGATGACAGCGATGATCGCGCTCTGCGGGGTCTCGGTGCCGAGCTGGAAGCCCAGCGCTCTGAGGCCGGCGTGGAGGGTGCGGCTGTTCTCCCACAGATGCGCGCGCTTGTTGCCGCCATGCATGAGCTTGCGGATCGAGGTGGCCGAGCTCGCCATCACCGCAGGCGGCAGCGCGGCGGTGAAGACGTAGGGGCGGCACACGAGGCGCAGCACCTCGAACTTCGGGTGGTTGGAGACGCAGAAGCCGCCGACCGTTCCGACGCTCTTGGAAAAGGTGCCGATGATGAAATCGACGTCGTCCAGCACGCCCTGCTCCTCGGCGACGCCGCGGCCATGCTCGCCGATGAAGCCCATCGAATGCGCCTCGTCGACCAGCACCATCGCGCCGTTTTCCTTGGCGATGCGCACCATTTCCTTGAGCGGGGCGACATCGCCCATCATCGAATAGACGCCCTCGAGCACCACCAGCTTGCCCGCGCCTTCGGGGATGCGCTTCAGGCGCTTCTCCAGCGCCTCGACGTCGTTGTGGCGGAAGGGCACGATCTCGGCATTGCCCATCGCGCAGCCATCATAGATCGAGGCGTGGCTGTCGATGTCGAGGATGATGTAGTCACCCTTGCCCGCCAGCGTGGAGATGATCCCGAGATTGGCCTGGTAGCCGGTCGAGAAGACCATCGCGTGGTCCATGTCGTAGAATTCGCGCAGCGCGGCCTCGACATCGCGGTGGTCGCGGAAGGTGCCGTTGAGCACGCGGCTGCCGGTCGTCCCCGCGCCGAAATCCTCCATCGCCGCCTTGCCAGCCGCGATCACGTCGGGGTCGAAGGTCATGCCCATGTAGTTGTAGGTGCCGAGCAGGATCGTATCGCGCCCGTTGCAGATCGCGCGGGTGGGCGAGAGCACCTGCTCCATCACCAGATTGAATGGATCCTCCACCCCGGCGGCAAGCAGCTGCTCGCGGGTCTGGATGATCGGGTCGAACTTGGAGAGCAGGTCGACGGGCTCGGCAGCGGTGATGGTGTCGGTCATAGCGGTCGCCATTATCAGCTATCCTGCAGCTTGTGGACTGCCGCGACGAGCTGGCCCCAGTTTTCGATCTCGGCCTGCTGGTTCATCGAGATGATCACATCGAACTCGTCTTCGATCTCGGCGACGAAATCCATCACGGTCAGACTGTCGAACTCGAGATCGCCGGCAAAGGTGGTCGCGTCCTCAATGGCGACGCCCTTCTTGTTGAAGGGTTCGATGAGGGTGCGGATCTTGGCGTCGACGTCTGCGGGGGTCATGACTTGCGTGCTTTCGTTGGACCGGTTTGCGGCGTGTCGGTTGTAGGGCGGGCTCTAGCCCTCTATTACGGCTGCAAAGCGGCGGATGATGCAGCTTGTCAAGCTTTGCGCACCGCGCTTCGGCCAGAGGCCTTTCCCGGGGGGGAAGTATGAACGACAATCGGGAGCCAGCCGATCCGCCCAAGGCAGCGCCGTCGCTGCTTTCGCCTTCGGGTTATTCCAACCATGCGATCCATCTGCTGCGCACCACGCAGCAGATCAACATTTCGCTCAGCCAGATGGCTGATCAGAAGGCCTCGATCCTGATGGGGGCGACGTTCCTCGTCTTCACCATCACTGTCGGACAAG
Source organism: Erythrobacteraceae bacterium (assembly GCA_027487015.1). Taxonomy (GTDB): domain Bacteria; phylum Pseudomonadota; class Alphaproteobacteria; order Sphingomonadales; family Sphingomonadaceae; genus Erythrobacter. The sequence goes on along the minus strand of JAIYEK010000236.1, from coordinate 740 downwards.
CCCGCAACGGCGCCTTGCCGTTCTCGCTCGGGGTGCTGGCGTTGTTCGCCTTCATCTCGGCGATGTGCGCGGTGTTCGCGGTGCTGCCTTCGGTCGGCGATCCGGCTGCGGCAAGGCTCAATGACGGCAGGTCCAACATGCTGTTCTTCGGCACATTCACCCACCTTGACGAGGATGAATGGACGGGCAGCGTGCTGGCCGATCTGCGCGCCGACGAGACGGTGCTCCGCGCGATGCTGCACGACATCTACCAGAACGGGCAGGTGCTCCAGCGCAAGAAGTACAAATACCTCGCCTATGCCTACAAGAGCTTCATGGTGGGCATGTGTCTGACTGCGATCACCTTCGTGGTCGAAGTCGCGGCGCGCTATGCCTGAGGCGGATCACACCAGCGCGTTCACCGCGCTCATGAACGGGCCAATCGAGACCGGCTTGGAGAGATAGCCCTCGGCCCCGGCCGCGCGGATGCGTTCCTCGTCACCCTTCGCGGCAAAGGCGGTCACCGCGAGCACGGGAATGCCTGCCAGCCGCCGGTCGCGTTTCGCCGCTTCGATCAGGTCGACGCCCGAGATGCCGCCGAGCTGGATGTCCATGATGATGAGATCGGGCATCGCGGCCAGCGCCGTATCGAGCACCTTGTCGCCATCGGACACGGGTTCCACCTCGAAGCCGTTGGCCTTGAGCACGTCGCAGAACAGTTTTCGGTTGAGGTCATTATCCTCGACAACCATGATCCGCTT
>JAIYEK010000134.1 GCA_027487015.1 Erythrobacteraceae bacterium | reverse complement strand
TGATCCGTGAGCCAGGAGACCGACCGGGGCGTGTCGCTCTTTGCTTGGCTCAGGGATTGGCCAGGCGCGGAAACTGACTTTCGTTGTGAGCGACATCACCGGGCTGTGAGGGATGGGATCCGATCTCAGCCCCCATGTTGCTGATGACGGGAGGAATCCGTGAAAAATTTTGCATTGTTGGGAAGCGTCGCTGGGGCGGCGCTGGTTTGGGCTGTGCCTGTGTGGGCGCAGGATGAAGCCCAGGAGGATAATCAACCCCCCATCTCCACAGCCGCGGCGCGCAACGACATTATCGTCAGCGCCAGCCGGTCGGGATTGCTGGATACCACAGGGCGCTATCCCGGGGCGGTCAGCCTCATTACGGCTGACCAACTCGACCAGCGCCAGACCCGCGACATCGCCGACGTGCTGCGCGATGTCCCCGGCGTGGCGGTGGCAGGCATCGCGGGCCAGACCCAGATCCGGCTGCGCGGCTCGGAGGCAAATCACGTTCTGGTGCTGGTCGACGGCATCGAGGTTTCCGATCCCTTCGCGGGCGAGTTCGACGTGGGCACCTTGCAGGCCGAACCCGGCGCGCGGCTTGAAGTGCTGCGGGGCGCGCAATCGGCGCTCTATGGCTCCGATGCGATCGGCGGGGTGATCGCCTATCAAAGCGCCAGCGGGCGCGCAGTGCCGGGCTTTGCGGCGCGGCTTGAGGGCGGCACGCAAGGCACGGTGAACGGCGCGCTGCGTTACGGCGCCAATGGCGATAGCTGGGACGCCGCGCTCTCCGCCGTTGTCGTCAGCACCGATGGCCAACCCAGCGCGCGCGGCGGCACCCGTGATATCGGCCGCGACAGCTACACCCTCGCAGGCCAGGGCAGCGTCAACGTGAGCGATACGCTCACCCTGCGCGCCGCAGCCCGCTTCATCCGCACCGAGGGGCTCTTCAACGATCAGGATTTCGACGCGACCAGCCCCACCTTCGGCTTCACCATCGACAGCCCCGGCAGCCGCTTCACCAACGAGGCGATCTACGCCCTCGTCGGCGCGCGGCTCGACACGCTGGAGGGGCGCTGGACGCACGACCTCTCCGCCCAGATCGCCGATGTCGCGCGCGACACCTTCGGCGCCTTCGGGCAGGCCAGCGGCAGCAAGGGCGACCGGGTCAAGGCCTCCTATGTGACGGCCTTCGCCCTCGCGGACGACCACAACCTCACCTTCGCCGCCGACTACGAGGTGGAGGGCTTCCGCAACACCCTCGCCAGCAGCGGCGGGTTCACCGGGCGGCGCGAGGTCGAACAGGTCGGGCTGGTGGGCGAATACCGCTATGCGGGCGAGGTCTTCGATGTCAGCGCGGCGATCCGTCACGACATCAACGACCTGTTCCAGGACGCGACCACCTTCCGCGTCGGCGCAGGCTACCGGATCACCGAAACTACCCGACTGCGCGCGGCTGCTGGGAGCGGGGTCAAGAACCCCGGCTTCTTCGAGCTCTACGGCTTCGTCGACGGCCGCTTCATCGGCAACGCGGCGCTGCGGCCCGAGAAGTCGACGGGGTGGGAAGCGGGTCTCGACCAGCAGATCGGCGAAAACGCCAATCTGGCGGTGACCTATTTCGACAGCGAGCTCGAAGGCGAGATCTTCACCACCTTCCCGCCGCCGAATTTCATCGCCACTCCGGCCAACCGCGCCACCAAGAGCAAGCAGCGCGGCGTGGAAGTGTCGCTGGCCGCCAAGCTTGCCGAGCAGTGGAGCCTCGATGCGGCCTATTCCTATCTCGATGCCGAGGAGAACGGGGTCGAGGAGGTGCGCCGCCCGAAGCACATCGCCAGCGCCGCGCTGACGTGGACCGCGGCGGGCGACACAGCCTCGGCCACGCTGGTGGTGCGTCACAATGGCGCGACGCCTGACGTCGCCTTCACCGATCCGAGCTTCGTGCCGGTGCGGGTGACGCTGGACGATTACACGCTGGTCAACCTCAACGCGCGGGTGAAGCTGACCGAGACGCTCAGCGCCTTCGCCCGCGCCGAAAACCTGCTCGGCGAGGAGTACGAGCAGGTGTTCAGCTTCGTCTCGCCGGGGCGCTCGGCAGTAGTGGGCGTGGAAGCGAGGTTCTGACTCTTGTCCTCCCCTCCCTTGAGGGAGGGGAGGCTGGTTTTGCCATTCCCCTCGCAATCGCAGCAAAAATTCCCTATGCGCCCGCGATGCATTTTCTCGACCAAGCCAAGATCTATGTGAAGTCCGGCGGAGGCGGCCCCGGGGCCGTCTCCTTCCGGCGTGAGATGTACGTCGAATATGGCGGGCCCGACGGCGGCAATGGCGGGCGCGGCGGCGACATCGTGTTCGAGGCCGTCGCCGGGCTCAACACGCTGATCGACTTCCGTTATTCGCAGCACTTCAAGGCCCCGCGCGGCCAGCACGGGATGGGCAAGGACCGCACCGGCGCGAGCGCCAAGCCGCTCGTCATCAAGGTGCCCGTCGGCACGCAGATCCTGTCCGAGGACAAGGAGGAAGTGCTCGCCGATTTCACCGAGGTCGGCCAGCAGATCGTGTTCCTCGAAGGCGGGATGGGTGGGCGCGGCAATGCCTCCTACAAGACCTCGACCAACCGCGCGCCGCGCCAGCACCAGGATGGCATTCCGGGCCAAGAGGCGTGGGTGTGGCTGCGGCTGAAGCTGCTCGCCGATGTCGGCCTTGTCGGCATGCCCAATGCGGGCAAATCGACCTTCATCAACGCTGTTTCCAACGCGCAGGCCAAGGTCGGCGATTATGCCTTCACCACGCTGGTCCCCAAGCTCGGCGTGGTGCGCCACAAGGGCCGCGAATTCGTGCTCGCCGACATTCCGGGGCTGATCGAGGGCGCGGCCGAGGGTGCCGGCATCGGCGACCGCTTCCTCGGCCATATCGAGCGCTGCCGGGTGCTGATCCACCTCATCGACATCACCGGCACCGAGAAAGCCGACCCCGCCGAGGCGATGCGCATCGTCGAGGATGAGCTCGCCGCTTACGGCGCAGGGCTGGAGGACAAGGCGCGGCTGGTGGTGCTCAACAAGCTCGATCTGGCCGATGCCGAACTGGTCGAGGCCTATCGCGCGGAACTGCTGGAAGCGGGCGCGGACAAGGTCTTCGCCGTCTCGGGCGCGACCGGCGCAGGGATCCCCGAACTGCTCGACGCGGTGCTCGGCTACCTGCCTGCCTCGACCTCGACTGAGACCAAGACGGTCGAGATCGAGGACGAGGACGACGAACCCGAGTGGTCGCCGATCTGAGCCAGCGATGCTGACCAAGCTGTCTGACATCACCGCCGCGCGGCGGATCGTGGTCAAGATCGGCTCCGCGCTGCTGGTGCGGGGCGGGACGGCGGGCGTCGCATGGCTGCACAGCCTCGCTCAGGACCTTGCCGCCATCCGTCAGCAAGGCCCGCAGGTGATCGTGGTGAGCTCGGGCGCGATTGCGCTGGGCGCAGCGCGGTTGGCGCTGCCGAAGGGCGGACGCGGGAGCCTCGCCGACGCGCAGGCCGCGGCCGCCGTGGGCCAGATCCAGCTCGCCGACCTGTGGAGCCGCGCGCTGGGCGAGCATGGCATCACCGCGGCGCAGATGCTGCTGACGCTGGGCGACCTCGAGGACCGGCGGCGCTATCTCAACGCTGCGGCCACGCTCGATCGTCTGCTGGAGGCCGGGGTGATCCCGGTGATCAACGAGAACGACAGCGTCGCCACCGAGGAAATCCGGTTCGGCGACAATGACCGCTTGGCCGCGCGGGTGGCGCAAGCAGCGAATGCCGATATGGTGCTGCTGCTGTCGGACGTCGATGGGCTCTACGACCGCGATCCGCGCGAGGACGGGGCGACGCTGATCCCGGTGGTTGACGCCGTGACGCCCGAAGTGATGGCGATGGCGAGCAGCGCCTCGTCCTCGGGCCTCGGCTCGGGCGGGATGACCTCGAAGCTTCAGGCCGCGCAGATTGCGACGCGGGCGGGGATCGCGCTCGGCATCATCAACGGAACGTGGGAATCCCCCATCGCCAACGCGCTGGCCGCGGGAACAGGCACGCTGTTCCTCCCCGTCAGCGCGGCCTCCGCGCGCAAGGCGTGGCTCGGCGGGCGGCTGGCCCCGGCTGGCGAATTGCGCGTCGACAAGGGCTGCGCCGAGGCTTTGAAGGGCGGGGCGAGCCTGCTCGCGGCGGGGGTGGTCGGCGTCTCCGGCACCTTCCGGCGCGGCGATCTGGTCAGCGTCCTCTCGCTGAAAGGCGAACGCTTGGCTCAAGGCCTTGCCGAATATGATGCGGGCGAAATCCAGCTGATCGCCGGCAAGCGCGCGGAGGAGCAGGCCGAGCGGCTGGGCTACGCGCCGCGCTCCTGCGTGATCCACCGCGATCACATGGTGCTGCTGTGAGCACGCTCGCGATCACCGGCGCGACCGGTTTTGTCGGCAGCGCGGCGCTGAAAGAGGCGCTGAAGCAGGGCCACACGGTGCGCGCGCTCGCCCGCCGCGATCAGGCCCCGCGTGCCGGGGTCGAGTGGGTGCGCGGCGACCTTGCGGACGAGGCGGCGCTCGCCTCGCTGGTGCAGGGCGCGGACGCGGTGGTGCATGTCGCGGGGCTCACCAACACCCCCGACCCGCGCGAGTTCGATGTGGCGAATGTCACCGGCACCGCCAATGTCATTGCGGCGATGAAGGACGCAGGCGTGAAGCGGCTGGTGTTCGTCTCCTCGCTCTCTGCCCGGATGCCGGAGCTTTCGGTCTACGGCGCCTCAAAGGCCAAGGCCGAGGCGCTGGTGGAGGCGAGCGGGCTCGACTGGACCACGGTGCGCCCGCCCGCCGTCTATGGCCCGCGCGATATCGACATGCTCGACCTGTTTCGCGCGGCCAAGTGGGGCGTCGTCCCGCTGCCGCCGGGCGGCGCGACCTCGATCATCCACGCGGACGATCTGGCGACCCTGCTGGTGAGCCTCGCCGCCACCAATGCTGCGCCGACCCGCGGGAAGGTTTATGAGCCCGATGATGGCCGCGAGGGCGGGTGGAGCCACAAGGAACTCGCCGCCGCGATCGGCCGGGCGATGGGGCGGCGCGTGGTGTTCGCGCCGCATCTGCCGCGCAAGGTGCTTGATGCCGCTGCGGCTGCCGACCGGCGGATGCGGGGCGACAAGGCCAAGCT
>JAIYEK010000135.1 GCA_027487015.1 Erythrobacteraceae bacterium | reverse complement strand
CGTACCCCCGGACGCCCGGTATCCGATTCTGTTGCCCGGTTCGGTCCAACCGCGCTTTTTGGCCTAATAAAAGAAGGGCGTTAGCCCATCAATTACGCAGCGATTGCGAGTGCTTCGTTGTCGTTGGCACTTATGGGTTTTGAGCCTTATGCGGGTTACTCAGCCCGGGCAAAAACTACGCTTTTCAACACACGTCGATCCTGGTTCGGCCCCATCAGGAGTTGCGGCGCCCGGATGAGGGGCCGCCGCTTCTGGTGGAGCCGCCGGGTACTGCCCCCGGGTCCGTTGCATCTATTGCACGCAGCAATTTATCGCCATAGCCGGTCGAAACCGGCGAGGACGGATATAGCGCTGGAATCCTGAATGTGAAGTGGATGAAGCGCGCGCTCGCGTGTGGCGCATTCGGCGGCGCAGCCGCCGCAAGGGCGACTGCCCGCCCGCAGCGACGCGACCCTTAGGTCGCGTGAGCGAGGATATCGCAGCCCGGATGGGCTGCGTCACTTACGGAGCGCGTCGCGGATCTCGGCGAGCAGCTCGATCTCGGTCGGGCCGGCGGGCGCGGCTTCCTCGGCGGGCTTCGACATCTTGGCGGTCACCTTGCTCACGTAGCGCACCAAGAGGAAGATGACGAAGGCCAGGATCACGAAATTGATCACCACCGACACGAAGGCCCCGAGCCCCAGCACGTTCGCCCCCGCCTCGCGCGCGGCGGCGAGCGGTGTGCCGGGTGCGACCGCGCCCGAGAGCACGATGTAGCGGTTCGAGAAATCGACATTCCCGATCAATGCGCCGATGATCGGCATGATGATCTCGTCGGTCAGCGACTTGACTATCGCGCCGAACGCCGCGCCGATGATGACGCCCACGGCCAAGTCCATGACATTGCCCTTGGCGATGAAGTCCCGGAATTCCGACAGCATGTTGATCCCCTTTGTGTCCGCTGTTCACCATGTTCTGGCACCCGCCCGCCGCGCTGCCAAGCCGCACGCGCCGCGCCGTCCCCCGCTTGAACCGGCAAGGAGGTGTGCTATATGCACAATACAGAAGCTTTGGCAGGGCAAGACCCCGCGCCTTCAGGAGGGACCCACGCGATGAACCTTACCACCATGCTGCGCGGCGCGCTCGCTGCCGTCGCTGCGCTCAGCCTTTCAGCTTGCGGGATCAACTCGATCCCGACCAAGGAAGAAGCCGCCAAGGCGCAGTGGGGCAATGTCGAGAGCGCGCTGCAGAACCGCTCGGACAAGATCCCCAACCTCGTCGCCGTGGTGCAGGCCGCTGCGATCTCGGAGAAGGACATTCTCCAAGGCGTGATCGACGCGCGCGCGCGGGCGACCTCGATCAACATCACCACTGATGACCTGTCGAACCCGGAAGAGTTCAAGAAGTTCAACGATGCCCAGAACCAGCTGACGCAGGCGCTTGGCCAGCTGCGCACGGTGGTGGAAAACTACCCCCAGCTCGCCAGCCAGCCGCGCTTCGGCGATCTGATGGTGGCGATCGACGAGGCCAACAACCAGATCAACACCGAGCGGGTGCGCTACAACGACCTCGCGCGTGACTACAACACCGAGATCCGTACCTTCCCCTCGAGCATTGGGGCAAACGTGATCCACGGCTCCAAGGCGCTCGAATATTTCGAGGCGGACGAGGCGGCCAAGGCCAACCCCAAGGTCGACATGAGCCAGATCACCGGCACGCAGACCCCCGCGGCCACGAACTGAGGTGATCGCCCTTATCGCCCCGCTGCGCCGGGCGCTGGTGCTGCTGGCGGGCCTCGCATGGCTCGCCCTGGCAGGGACGGCGCACGCGCAGGACTATCCGCCGCGTCCGGACGGACCAGTCTATGACGGGGCGAATATCCTCTCGCCCGCGACCGAGGCGAAGCTCGACCAGCAGCTGCGCGCCTACAACAAGGAGACCGGCCGGGCGATCATCGTCGCGACCGTGCCGAGCCTGGGGGGCGCGTCAATCGAGACCTACGGTTCCACGCTGTTCACCAATAAGTGGGGGGTCGGTGGCACGCAGCGCGACATGGGCCTCATGCTGCTTGTCGCTCCCAACGAACGCAAGATGCGGATCGTGGTCGGCTACGGCCTCCACGGCTGGTTCGGCGGGATAATGGCCGGGCGCGTAATCAAGGACGTGATCACCCCGCGCTTCAAGGAAGGCAATTTCGATGCAGGGGTCACCGACGGGGTGAATGCCATCCTCGCGCACCTCGCCAAGAGCCCCGAGGACGCGATCGCGATCGAGGAGGCCGCCAAGGTGGCGCAGGCTCAGGAGAGCCGTAGCGACGGGGGCTTTCCCTTCGGCGTGCTGATCTGGCTTGCCTTCATATTCTTCTTCTTTGTGATCCCGATCCTCGCCAGCGCAGGGCGGCGACGCAAGTACCGTTCGAAAGGCAATGGGCCGTGGGGCAGCCGCGGATTGGGCGATACGGCGCGCGACGTGATTCTGTGGGAAGTCGGCAGCGCGATTGCGCGCGGCATCATCAACAATAGCGGCAATGGCGGCGGCTGGGGCGGTGGCGGTGGCGGCTTTGGCGGCGGCGGCGGCGGCTTCGGCGGTTTCGGCGGCGGCGCCGATGGTGGCGGCGGCGCTTCGGGGGGATGGTAGGCCATGGCGATGATGGATGATGCCGGGCGTAAGCTCGTCGCCAACGCGGTGACCGAGGCGGAAAGCGCGACTTCGGGCGAGATTGTCACCGTTCTCGCAGAAAGCTCCGACGGCTATACCGACGTCGCGCTGCTGTGGGCGGCGGGCGCGGCCTTCACCGCGATGAGCGTCTTTGCCGCCTTCCCCGAGCCCTTCCTCGATGCCTGGGACAGCGCCGTCAGCGGATGGGGCCACGAATGGACCGCGGGCGAGCTTGCCAGCATGGTGATCGCCTTGGGCCTCGTGAAATTCCTCGGCGTGTGGCTGATCCAGCAATGGCAGCCGCTCAAATGGCTGCTGGTCCCGGCCCCGGTGAAGACCCAGCGAGTCCGCGCGCAGGCGGTGCGCCAGTTCAAGGTCGGCGCGCGGGGCCGCACCACCGGGCACACCGGCGTGCTCATCTACCTCTCGATGTGCGAACGCCGCGCCGAGATCGTCGCCGATGAAAGCATCGCCGCCAAAGTGCCCGCCGAGGTGTGGGGCGAGGCGATGGGCGACATGCTCGCCCACATCCGCCACGGGCGCGTGGCCGAGGGACTTGCGGTCGGCATCCGCGATGTCGGCTTCATCCTTGCCGAACATTTCCCGCGCGGGGCGGATGACGCAAACGAGCTGCCCGACCGGCTGATCGAGGTTTGATCCTCGCCCCTCGAACAATGCTCTTGACCCGTTCGCCCTGAGCTTGTCGAAGAGCCGCTCTTCACTTCTGATCCGACGCTGAAGAAGGACTATCTTTCGACAAGCTCAGGACGAACGGGGTTTTTCATCTTGGAACGAGACCGCGACGCCGACCTGCCCGAAATCGTGCAGTGGGAAGGCCGCTTCATCACCGCCAAGACGCGGGGACGCTGGGAATATGTCGGCCGCGCGCGCGGCATCCGTGCCGCCGCGATCATCGCGCTCGACGATGACCCGGACGGCACCCGCCACGTCATCCTCGTCAGCCAGTACCGTGTGCCGCTCGGCCGTTTCAGCCTCGAGATTCCCGCAGGCCTCGTCGGCGATGATGCGGGCGGCGAGGGCGAGGAAGCCACCGCCGCAGCCGCACGCGAGCTGGAGGAGGAGACCGGCTACCGCGCCGGCACACTCGAGGTGCTGGGCGAGTTCTACTCCTCCCCCGGCATGGTCTCGGAATGCTTCACCTTGCTGAAAGCGACCGCGCTCGAACGCGTCGGCGACGGCGGCGGGACGGAAGGCGAGAACATCATCGTCCACCGGGTTGCCTTGCGCGATCTTTCGCGCTTTGTGGCCGAGTGGCGGCGCGCCGGGCACGCGGTCGACGTGCGGATCGCGATGCTTTTGACGCCGGGATTTCTGGGAGAGGAATAAGAGATATGGCAGGACGTGTAGCGGGCAAGATGGCCCTGGTGACGGGCGGCGCGCAAGGCTTGGGCCGTGCGCATTGCATCCGGCTCGCCCAGGAAGGCGCGCGGGTGCTGGCGACCGACATCAACGGTGCGGGCGCGGAGGAAACCGCGGCGATCATCAACACCGAGCTGGGCGAAGGCACCGCCTACGCCATCGCGCATGACGTGACCGATCCCGCCCAGTGGGAATCCGCCGTCGACGCCGCCCGCGAAAAACTCGGCGGCCTCAATGTGCTGGTCAACAACGCCGGGATCGGCGTGCCGGGCAATATCGAGGCCTGCGATTTCGGCGACTGGCAGCGCTGCTTTGACATCAACGTCAACTCGATCTTCCACGGCTGCCAGAAGGCCCTGCCTTTAATGCGCGAGCATGCTCCGGGATCGATCATCAACATCTCTTCAATCGCGGGTCTGATCGCGAGCGACACCATGCCGGCCTACAACGCATCCAAGGCGGCGGTGTGGATGCTGTCGAAGTCGATCGCGCTGCACTGTGCGAAGAAGGGCATGCAGATCCGCTGCAATTCGGTGCACCCGACCTTCGTCGACACCCCGATCCTCGATGGGACGGCGCGCGCCCATGCGCTCGACAAGGATGTGCTGCTCGAAAAGCTGGCGCGGCAGATCCCGCTCAAGTTCGTGGGCGAGCCCAACGACATCGCCAACGCGGTGCTCTATCTGGCGAGCGACGAGAGCCGCTTCATGACCGGCGCCGAGCTCAAGCTGGATGGCGGTATCTCGGCGATGTAAACTAAGAAGGGGCCTTGCGAGGCCCCTTCCCGGTTACTTCAATTCAGGTGCAGCGGCCCGAAAACCGGGAACCGCTTTTCGTCGCTGCACTCAATCCGCGATCAGCGCGATCGCGACGTAGATCAGCACCGGAGCGCCGACGCCGAGCAGGGTGGCAAGCACGAAGCCGAGGCGGACCAGCATCGGGTCGACGCCGAAGTAGTTGCCGATGCCCGAGCACACGCCGAAGACCTTGCCGTTCATCTTGTCGAGACGGAAACTGCGGCTCGGCGGGGTGCCGCCCGAATTCCTGATGTCGTTCATTTCAGTCGAACTCCTGTTTGCGGCTGGGCGATCAGGCCATCAGGCCGGGCGTAGCGGGGACGATTGCGAAAGCGAAGCTGGCAACCGTCAGGATAACAGCGAAGGCGGCCGAAGCGAAGCGGGCAGTGTTGTCATTTCCGAACATGGGTCTTGGTCCTTTGGTCTGGGTTGCGGGTCGATCAGGCGACGAGCGAGGGGCTGGCGGGGATGATCGCGAAAGCGAAGAAGGCTGCCGAGATCACGACCGAGAAAGCGGCGGCGAAGAGGCGGTTCGAGGTTTCGTTGGCGTACATGTG
>JAIYEK010000291.1 GCA_027487015.1 Erythrobacteraceae bacterium | reverse complement strand
GCCCGCACCGATCGCGAAGCGCCGTTCAACGCAACCGTTGAATATGTCCGCACCAACCGCAATGCACCGGCCAACACCTTCGAAGGGCAATTCGTCGCCAACGTCGGCGGTATCGGCGCGCAGCAGTTCGCCAACCGCCCCCAGGTGGAATTCGACGATCTGCAGGAAGACCAGTATTTCGGCGGGATCGACATCTCCTACGAGCTGCTCGACACCCTCGATCTGACGGTCGGCTATTCCTATCTCGATACCAGCCGCCGGTCGTCCAGCCGCGCCTTCCAGCCGCTGGTGTCTTGCGGCACGGTGTGCAACGCATACCTGACCGCCGACCAGTCGAGCGCCCTGATCCTCGCGCTGGGCCTGCGCCAGCCGGGCGACATCTACAACGCTGCCACCACCGCGACCACCCCGGGACCGCTGACGCTTCCCAACGGCACTGTGGTGCCGGCCGGGTCCCGGTTCTTCGACGTGTCGATCCTCGAACGTTCGCCCTTCCCGGTGTTCGACGCGGCGCTGACCGTGCACGCTGCCTACGGCCAGGTCCGCTGGGCGCCGATCGACCGCCTGACCGTCGAACTCGGCGCGCGTTTCGAAGACGGCGTCCAGACCGTCGCGATCGACCAGACGATCTTCAACACGCCGATCGCCGGAGCGACGCCCACCAACATCAGCAATGATTACCTGCTGCCCGGCGGGACGATCACCTTCGAGGCGACCGACGATCTGCAGCTGCGCCTCTCGGCCTCGCAGACCATCGCGCGCCCGCAGTTCCGCGAGCTGGTCGAACAGCTCTACTTCGATCCGGAATCGAACCGCCGCTACATCGGTAACCCGTTCCTGCAGGACAGCGAACTGACCAACTTCGAAGCACGCGCCGAATATTACCTCGGCGGGCGCAAGAAGGTCAGCCTCGCCGGGTTCTACAAGGAAATCACCAACCCGATCGAGAACTTCCTGATCTTCGTGCCCGGCGAACTGCGCACCAGCTATGCCAATGCGCCCTCGGCCGAGCTCTACGGCGCCGAACTCGACGCCTCCTACTCCTTCGACCTCTACAACTGGGGTGGGTTCTTCGAAACCAAGCAGATCCTCGTGATCGCCAACTACACCTACAGCAAGTCGAGCATCTCGGTGGCCGCGGGCGATCTTGCCCCGGTGCCGGGCACGCCCAACCAGGACGCGAGCCTGCTGTTCGATGTCGGGGCGCCGCTGGTTGGCCAGTCGGATCACGTGGCGAACCTGTCGCTCGGCCTCGAGGACACCGAGAAGGTGCAGCAGTTCACCTTCCTGGTGAACTACGCGAGCGAGCGCGTCACCCTGCGCGGCGGGCCGCTGCCCGACGTTGTTGAGGACCCTGGCCTGACTGTCGATTTCGTCGCACGCGGCGAGGTAAAGCTGGGCGGCGTGCCGCTCGAGCTGAGCTTCGATGTGCGCAACATCTTCGGCCGCGACAACTTCGAATATCAGGAGTTCAACGGCAACCGCATCGAGATCAACACCTTCGAAGTCGGCACGAGCTTCTCGCTCGGGTTGAAGGCGCAGTTCTGATCCAGTCCTGACGGCAAACGCAAAGGCCGCTCCCTTCGGGGGGCGGCCTTTTGCTTTGGGGGGTAGCTTCAGGGCCGGCTGGCCAATGTCCGCGAACGTGTGGATTGCCGAGGATCACATCGCGACAGATTCGTAACTGACCGATACGCCTGCAATCGAATCGTCCTGCTCAAATATCCGTGACTTTTCGGCGTACCGGACGAGTAAGCGGTCTGAAGCTAGCCACTTCATTTCCGCCCATGACCCGCCCCAATTTCCGATTTTCGCGGCCCCATGATCGTCATCCGCGCGGAACGCATTGCCCTCTCCTGACGGGGCTTGTCCGGTTTCCACAATCGAGATTTGCGTCGAGTATCCTGTCGTCGCGCCGCAGTCGCGTTGAAACATCACCGCTTCGCGCTCGCCGTTTGGCGACGCAAGCCGAGTTATGAATTCATTGGAACACGCGTCATCGCAGGCGCTTAAGGCAAGCGATATACTCAGTAGGAGCAATGTTCGAACCACTGATCCAAAGTAGCCGAGGCTAGAAATGACCGCAATTGCGGCGTCGCCGGAACGACCGGAATTGGGTGAAAAGCGGAGCGTCAGGTTCCGTGGATCCCCAGCGTCACAAACACAATGGCCCACGACCAGCCTACGAGCATGAAGACCCAGATCATCCGCGTGGCCAACTGAACCAATAAGCGAGCATCCGACTTTGTGCGCGGGCCCGAAGTTAACCCGACCACAGTTGGAATGCCGACTGACCATAGCAAGTTCCATTGCGTAGGAACGAACGGCAGTGTGACCGATGCTAAAGTCGCAAGGCATGCGACCGCTGCTACGATAAAGAGTTGAATTGGCTTGCTCAGCGAGATCACCAACAAATGGTACTTTGCTTTCGGTGCGCCCGCAACGGCAGCCTCCGCCGCTGCCCCGCTCAGCTCAAATCGAAAACATACCCCAACGACCGCACCGTGCGCAGCGGGTTGCCGCCGCCTGCGGCTTTGATCGCGCGCCGCAGCCGGCCGATCCACACATCGACCGTGCGCTCGTCGATCGGAGGTTCGCGCTTGCCGAGGCCATTGATGAGGTCCTCGCGGGTCAGCACCCGGTTGGGGTTTTCGGCGAGGAAGCGCAGCAGGCGGAATTCGTTGGGGCGCAGCACGATCGGCTGCTCGTTCCAGCGAGCTTGCAATGCGGCCATGTCGATCGTGAGCGCGCCCAGCTCGAAGCGCCGCGTCGCCTGGCGCTCGACCCCGCGCGATTGCAGCGCCAGCACCCGGTCGAGCACCGCGGTACGAGTGAGCGGCCCGATCACGTAGTCGTCCGCCCCGGCGCGCAAGGCGCGGCGGCGGTCTTCGGGGTCATCCTCCTCGAGCACCATGGTCACATGGGCATCGGCAGTGCGCGTGTCGGCGCGCAGTCGGCGGCACATCTCGAGCCCGGCAAGCTCGGGCATCACCCAGTCGACGAAGGCCCACATCGGCCCCTCGACCAGCCGCCGCGGACCCTCGGGCCCCAGCCTGTCGAAGGTGAAGCGGCGCTGGTCGTGGACGAAATCCTCAAGGCTCTCGCCCAGTTCGCTCGTCAGGAAGATATTGACGACATCCATGTTTCAGCCAGCCCCGGTTTTGTGCGGGAGTGGCGCAAGGGTGTGACGCGTTTGTGACTGGATTGCAGCGGTGTGTAAGCCTTGCGTGGGCGAGGCCGCCGCGCCCCGAAACCGGACAGGATCAGCCTGCCTCTACGCTCACCTTGTCCATCGCGGGCATCGGCATCCCCATGCCGGTGGGCCACTTGGGCCGGTAGGGCGCTTCAAGCGCGGCGATCGCTTCAGCCGAGAGCGTGATGTCGAGCGCGCGCACCGCGTCGGCGATGTGTCCGGGCCGGGTCGCGCCGATGATCGGGGCGGTGACGGCGGGCTTGGTATAGTGCCATGCGAGCGCGAGGCTCGCCATCGGCACGCCCCGCGCGCTGGCCAGCTGCTGCACCGCATCCACACCTGCGCGGTCGGCCTCGTCCTCGGCCTTGTAGAGCGCCTTGCCGACCACATCGGTCTCGCTGCGGACCGTGCTTTCGCCCCACGGCCGCGACAGCCGTCCGCGCGCGAGCGGGCTCCACGGGATCACGCCGACACCCTCGGCCGCGCATAGCGGGAGCATCTCGCGCTCCTCCTCGCGGTAGAGCAGATTGAGCTGGTTCTGCATCGAGATAAACCGCGTCCAGCCATTGGCGCGGGCAGTCTCCTGCGCCTTGGCGAATTGCCACGCATACATCGAGGACGCGCCGATATAGCGCGCCTTGCCCGCCTTCATGATGTCGTGGAGCGCCTCCATCGTTTCTTCGATGGGCGTGACATCGTCCCAGCGATGGATCTGGAACAGGTCGACATAGTCCATGCCGAGCCGCGCAAGGCTGTCATCGACCGCCGCGAACAGCGCCTTCCGCGACAGCCCCCCGCAATTGGGGGCGTTGCGCCACACGCCGAAGGCCTTAGTCGCGACCACGATCTCGTCACGCCGCGCCATGTCGCGCAGGAGCTTGCCGGTGATCTCTTCCGAGGTGCCGCCGGAGTAGATGTTGGCGGTGTCGAAGAAGTTGATCCCCGCTTGCAGCGCCTCGCGAAAAAAGGGGCGCGCGGCGTCCTCGTCCAGCAGCCAGTCGCCGTGCCAGCCTTTGGAGGTGTCGCCATAGCTCATGCAGCCGAGGCACAGCCGCGAGACGGAGAGGCCGGACTTGCCGAGACGGGTGAATTGCATGGGGCTGTCTCCTGGGACGAAATCCTACAGCGGGCGCAGGTGGGCGTGTAGGAATGTTGGAATTGCGGGCCGCAAACTGATCGATTTGCGGGAGTGTTTCATCAACTTGCTCCCCCTCAGGCGAGCGTCAGCCCCCCGTCGACCACCAGCGTCTGTCCGGTGATGTAGGCCGACAGCGGCGAGGCGAGGAACAGCGCGGCGCCGGCCATATCCTCGGGCGTGCCCATGCGGCGCAGGGGGATGCGCTTGATGCTGGCTTCGAGGCGCTCCGGGTGATCGGTGGTCACAGAGGTAAGCTTGGTCGGCACCAGCCCCGGGGCGATGCCGTTGACCCGGATGCCGTCCCTCGCCCAGGCCTCGCCCAGCGTCTTGGTAAGGCTCGCAGCGCCCGCCTTGGAGGCGGCGTAGGCGGGCGTGCCGATGGTCGATTTGAACGCGGCGACGCTGGAGACGATGATGATTGTGCCCCCCGCCTCGGCCAGCGCCGGGTGGAAGGCGCGCGCGGCGTCCATCACCGAATTGAGGTTGATGTCGACCACCGCATCCCAGCCCTCGCGGGCGAACTCCTGCCGCCCGTAGCGGACGGTGCCCTGGCACAGCACCAGCACGTCGAGCGGGCCGAAGGTGGCCGCCAGCACGTCCGCCGCGTCGCGATCGGTGAGGTCGAGCTGGCGGTAATCGAGGCCGGTGAAATCGGAATCCTCGGCCTCGAGATAGTCGCCGAAATCGGGCCGCGTGCCGGTGACGGTCACCTGCGCGCCGCGCTGGCGGAACCCGTGGGCGATGCCATTCCCGATCCCGCTCGACCCTCCGATGACGAGGACGCGAGCGTCGGTGAAGTCGAGGGGGTCGGTCATATCAGGCGGTCTCTCCTCAGGCCCTCTGGCCGTGCGTCAATCACAGCGTCGGCGGGTCGACCTTCGTCCATACCCGGTTTTCGCTCCGGTCGGCGGAATAGAGCACAATCCCGGTCACCACGGTGCCAGCCTCGCGCGTGATGGCGGGATGCTTGGCCCATTCGTCGGCAAGCACAAGACTGCATCCCTGCGGGCCGACCAGGTAACGCAGCTCGCGGTCGGCAGAGAGCTTGAAACCCTTGCGGCGCTCCACCGTCCCCGGAAGCCGTGTCTGGCCAAACCGCAGCTCACCACCGAGCACCTCGAAGTCGGGACAATCGGGGTTGGTGTAGGTGCCGTCCATCGCATCGGTCGCAGGCCAACGACCGGGCCCCAGCATCATTGCCAGCACCACGAAGGCAGCCGCACACAGTGCGAGGATCAGGTTGCCGCGCGATCCGAGAAAGTCTGCCGAAAAGAACACCTGCTCAGATCGACCGCGAGATCACTTCCTTCATGATCTCGTTGGTGCCGCCGAAAATCCGCGTCACGCGCGCGTCACGCCAAAGCCTCGCGATAGCGTATTCGTTCATGTAGCCCGCCCCGCCGTGGAGTTGCAGCGCGGTGTCGCAGGCTTCCCACTGGAGGTCGGTGTGCCAAAGCTTGGCCGCGGAGGCCTCGGAGGTGGTGAGCTCGCCCGCGAGGTGCTTGCGGATCGCCCAGTCCAAGTGCGCCCAGCCCACTTGCAGCTTGGCCTTGAGGTCCGCGAGGGTGAACTTGGTGTTCTGGAATTCGAACACGGTCTTGCCGAAAGCCTTGCGGTCCTTGGTGAACTTCACCGCCTCGTCGAACGCCCGCTGCGCCGCGGCCTGCGCGCCGACTGCGATGCCGAGGCGTTCCTGCGGCAATTCTTCCATCAGGTGCACAAAGCCCATGCCCTCGGCGCCGAGGATATTGGTCATCGGCACGCGGCAATCGTTGAAGAACAGCTCGGAGGTGTCGGCGGCGTGCTGGCCGATCTTGTCGAGATTGCGCCCGCGCTCGAAGCCGGGGGTGTCGGCGTCGACCAGCACGAGGCTGATGCCCTTTGAGCCCAGCTCGGGATCGGTCTTGGCGACCACGATCACGCAATCGGCGTTCTGGCCGTTGGTGATGTAGGTCTTCGAGCCGTTGATGACGAGGTGGTTGCCGTCCTTCTTCGCCGTGGTGCGGATGCCCTGAAGGTCGGAGCCGGCGCCCGGCTCAGTCATGGCGATCGCGGTGATGATGTCGCCGCTGACCATGCCGGGGAGGTACTTGGCGCGCTGTTCGTCGTTACCGAGGCGCTCGAAATAGTTGGCGGTGATGTCATTCTGGAGCGTGAAGCCGGCGGACGAGCCAAGGTAGGACAGCTCCTCGGTCAGCACGCAGTTGAAGCCGAAATCGAGGCCGAGGCCGCCGTTCTCCTCTTTCACCGTCATGCACAGCATGCCCGCATCGCCCATCTTCTTCCACACATCGCGCGGGACGATGCCGTTGGCTTCGTGCTCGTCCATGTGCGGGGTCAGGGCTTCTGCAAAGACCTTGCGGACAGTGTCGCGGAAGGCCTCGTGGTCTTCGTTATAGGCGGTGCGATAGGAGGTCGCGAGCATGGGGGTTCTCTCCGGCAGATGGGTTTTGATTTGCCACGATAGAACCGTGCGGGCGCGCGGGGGTCAAGCGCGAAAGTGGGGGTGGGTGATAAGCTTTCTATATACCACCGGCAGCATTTGCCTTACAAATCAGATATCTTCGCTCATGGATGGCACTTGCGATGATGATCCCAAACGACTTCGATGATGTCCGAGAATACTCTCATTTTCGAAGAGAAGTCATTTTTTCTGTTTCGGATCATATCGAAAGATATGGTGTCGGGATTTTCGATGTGTCCGAGCTTCCCTTTAAAAAGGATGTGATTTTGTATGCACATCTAATTGAAATTTCTTCAAATCCTAACAGAGAAGAGGTGGCAATGTTCGAAGTTGGGGCGACATTGCTGGCGAACTTTCAGCCGAATATCGGGAGAAAGGGATATTCTAGCGCCGAAGTGAAAAAGGTAATGTCGGCACCTCTCTTTAAGAGCGGCAAGGTCTCTGATTCCGACATTATCAAAATGAACAAACAATCGAAGTTAATTGATGTTCTGAGGAGTTCTTCAGAGGAACGGCAGGAAATTTACCGTCAAACTCAATACGCTAGGTACCTTAATTCTGCTCTACAGCATCCTGTCGAGAGATTGCGAAGAACCGCTTGGAAAATAATTCGACCAGGTTTGTATGTCATCTTGTTCGGGTTAGTTCTTATCGCATCTTTACCGCTTCTCACGCTCTCGGTGGAGCGGAGAAATAGGATTTTGGCTAAACCAACGAAGTGGATTAATTGGCTTAGTGAGAAACCTAGATACGAATGGGAACACGTACCGCTCAATCTGAAATGAACTCCGGCTTTATGAGCGAGACTAATGCTCAGCCTCGTTATGTCTACAAGTCACCCTGGTATCGAAACCGACGATCGGAAATTCGGATAACATTTCGGTAGACTACCCAACAAACGCCCGTTCGATCACGAACTGCCCCGGCTTGCTGTTCGCGCCTTCCTCGAACCCGCGCCGTTCCAAGTCAGCGGCGTGGTCCTTGATCATCGCCATCGAGCCGCACAGCATCACGCGGTCCTCGTCCGGCACGAAGCGCTGCGGGCCCTTCGACTGCTCGAACAGCCGCCCATCGTCGATCAGCGCCTGAATCCGGCCCTGTGTGCGGAACGGTTCGCGGGTCACGGTGGGGACGTAGATCATCCGCGCGCGGTCTTCGTCTTCGAGCAGCGGGTCGCCTTCGAGCTTGCTCTCCAGCAGTTCGCGGTAAGCCAGCTCGTTCACGTTGCGCACCGAGTGGACGACGATCACTTCCTCGAACATCCCCTAAACCTCGGGATCGCGCACGAGGCTCATGAACGGCGCCAGCCCGGTGCCGGTCGAGAGCATGAACAGCCGCTTGCCCGGCAGCAGCGCGTCGGTCACCAGCGTGCCGGTCGGCTTTTTGCCGAGATAGATCGGATCGCCGACCTGGATGTGCTGGAGCCGCGAGGTCAGCGGGCCGTCCTGCACCTTGATCGAGAGGAACTCGAGCTCCTCCTCATAGGACGGCGAGGCGACCGAATAGGCGCGCAGCAGCGGCTTGCCGTTGTCGCCCGGAAGCCCGATCATCACGAACTCGCCCGAACGGAAGCGGAAGCTCGCAGGCCGCGTCATCTTGAGCGTGAACAGCCCCTCGCACCAGTGGTGGACATAGGTGATGGTCTCGACAGAGAGCGCCGCGCTTTCGGTGAACTGGTCGCGGGTCAGAGCGGTTTGGGTCAAGACGGGCCTCGGGTGCAACTGTTGAGCCGTCCGGAAGGGACAGCGGAATGGGCGCGCCAATGAACCAGCCAGCCACGCGCTTCAAGACAGTTTAGCGATAGGGCGCAAAAGCGGGCCTTGATCGCGCGCAAATTCGCGCGCGCCTGCGTCAATTCCAGCGCGCGGCGTTGTAGAGCTCGACCGCGCGGGCCTCGTTCTTCCCGATCGCCGCTGCGCCCAGGGTGTCGGCCTTGAACTTCCCCAGCGCTTCCACCGCCGAAGTAGGCGCGACGCCCGTGGCTGCGGGATATTCGTTGTTCCCGTTCGCCAGCAATTGCTGGGCCTTGTCGGAGGAGAGGTATTCGAGGAACTTGATCGCATTCTCGCGATTGGGGGCCGTCTTCACCAGCCCTGCCCCGCTCATGTTCACATGCGTCCCGGTGGTCGCCTGATTGGGGAAGATGATGCCGATGCTATCCAGCACCTTCTTCTTCTCGGGCGTATCGAAGCGCGCGAGGTAGTAGGTGTTGACCAGCGAGATGTCGCAGGCACCGGCCGCCACGGCCTCGATATTCGACATGTCGTTGCCCTGCGGCGGGCGCTGGAAGTTGGCGACGACGCCCTTGGCCCAGGCCGCGGCCTTGGCCTCGCCGTCATGCGAGATCATGCTGGCGAGGAGCGCGATGTTGTAGACGCTGGAGGAGGAGCGCATGCAGAGGCGGCCCTGGAACGCCGGCTTGGCGAGGTCCCCGTAAGGGGCGAGGCCTTGGGGCGTGCCCTTGGCCTTGTTGTAGATGATGATCCGCGCGCGGGTGGTAAGCGCGAACCAGCGGTTCTGGGGATCGCGCAGG
>JAIYEK010000276.1 GCA_027487015.1 Erythrobacteraceae bacterium | reverse complement strand
CGGGCCCGATGCGCAGGCGCGACACGCGCGGACATCAGACCCGATCGGGCGGCGGAGGCGATACGCGCCCCCGCCATCCCGGCGGATCAGACGCGGCGACGCTTGGAGGGACGGACCCCGTTGTGCGGGATCGGGGTGACGTCGCGGATCGAGGTAATGTTGAAGCCGACGGCTGCAAGACCCCGCAGCGCGCTTTCGCGACCCGAGCCCGGGCCCTTCACTTCGACCTCGAGGGTGCGCACGCCGTGTTCGGCGGCCTTCTTGCCGGCGTCGTCAGCGGCGACCTGAGCGGCGTAGGGAGTCGACTTGCGGCTGCCCTTGAAGCCCATCATCCCTGCCGACGACCACGAAATGGCGTTGCCCTGCGCGTCGGTGATGGTGATCATAGTGTTGTTGAAGCTGGCGTTGATGTGCGCAACGCCGCTGGTGATGTTCTTCTTGTCACGGCGCCGGATACGGCCTGGTTCGCGTGCCATTTTCTATATTCCTCTAGCTCGTCAGAAGGAAAAAGCGTGAAGCGGTTGCCCGCATCGCTGCTTACTTCTTCTTGCCCGCGATGGGCTTGGCCTTGCCCTTGCGGGTGCGGGCGTTGGTGTGAGTGCGCTGGCCGCGGACGGGCAGACCGCTCCGGTGACGCAGGCCGCGATAGGCACGCAGGTCCATCAGGCGCTTGATGTTCATCGCGGTGTTGCGACGCAGGTCGCCTTCCACGGTGAAATCGGCATCGATGGTTTCGCGGATGCGCAGGATCTCTTCATCCGAGAGGTCCTGAACGCGCGCGGTGTGCGCGATGCCCAGCTTGTCAGCGATCTGGACGGCGGTGGTACGACCAATACCGTGAATATAGGTCAGCGCGATGATCACGCGCTTGTTGGTGGGGATATTGACCCCGGCAATACGAGCCACTTATTTCTCCATGCTCCACAGGGGTTTGCGGCCGTTAAGGGACCACCCCTATCTCAACGCTCATTCATCCTATTGTCCGTCTGCCCGAGTGAGGAGCGATGATCGCCCGTTCACAAACAGCAAAAAGTCCGGTCGGCACGCGCAAGGGCGATGCCTGCCGAACTTGCTTCGAACATGTCGAATGAGGGGCGCGCATAGTCTGATTCGCGCAAGGCGTCAACCGCCTGGCTTGGAAAGTGCGACCGGCGTCAAAGGCCGCGATGCATCAAGCAGATAGCGATGGGTCTTGCGCAACGCTCAAGCCCCGGGCTTGTCGTCCAGATCGCTGAAGGCGTCATCCACCGATGTCGGTTTGGGGGTCGGCTTGGGGGCAGGCTTGGGCGGGCCCGCGGCAGGTGTGGCTGCGGGCTTGGGCACAGCCGGCTTGGGCGCTCCTGCTCCAACGACGGGCTTGGGAGCAGCTGCGGGCGTCCCGGCTGCGGGCTTGGGTGCGGTTGCGGCAACCGCAGGCTTGGGTGTGGGCGCGCTCGCGGCGGGCTTCGCGCCAGTTGCGGGCGCGCCGCCAGCAGGCGCCGGCGCAGCAGGCTTAACCGCTGTAGGTCCCGTTGCCGGAGCTACGGCACCATCAGGCGCTTCCACAGGCGCGGGAACAAGTGCAGGAGCGGGCGGCGGCGGCAGGGCAACCACGCCCAGCGGCTTGGCCAGCGCGGCCAGCTGGGTGGCCATCACCCCGTCGACCGCCTTCGAAATCACCGGAATCTCGTAACGCATCGGCCCGCCGACATTATACTCCCAAACGATCCGCGTGCCCTTCTCGTGCTTGCTGATCACGATCGTCAGCACGCCGGTGACGGGCTCGCTCTGGAGCGGGCCGAGGCTGCCGACCATGCGCAGCGCGGCTTCCGGATAGGCCTGGACCACGCGCATGTGCTCGACGCTCCCCTGGAGCGTGAAGCGCCCGGGCTCATCGACCTCGGGGATGATCTCGCAAAAGCACCCGCCCGCCTGCGGAGTCAGGGTCAGGTTCTTCGCGTCGCCCGACCAGGTGTGTGCCTTGTCCCACCAGCTTGCCGGCGCAATCAGCGCGAGCCACACTTCCTTGGGGCTTGCGCGAACGATGACTTCATTGCGCGAGACGAAGCTGATCTCGGTCGTGCGGGTCACCTCGGCCGAGGCGGGCGCAGCGGCGACCATCGCGCCAAGGCCGAGCGCTGCCACGCGGGCAAATGTCGAAAAATTCATGGCAAGACCCTCCCTTGCGAAAACCCGAGAGGCGAGGCTGCGGCAAAAGCGCGAGGGCCGCAAGCCCCCGCCCTGCCCCGTCAACTGCCGAGAATCGCGTCGATCTGTCCGGCGACCGTGTCGATCGCCGCCATCCCGTCGACCCGCGCGACGATCCCGCGCGCTTCGTAACCCGGCAGGATCGGCGCGGTCTTGGCGCGGTATTCCTGCATGCGCATGCGCACGGTTTCCTCGTTATCGTCAGGCCGGCGCTTGAATTCGGTGCTGCCGCAGGTGTCGCACACGCCGTCCACCTTGGGCGGGTTGGCGGTATCGTGATAGAGCGTACCGCAATTGCCGCAGGAGAAGCGGCCGGTGATACGCTCGACCAGCGCGTCCTCGTTGACCTCGAGCTCAATCACATGGTCGAGCACCCGGCCGTTGCGGCTGAGGATTGCATCGAGCGATTCCGCCTGCGCGGCGGTGCGGGGATAGCCGTCGAAGATCGCGCCGGTTTCGGGCGCCATCGCGGCGAGTTCGGCATCGATGAGGTCGGAGACGATCTCATCCGAGACCAGCTCGCCGCGCTCCATGACTTCCTTGGCGCGGAGGCCGACGGGAGTGCCCGCCTTGACTGCGGCGCGCAGCATGTCGCCGGTGGAGAGCTGGCGCATCCCATGCCGCTCGACCAGCCCTGCGCTCTGCGTTCCCTTGCCGGCGCCGGGAGGGCCCAGAAGAATGATGTTCACGAACCGTCCCCCATTATCGCCGCGGATCTGCGCCGCGCGCGTTCTTTAAGACTTACGGGTTCAACCAAGCGGGCGGGCGCG
>JAIYEK010000172.1 GCA_027487015.1 Erythrobacteraceae bacterium | reverse complement strand
GTGAAGCAGCGCTTCGACGTGCCGGTCTTCGCCTATCAGGTGAGCGGCGAATACGCGATGATCGAGGCCGCGCAGGCCGCCGGGATCGGGGACCGCGATGCGCTGGTGATGGAGAAGTTGATCGCCTTCAAGCGCGCCGGGTGCAGCGGCATCCTGACCTACCACGCTGCGCATGTTGCCCGTCTGCTGAATGGGTGACGGCACGCTTGCGACCGCGCGCCTGATCCTGCGCCCTCCGGTGGCGGAGGATCTGCCGTGGCTGCTCGCCGCCATGAACACCGACGCGGTCATGCGCCATCTCGCCGGAGTGCGCACGCCCGAGGAGGTCGAGGCGGGCCTCGCCGCCGATATTGCCGCCTTCGCCGCGCCTGACGGGCACCGCCGCTGGACGGTGTGGCTTGATGACGGAGTGACGCGCGTCGGCCGTGTCGGCCTGTTCCACGTCCGCTCCCCCGCCGCGCCGCCCGCATTGCAGGGCCAGCGCGAGATCGGCTGGACCTTTGCGGAAGAGCATTGGGGCAAGGGCTATGCGACCGAGGCCGCCGAGCGCGCCCTTGGCCATGCCTTCGGGGAATTGCGGCTGAGCCGCATCTATTCCCAGACCAGCACATCCAACGCGGGTTCGACCCGGATGATGCACCGCCTCGGCTTCACCTTTCGGCCCGAGCTCGGCTACGACGATCCTGACTATCCGCCAGAAGACAACCCGACGACCGTGTGGTCGCTGGATGCGCCCGCGTGACGGCACCCTTGCTGATGACCGAGCGGCTTTTGCTGCGCCAGATCGGCGAGGCAGACCTCGATCCGCACATGACGCTGCTCAACACCCCGGCGGTGATGCAGCATCTCGGCGGGGTGCAGCCGCGCGAGGTGATCGCCGCCAAGCACGCCGCTTCGCGCGCCAGTTTCGCTGCGGAGGCCTTCGGCTTCATGATGATGGAAGAGCGCGCCAGTGGCGAACTGGTCGGCCATTGCGGAATGAAGCGCGTCGACCACCCGCTTGCCCCCAACCCGGGCGAACACGAGATCGGCTGGCTGGTGCGCGAGGATCGCTGGCGGCGCGGCTTTGCCTTCGAGGCGATACGCGCGGTCATCGACTGGGGCTTTACCGCCTTCGCTGCGCCCCGGATCGTCGCACTGACGGCCGAAAACAACCTCGCCAGCAGGGGACTGATGGAGAAACTGGGCATGGAACGCCGGCCCGAGCTTGATTTCAACGATCCGGCAATGCCACCCGCGTATAGCCCGACGATCCAATACGCGATCACGCGGGGGCAATGGGGACCGAGCCTTGACTGACGACATTTCTGGCGCGCCTGACGCGAGCCCGCGACGCTGGCTGTTTGCGGTGACGATCCTGACGGGGAGCTTCCTGCTGTTCCTCGTCCAGCCCTTGGTCGCCCGCCTTGCGCTGCCGCGCCTCGGCGGGGCGCCCAATGTCTGGAACAGCGCGATGCTGGTCTATCAGGCGTTGCTTCTGGGCGGCTATGCCTATGCTCACTTGTTGTCGCGCTTTGCGGTGGGACGGCAGGCGCTGATCCATCTCGCTCTGCTGGTGGTCGCCGCCTTCACCCTGCCGATCGCGCTTCCCGCGATCGCGCCGCCCGAAGCGGGGAGCGAGGCCTTGTGGGTGCCCTACCTGTTCCTGCTTACCATCGGCCCGGTGTTCTTCGTGGTCTCGGCACAGGCCCCTCTGATGCAGCAATGGTTTGCCGCGCACCCCAAGGCGGGCGATCCCTATCCGCTCTATGCCGCCTCCAACTTGGGGAGCTTTGCGGGGCTGCTCGCCTATCCGCTGCTGGTCGAGCCGCTCCTGCCGCTGGGCGAGCAGAGCCGTTACTGGGCGTTTGGCTACGGCGCGCTGGTCGTGCTGGTGGCGCTGGTCGCACTCAACCGACGCACCGCGCCCGCTCCGGCGGTGATCGCGGCTGCCTCAACGACTGCTGCCGAGCCTGCGCCGGGCGCCAAGCGTATCCTGATGTGGCTCGCGCTGTCGGCGGTGCCTTCTGGGCTGATGCTCTCGACCACCACCCACCTCACCACCGATATCTTCGCGATGCCGCTGCTCTGGGTGATCCCGCTCGGGCTCTATCTGCTCTCCTTCAGCCTCGCCTTTGCCGAGAAGCGGGGCCTTGCGCGGGTGATGACCGTGATCGCCCCTGTCGTGATCGCCGCCGCCGGTGCGCTCGCCATGCTCGGCTCCTCTCGCCCGAGCCTGCTGGCGGTCGCCGCAAGCCTGACGCTGCTCTTCGTGGTCGCGGTCGCGCTCCATGCGCGGCTCTACGAAGACCGGCCCGAGCCTGCGCGCCTCACCCAGTTCTACCTCGTGATGTCGGCGGGCGGCGTGCTGGGCGGGCTGTTCACCGCGCTGATCGCGCCGCTGGTGTTCGACTGGACATGGGAGCACCCGATCCTCATCCTCGCGGCGGCCGCACTGCTGCCGCTGGGCACGTGGTCGGGGTACCTCGCCAAGATCTTCCCGAGCGAACAGGGCGCGCGGCTCGGGATCATCGCGCTGCTCTTTGCGCTGTTCATTGGCGCGATGCGGCTGTTCGACAGGTCGATGCTGAACGATGATTGGGGCATCCTCGACGTGGCGATCTTCGCCGCGCTGATCGTCGCGGCGGTCTTGCTCGCCGCGCGGCGCTGGGCCTTTGTCGCCGCCTGCGCTGCGCTGATTGCCGCGCTGGGCGCGATGGTGCAGGCGCAGACGAGCTTTGCGGGCCTGCGCAGTCGCTCCTATTTCGGGATCTACACCGTGCGCGACGGGACAGATGGCCTGCGCCAGCTGATCCACGGTACCACGCTCCATGGGGTGCAGCGGCTCGAGGACGATGTGACCGAGCCGACCACCTATTACGGGCGCGAAGCCGGCGTGGGCTTGGCGCTCACAAAAGCCCCGGCGATGTTCGGCGACAAGGCCCGCGTCGGCGTGGTCGGGCTCGGCGTCGGGACGCTCGCCTGCTACAAGCAGCCGGGCCAGACCTGGACCTTCTTCGAGATCGACCCCGCGGTGCTCGCCTACTCGACCCGCGGGCAGTTCACCTTCATGAAGAGCTGCGCGCCCGAAGCGCCGACGGTGATCGGCGATGCGCGGCTGCAGCTCGAGAAGCTTCCCGCGGCGAGCTTCGACATTCTGGTGGTCGACGCCTTCTCCTCCGATGCGATCCCGCTGCACCTGATGACCAAGGAGGCGCAGGAGGGCTATTTCCGCACGCTTGCGCCCAAGGGCCTGCTGCTGATCCACATCAGCAACCGCTTCATCCGTTTGGAGCCGGTGCTCTCGGCGCTGGCGAAAGAGGGCAAGCTTGCCTCGGCGGTGCGGATCGACAGCCCCACGGGCTTGGGCCTCACCGGCTCGACCTGGGTGGCGATGTCGCGCGATCCGGCCCAGCTCAAGGCGCTGACCGCCGACGGCAAGTGGCGCCCGCTCGCCAAGTCGGCGAGCGAGGTGTGGCGCGATGACTATGCCTCGATCCTGCCGCATCTGATCTGGAAGAATTTCTCGTAAGGGGAGCCCCTGCATGAACCGTCCCGGCGTCAACATCATCCCGATCCACGGCAAGACGCCGCGCATCCACGAGGCCGCATTCATCGCCCCCGGCTGCACGATCATCGGCGATGTCGAGATCGGGGAGGGGAGCTCGGTCTGGTACAATTGCGTGCTGCGCGCCGACGTGTTCTCGATCCGCATTGGCGCGCGGACCAATGTGCAGGACGGCAGCGTGCTCCACTGCGACCCGCCGCGCCCGGGCGATCCCGATGGCTCGCCACTGGTGATCGGCGACGATGTGCTGATCGGCCACATGGCAATGGTCCATGGCTGCACGATCCACGACCGCGGCTTTGTCGGCCTCGGGGCGATCGTGATGAACAAGGCGGTGATCGGCAGCGACGCGATGCTGGCGGCGGGCGCGATGCTGACCGAGGGCAAGGTTATCGAGCCGCGCGAGCTGTGGGGCGGGCGTCCGGCGAGGAAGATGCGCGATCTCGATGAGGGCGCGATCATGGGGATGCGGATTGGCACGGCGCATTATGCCGAGAACGCCAAGCACCACGCCGAGGCGGTGGCGGCGGCGCTCAAGTAATGGCGCGGCCTCCGGCGCAGCTGCCGGATGCGGAGGCCTTGCGGGCGCGGATTGACGCTCAGGGGCGGCTCGCCGTCAAGGTGACACCCGGTGCGCGCGAGGAGAGTGTGGCGCTCACCCCGGATACCGTGTTGGTGAAAGTCCGCGCTCCGGCCGACAAGGGTGCGGCCAATGAGGCGGTGATTGCGGTGGTGGCGCGGGCCCTCGGGCTGGCGCCCTCGCGGGTGAGCTTGTTGCGCGGCGCGACTTCGCGGGCGAAGCTCCTGGCCGTCGAACTCTAGCGCTCGACCGCGAAGGCAAAGCCCCACAGCGCCAGCGCGGCAATCGCCGCGAGGGCTGCGGCCCAGAGCGGGGCGATCAGGCACAGCCCTCCGCCCGTCGCTGCGCCCACCGCCAGCGCGCTCCACAACAGACCGTAGCCGCGGGTCGATTCGAGCGGCGCGCCCGCCAGCCTTGCGGCGATCCCCTGCCCGAAGCGCACCAGCGCGCCGGTCATGTAGGTAACGCCGACCGTCACCTCGCCATCGCGCACGAAGACATTGTTGGCGAGCCCCATCGCCATCGCGGAAAGGCCGAGGAAGGGCACCGCAAGCCCTGCCGCCAGTAATCCCGCTCCGCCACTCAGCAACAGCGCGATCAGCCCGAGCAGCACCCGCTTGTGCCGCCCTGCAAAGCGCCGGCCGACCATCGCGCCGCCAATCACTCCGGTCAGAAACGCCCCGATCAGCGCCAGCGGGGCGAGCGCCAGAGCGGGGGAGTGGACCAGCTCCACCCCCATCCGCGTCGTATTCCCCGACATAAAGGATGTGAAATAGCCCCCCGCCACCACGAACCCCGTCGCATCGACCAGCCCCGCCAGCCCGGCAAGGCCGAGCGCGAGGCGTTGGCGCGCGGGGTCGTAGCGGTGCATCTCAGGCGGTGGGCTGCTTCATGTAGCGCATCATGTAGCCGACATAATCGATCTTGCCGAGCGGCACGCCCTCGGCGCGCAGGATCGCATAGGCGGCCACGAGGTGGAAATAGAACTGCGCCGTAGCCCAGTCGCGGCAGTATTCGTGGGCCTGCATCGCGAAGGCCATGCCGTTGGGGAGAGTGAACTCGACGATGTCGCCGCTCGCGGGCCAGGTGGCGGGATCGGTGTTCGCGACCAGCTCGCGGACGGCTTTGATCCGGGCGTGCGCATCGGCGAAGGAGGTGATCTCGCTATCGTCCGCGGCCGCACCGGTGTTGCCGAGCCGGTTAAGCGCGGTCACGACCTGATCGAGGGTGAAGCGGATCTGGGTGTGGAGCGGGAACATGTCCTCGGCGAGCCGCGCCTGGAGCAGCGCTTCGCTTTTTTCGTGGGTTTTCGCCTTGGTGACGATGTTGTCGAGCGTGCCAAGCATGTTGGCATAGGTGGCAAGGGCGGCAGTGGCGTAGGACATGGCTTTTCTCTCCGGTTGCGATTTGCAACTTATCGCGCGCAGCAGCGCAAGGGTCAATCCTCGATCAGCGCCACTCCTCGTCATTGCGAGGTGCCGAAGGCGACGAAGCAACCTATCGACCACCCGGTCCGCCGGCGGAGCGGTCAGGCCATGGGTTGGTTGGCCTTTGGCCAGCTGCGCTTCCGCATCGCTCGCAATGACGAGGGGAGGGGTCAGTCTTTGATCAGCCCCCGCATCGTCGCGATCCGGTCCGCCTCGTGCGCCGGCTTGTCCCAGCGGATCCGGTGGATGCGGGGGAAGCGCATCGCGAGGCCGCTCTTGTGCCTCTTGGACGTGTGAACCGAATCGAAAGCGACCTCGAACACCAACTGCCGCGCTACCTCACGAACCGGGCCAAATTTGTTGAGGGTGTTTTGCCGCACGAATCGGTCGAGCTTCTTCAGCTCCTCGTCGGTGAAGCCCGAATAGGCTTTGCCGACCGGCAGCAGCTCCGCCCCGGCGTCCGGGTCGCCGTCCCAGCAGCCGAAGGTGTAGTCCGAATAGAAGCTCGAGCGCTTGCCGCTGCCGCGCTGGGCATACATCACCACGCAATCCACCAGCAGCGGATCGCGCTTCCACTTGTACCACAGCGCAACCTTGCGGCCCGCGATGTAAGGGCTCTCGCGGTGCTTGAGCATCAGCCCCTCGATCGCCTCGTCGCGTGCGGTATCGCGGATGCGGGCGAGCGCGGCGAAGTCCTCGGCCTCGACCAATTGCGAGAGATCGAAGTAGCTCTCCGGCAGACGCGGCATCAGCGCTTCCAAAGTCGCGCGGCGCGACTTCCACGGGGCGTCGCGCCAATCGCGGCCTTCGAGCAGCAGGACGTCATAGAGCCGCACGAAAGCGGGGTAATCGCGCAGCATTGCCTTCGACACCGTCTTGCGCCCGAGCCGCTGCTGGAGCGCATTGAAACTGGCCGCACCCCCGGCCTCGCCGCCTTGCGCTGAGCCGCGCACCAGCAATTCGCCGTCGAGCACCGCGTCGAGCGGCAAGACGTCGAGCAGTTCCGGAAAGGTCGCCGAGATATCGTCGCCCGAGCGCGAATAGACCCGCGTCACCCCGCCCGCGCGGACGATCTGGACGCGGATCCCGTCCCACTTCCACTCGGCGGCGTAATCGGCGAGGTCGACTTGCGTCTCCTCGAGTGGGTGAGCGAGCATGAAGGGGCGAAAGCGCGGGGTATGGGCGAGGTCGGGCGCGCGGGCCCCGTCGGCGGCCCAGGCGAACAGTTCGGCATAGGGCGGGGCGAGGGCGTGCCAATATTCCTCGACCTCCTCGACCGCCACGTCGAAGGCCTGCGCGAAGGCGGTCTTCGCGAGCCGGGCCGAGACGCCGACGCGCATCCCCCCGGTGGCGAGCTTGATCAGCGCATAGCGGCCCCTGGCATCGAGCCGGTCGAAGAGCGCGGGCAGTTCCTTCGGCGCGCTCGCGCGGGTGAGGGCGGAGAGCCGCTCGACCACCTCCACCAGCGACAGGTCAGGCTGCGGCTCCGCGTCGTCGGGTTCGGGCCAGAGCAGGCTCGCGGTCTCGGCTGTGTCGCCGACGAAATCGCGGGAGAGCGCCCAGAGCACCGGATCGACCCGCTCCATCATCAGATTGCGAATGGTGGAGGATTTGACCGCGGGAAAATCCAGCCCGTCGGTCAGCGCGGCCAAGGCCCAGCCGCGATCCGGGTCAGGTGCGGCGCGCAGGTATGCGGCGATCAGCGCAAGCTTGCGGTTGCGGCTGGTGGTGTAGACCAGCGCATCGAGCAGGGCGGCGAATTCTTCCATCAGGTTTTGGGCCTCCAGGCCGTGGGGTCCTTGCCCTCGGCCGCGGCGGCGACGATCCGGGCGATCCGCGCGGCGCGGGTCTCGGGGCGCTTGGCGGCGAGCAGCAGTTCGAGGCTGCGGCGGCGCACAGCGAGGCTCAGCCCCTCCCAGCCTGCCAGCGCCCCTGCAGTCACCAGCGCCGAACCGAGATCGGGCGGGGCCTCGCCGGTCTCGGTCGCCACCAGCCGGTCCCATGCGCCGTTCGCGCGGGCGGCTTCGACCACCGCGCGGCCCGGGGCTGCCATCCGCCCCTCGCGCTCGAGCCGCGCGATCCGCTCGCGGTTGTCCTTCGACCAAGCGCTGCCCCGCTTGCGCGGCGAGATCAGCAGCATCGCCCGCGTCTCGTCGAGCGCGCGCGGCAGGCTGTCGATCCAGCCGAAGCACAGCAGCTCCTCGACGATCGCGGGATAGGGAATGTAGCGCGCGCCGGCCTGCTTCTTGCCCGTCACCAGCCAGACCGATTCGGTGCGCACGTGGTGCGCAGCAAGCCATTCGCGCAGCTCTGCGGTGCTGGCCACTTCAACCCGTTCAAGGTGATCGAGCCGCGCGTTCATCGCCCACCGACATGTTCATTGCGCAGCCATACGGATTCACTAAAGCGCGTTGCTGACATGGGTGTTAGCCCGGTCGCCGACACCTTCGCCAACAAGGAAACCGCCCTATGAAGTTTGCGCCTCTTGCCGCCCTCGGCCTTGCTCTTGCCGCCGTGACCGCACCTGCCGCCGTGCTGGCGCAGGACACCGCTACCCCTGCGACCGCTGCGGCGTTCACGCTCGACACCCCGATCGAGACCCTGATGGCCGACGAACGCGCCAAGGCCGTGCTGCTCGCGAATTTCGGCGGGCAGGACCTGTCGCAGCACCCCGCCTACGACCAGTTCAAGGGGCTGAGCCTCAAGGCGCTCGCCCCGTTCTCGCAGGGGCTGATCACCGAAGAAATGCTGGCCAAGATCGCCACCGACCTGGCCGCGATCAAGTAAGCATGACGGCGCGGGGACGAGGGGTTCAGTCATCCTCGTCCTCGTAGCCCACCAGCGCCAGCGCACGGGCGCGGCGCTGGTTGAGCTCGCACCAGCGCAGCAGCGCTTCCTCACGGCCGTGGGTGATCCAGGTCTCGGCGGGGTTCACTTGCGCGATGGTGCGGGTCAGTTCGTTCCAGTCGGCATGGTCAGAGATGACCAGCGGCAGCTCGACCCCGCGCTGGCGGGCGCGCTGGCGCACGCGCATCCAGCCTGACGCCATCGCGGTGACGGGTTCGGGCAGGCGGCGGCTCCAGCGATCATTGAGGGCTGAGGGCGGGGCCATGATGATGCTGCCGCGCATTGCGTCCTTCGAGGGCGCATCGCTGACGAGCCGCAGATCGCCCAGCGCGACGCCGTGGTCTTCATAGAGCCGGCACATCGCCTCCATCGCGCCGTGGAGCCAGATCGTCTCGTGGTGCCCGGCAACCCGCAGCTCCGCGATCACCCGCTGCGCCTTGCCGAGTGCATAGGCGCCGACGAGGATGCAGCTGTCTGGGTTATCGGCGCGCGCTTCGAGCAGTTTGCCGATCTCATCGCCAATGGGTGGGTGGGTGAAGACGGGGAGGCCGAAGGTCGCCTCGGTGATGAAGATGTCGCAGGGGGTGACGGCAAAGGCTTCGCAGGTCGGATCGGGGGCGCGCTTGTAATCGCCGGTGATAATGACCCGCTCTCCCGCGTGTTTGAGCAGGATCTGCGCCGAGCCGAGCACGTGGCCGGCGGGCAGGAAGGTCGCCACCACGCCGCCGCCGATCGGAACCGTCTCGCCATATTCCACCGAAGATGCGCCGTCGCGGGTCTGGTAGCGCAGCTCCATGATGGCGAGCGTGGCCGGGGTGGCGATGGTCACCCCGTGCCCCCCCCGCGCGTGGTCGGCATGCCCATGGGTCACCAGCGCACGCGGCACGGCACGCGAGGGATCGACCCAGGCATCGGCGGGGACGACGTGGATGCCCCACGGCTCGGGCCGGATCCAGGAGAAGGGGGCACTCATGGGGGAGATACGGATGTCAGGGCTTTGCGGTTCCATTCCTCCGCGTCCCGCGAGGGAAGGGGAGGAACTTGCGCTCAGCCCTTCGGCAGCGGATTGAGCGAGCCCCAGCAGCTTTCGTCGCTGACGAACTTCACCGGCTTGCCCTCGGGACCTTGGATGGTCTGGGGAGGCGCGCAGGTCAGGGCGCCGCCGTAGTTGAAGAACATCAGGACGAAGCCCGATTCCTCGCGCGGGTAGGTGGCCGGATCGCCCTTGCTGCCGGTGCAATCGGGTGCGCCATTGGTGGTGAGCGAGGTGGTGTAGAGCCAGCGGTCGCCATCGCTCTCCGCCGTGCGCCAGCGCTTGGTGACGCGTTCCTCGCCGCTTTCGATAGTGGCGGTGCCATCCGCGTTGAAGCGCCACACCTCGGTGCAGAAGGGCTTGCCCTTGCTGTTCCGCTCGCGGGTTTCGAAGCGCCAGCTGCCGACCTCGGCGAGGTGGGTCGCCATCGCTTCGGGGGTCAGGTCGGCAGGTTGGGCGAAAACGGGAGCGGCGGGGGCGCCGATCAGCACCCCCGCCGCCAACCATGTCGTCAGACCGGAGCGCATCAGCCCTCGTCGGTCTCGGTCGCGGGCTTCTTGGCAGAAGCGCCCTTCTTCTTGACCGACACCTTCTTGGCCGGCTTCACCTTGGGCGGTGCCGGGGTCATCTCGAAGCTCGGCTTATTGTCCTTGATGCTGACATGGACCTCGCCGCCTTCGGCCAGTTTGCCGAACAGCAGCTCTTCGGCTAGCGGCTGCTTGATCTTTTCCTGGATCAGGCGGGCCATCGGGCGGGCACCATAGAGCTTGTCATAGCCCTTGTCCGCCAGCCACGAACGCGCGTCGCTGTCGAACTGGATGTGGACGTTCTGTTCGGCCAACTGGAGTTCGAGCTGGAGGATGAACTTGTCGACCACGCGCGCGACGATGCTCTTGCCGAGATAGGCGAAGGGCACGATCGCATCGAGGCGGTTGCGGAATTCGGGGGTGAACATCTTCTTCACCGCCTCGTCGCCCGC
>JAIYEK010000341.1 GCA_027487015.1 Erythrobacteraceae bacterium | reverse complement strand
TCACGAGAGCCTCGCCGCGCTGCTGATCCGGCAGGGCTACAGTCGCACCGACACCGTGATCGATCACGGCGAATTTGCGGTGCGCGGATCGATTGTCGACATCTTCCCCTCAAGCCTCGATGCAGGGCTACGGCTCGATTTCTTCGGTGACGAGCTGGAGAGCCTGCGCCTGTTCGATCCCGCCACCCAGCGCACGGTGGAGCGGATCGACAGCCACCTGCTGCTCCCCGCCTCCGAAGCCCTGCTCGACGAGGAAAGCATCAAGCGCTTCCGCACCCGCTACCGCGAGCTGTTCGGCGCCAACGCGACGCAGGACCCACTCTACGAGGCCGTGTCCGAGGGGCGGCGGCTGGCGGGCATGGAGCACTGGCTCCCGCTGTTCGAAACCAAGCTGGCGACCCTGTTCGACCACTTGGGCCAAGACGATGTCGTCGTCATCGACCAGAGCGCCTTGGGTGCCGCGGAAGAACGCCTCACCGACATCGCCGACTATTACGAACAGCGCGGGCGGACTGCGGGCGAGAAGAAGGGGAGCTACCGCCCGCTGAAGCCGGACGCGCTCTATCTTGCGCACGCCGAATTCGACGCCGCAATGGCGGCCATGCCCGCCCACCGCGCCACCGGCTTCGCCTCGCAGGAGAGCGCGGGGGTGATCGATTTCGGCTTCCGCTCGGCCCGCGATTTCGCGCCGGAACGTGGCCGCGGCGAGAATGTCTACGAGGCGGCTGCTGCGCACCTCGTTGCCGTGTCGAAGGCGGGTCGTAGGCCGGTCGTTGCCGCCTACTCCACCGGCAGTTCGCGGCGAATTGCGGCGATTCTCGAAGAGGCCGGCGCGCCCACGGCAATCGCCGACAGCTGGCAGCAGGCGCTGGGGTTGGCGGCAAAGAAGACCACCGCGGTGGTCGTCTTGCCCCTCGAAACCGGCTTTGAGAGTGACACGCTTGAGATCCTCACCGAGGCCGACATCCTCGGCGACCGGCTGGTGCGACGCAAGAAAAAGCGCAAGGATTCCGATGCTTTCCTTGCGGAGCTTCAGGCTCTGTCGCAGGGCGATCTGGTGGTCCATGTCGAACACGGGATCGGCAAATATCTCGGGCTCGAGGCCATTCCCGTCGGCAAGAGCAAGCACGATTGCGTCGCGCTGGAATATGCAGGCGGGGACAAGCTGTTCATTCCGGTCGAGAATATCGACGTCCTCACCCGCTACGGCTCGTCCGAACACGCGGTCGCACTCGACCGGCTCGGCGGCGAGGCGTGGCAGCGGCGCCGGGCGAAGCTCAAGGAGCGCATCACCGCGATCGCTGGCGAGTTGATGCAGGTCGCGGCGGCACGCGCCCTGCGGCAGGCCCCTGCCCTTCCCGCTGATCCCCAGACCCTCGGCCAGTTCACCGACCGCTTCCCTTGGTCGGAAACCGAAGATCAGGAACGTGCCATCGCCGACGTTCTGTCCGACCTCGAAAGCGGCCGCCCGATGGACCGCTTGGTGTGCGGCGACGTCGGCTTCGGCAAGACCGAGGTGGCGCTGCGGGCCGCCTTTGTTGCGGCAATGAACGGGCAACAAGTCGCCGTCGTCGCGCCAACCACTTTGCTCGCCCGCCAGCACTACCAGAAGTTCGCCGAGCGCTTCGCCGGCTTCCCCTTGCATGTCGGCCGCCTCTCCCGCCTCGTCACCGCCAAGGAAGCCGCCGAAACGCGCGAGGGGCTGGAGACCGGCCAGATCGATCTTGTGGTCGGCACCCATGCGATCCTCTCCAAGTCCACCAAGTTCAAGAACCTCGGCCTCGTGATCGTCGACGAGGAGCAGCGCTTCGGGGTGACCCACAAGGAGAAGCTGAAGCAGCTGCGCGCTGATGTCCACGTCCTCACCCTGACCGCAACCCCGATCCCGCGCACGCTGCAAATGGCGATGAGCGGGCTGCGTGAACTCTCCACCATCCAGACCCCGCCGGTCGACCGCCTCGCGGTGCGCACCTATGTGATGGAGTGGGACGACATGGTGATGCGCGAGGCCTTGCTGCGCGAACATCACCGCGGCGGGCAGAGCTTCATCGTCGTCCCGCGCATTTCCGACATGGCGGACATCGAGCAATGGCTGCGCGATAATGTGCCCGAAGTGAAGAGCGTCTCCGCCCACGGCCAGATGAGTCCCGGTGAGGTCGAGGAACGGATGGGCGCCTTCTACGACGGCAAGTATGACGTGCTGCTATCGACCACCATCGTCGAAAGCGGGCTCGATATACCGAGCGCCAACACGATTATCATCCACCGCGCCGACCGCTTCGGCCTCGCCCAGCTCTACCAGCTGCGCGGGCGCGTAGGCCGCGCAAAGCTGCGCGCCTATGCCTACCTCACGCACGAGGCGGGCGTGGCGCTTTCCGAGATCGCGCAGAAGCGGCTGAAGGTGCTCGGCGATCTCGATACGCTGGGCGCCGGCTTCCAGCTCGCCAGCCACGATCTCGACATTCGCGGTGCAGGCAACCTCTTGGGTGACGAGCAATCGGGCCACATCCGCGAGGTCGGCTTCGAACTCTATCAGGCGATGCTGGAGGAGGCGATCCTCGCCGCCAAGGCGGGCGAAATGGGCCTCGAGCGTCCGCGCGACAAGGTCAGCCCGCAGATCACCGTCGACGCGCCGATCATGATCCCCGAGGACTACGTCCCCGATCTCGCCGTGCGCATGGCGCTCTACCGCCGCTTGAACCAGGCCGAGGGGCAGCACGAGATCGAGAGCCTCGCTGCCGAGATGATCGACCGTTTCGGCGATCTGCCGCAGCCGACCAAGAACCTCATCCGCCTGATCGAGATCAAGCATCAGGCGATTCTCGCCAATATCGCCAAGATCGATGTCGGCGCGCGCGGCACGCTGGTGGGTTTCCACAATGACGACTTCCCCGATCCCGCAGGCCTCATCGCCTATGTCGCCCGCCTTAACGAGGGCGGCAAGGACACCGCCAAGCTGCGCCCCGACATGAAGCTGGTGATCAACCGCGCATGGAGCGATCCGCTGAGCCGATTGAACGGATTGTTCCAGCTCACCAAGGGGTTGTCGGGGATTGTGAAGAAGGCAGCCAAGACGAAGAAGGCGGCGTGATCGGGCCCACATTGCCACTCTCACCGGCGGGAGATATGCTCGGCCGATGACCTTGCAACTGGGACCCGATTGGCAAAACGAGCTCTGGGTATCGCCCTTTTCGCTGCGGTTCGAACTGAGCGATGGCGAACATGTCGGGCGCCAAGTCACGAAGTTCATCAACAGCTTCGAGCGCGCCCGCGCGCTCGCCAGACTGGCGCTTCCGGGTGAGCGCATCGTCGGAATTATCGCCGGCTTTCCTGAACCCAGCCTGATGGCGGGGGCCGAATGGCGCGAGTGGACCACCGGAACCGCCTTTGACCACCTTACGAACCTCGGCGTTCCGAGCGATGCCTGCCTTGCATCCTGGACGGGCTATTGGTGGCATTGCGACATCGACGATCCGGAGATGGAGCTGTGGGAGCAGCGCGCTGTCATGCTCTCGTGGGAACAGGCCGACATCCTGCTCTGGAACCAGGTGGGTCAAGACCTCGGCATAGCCCCGCGGGCGCCGGTTCAGGCAAAGCTCGTCGATCTTGAACGCGGCATCTGCGTCAATGCTTATGACGACCGGGGCATGGACATCACCGCGATCGAGAGAGCCCCGCTCGAAGCCCTCTATGCCGAACGCAATGATTGGCTGCTCGATTACGATCGGGCGCGGATGGCTGCTGTTTTCGAAGCCTGACCGTGCCGCGTTAGACCGCCCGCACGCTCACGCTCTGGCTGTTCATCATCAGCGGGCCGAAGGCGGTGAGGAAGGCGACGTCGCCCGCATCGCGGCCGATGCCGATCACCGCCGCGTCGCTTGCGCTCGCCATGCCGGTGGCATCGACGATGTGCCATTCACCGCCGAGGAATATCTCGGCGACCGCGTGGAAATCGGGCGGGCTCGCGCCGGGGGCATAGACGCTTGCGATACGTGCCGGGATGTCGGCAGACCGAGCGAGCGCGACCATCAGGTGGGCATAATCGCGGCATACGCCCTGACGCGCGACGAAGGTGTCGATGGCCGTGGTGCTGGCATCGCTTGCGCCCGGGACATAGCTCAGGTGGCCCGCAATCCAGTCGCGCATCGCGCCGATCTTCGCGCCGCCCTCGAGCGCGCCGAACTCGTCGTGGACAAGGGTCGCAAACTGGTCGGACGGGCAATAGCGCGAGGGCATCAGATATTGCACCGCCTCGCCCGGCAACAGGTGCAGCGGCGTGGCAGGCAGCGCGGCATAGTCGTGCGCCTGCCGCTCGATGATGACGCGCGCCGTGTATCCGACAAGGAGCTGCCCCTCGGCCTCCAGCCACGCGCGCGTCCCGACCCCGTCCTGCGCGGCAACGCGGGTGAGCGCCGCGTCGGTGGTGATGGCGGATTCCTCGATCGTCTGGCCCGGAACCGCCGCCACCTCGACCTGCATCAGCACGTCGCAGGGCTGCTCGAACCAGTAATCAAGCTGGACGTCGATCTGGAGCTTCACAGGCGCAGGGTTCCGTTCGGGTGAGAGGCGGGGGACTTGGCGAGCCACCTAGACCGGAATGCACAGGCGCGCGCGGAGTTTCTTTCCCTTCCGCCCCGGCCTCAGCCCCGTTCGTCGCGCGCCCCAACGATGGGGGCAAGGTGACGCCGACATTGCCGGTCAGTGACCCCAAACTTGCGGAAAAGATTACAATTAACACAGAACTATCATTAATCTTTCGCAAAACTGACGCCGCAATGACGCCTCGGCAATGCATTACGACCGGAGCGGGGGTGGTCCCCGTAGGGGATGTTTTCCATGGCTTCGTCAATCAGGGATCAAGCTTACACCGACGGTGACGTCGACACCAATTTCAGCAATGCCCGGACTTTGAACGAGATCGCGGACGAGCGCTTTTCGCGCCGTCAGACGATCGTCGGCGGCATGACCGCTTCGCTCTCGGCATTCCTCGGAACCACGCTGCTGACCGCTTGCAGCAGCGACGATACCGGGACCTTCCCGTCCCAGACCATCGTCAACGCCGGACAGGACGCCGCCACCAGCGCGGGTCGCCTTGTGACGCTCGCGCCGACGATCACCAATTCGGGAGCCTTCTCGGTCGACCAGATCGCGGGCCCGACGGTAACCCTGACCAACAACGGCACGACCCGCAGCTTCTTTGCGCCCGGCGTCAGCCAGCCGACCGTGCTCACCTTCCGCATCGGCTCCAACAACCAGTTCGATGACATCAACATCACGGTCAATCCCGCGCAGCTTGGCTTTGCCGCAGTGCCGCGCACCCTCAACGACGTGGTGACCGTGCCTGCTGGCCACAATGTCACCGTGCTGACCCGTCTGGGCGATCCGATCCTGCCGGGCGTTCCGGCCTTCGCCAACAACGGCACCGACACCAACTATGCCGGCCGCATCGGCGACCATGGCGACGCACTCTATTACTACGGCCTGTCGGCCGCCGGTGTGCGCGACGATTTCAGCTCGATCCGCGGTCTGATCGTGCAGAACCACGAGAACCTCAACGTCCAGTACCTCCACCCGAACGGCCCGACCACCACCGGCGGCGTGCGCCCGGCGGCCGAAGCGATCAAGGAAATCGAGGCGCACGGCGTGTCGATCACCGAGATCCAGGACACCGGCAACCGCAACTGGATCGTGATCAACAACAGCGCATTGAACCGCCGCATCACGCCGAACACTCCGATGGCGATCAACGGCCCGGTGCGCGGCACCGCGTTCATGCAGACCGTCGCTTCGCCGACCGGCACCACCTGCACCGGCACGATAAACAACTGCGCCAACGGCTTCACGGAATGGGGCACCAACCTCACCTGCGAGGAAAACTGGGCCGGTTACTTCCGCCGCGACAACAGCGGCCCCGGGACTGACAACGCCAACCGCACCGCGCGTGAACTCACCGCGCTGCGTCGTTACGGCGTCACCAGCAACACCGGCAACTACGGCTGGTCCTCGGTCTCGACCACCGACCCGATCTTCCGCCGCTGGGATGCGCGCGCCGGGACCGGGGCTCCGACCACCGACTACCGCAACGAGCCGAACACCATGGGTTGGGTGGTCGAGATCGATCCGTTCAACCCCGCGTCGACCCCGCGCAAGCGGACCGCGCTCGGCCGCTTGGCCCATGAAGGCGCGTGGCTCAGCAACCTGGTCGAAGGGCAGCGGATTGCGGTCTACATGGGCTGCGATTCGCGCCGCGAGTACATGTACAAGTTCGTCTCGACCGCAGCCTGGAGCAACGCCGACCGCAACGCCTCTGACCGCCTTGCGGTGGGTGACAAGTACCTCGATTCGGGCACGCTCTACGTCGCCCGATTCAACGCCGATGGTACCGGCACGTGGCTGCCGCTGGTATTCGGTCAGGTGCCGAACCGTCCCGCAGTGGGCGCCGAACCGGTCTATGTGTTCCAAAGCCAGGCGGACATTCTGGTCAACACCCGTCTGGCCGCTGACGCGGTGGGTGCGACCCCGATGGACCGTCCGGAATGGACCGCGGTCAACCCGGCCAATGGTGAGATCTACCTGACCCTCACCAACAACAACGCCGCCGGCCGCCCGATCAACGGCACCGATGCCGCCAACCCGCGCTCCTATGTCGAGCCGGTGGGCGCGGGTACGTCCGCGGGCAACCCCAACGGTCACATCATCCGTATGCGCGAGACCGGCAACCTGACGACGGCGACCACCTTCACCTGGGACATCTACCTGTTCGGTGCGGATTCGACCGACGCGAGTGCCAACGTCAACCTCTCGGGCCTCACGACCGACAATGACTTCTCGAGCCCGGACGGCCTGTGGTTTGCCCGTCCGCAGAACCCCTCGGGGGTCGGGCGTCCGCTGCTGTGGATCCAGACCGACGATGGTGCTTTCACCGACCGCACCAACAACCAGATGCTCGCCGCGCTTCCGGGCCGGGTGGGCGACGGGGGTGCGCGCACCATCACCAACACCAACGGCACCACCGCTACGCAGGCGACCTTCATCGGCGCGGCTGCGACTGCGGCGACCTTGCGGCGCTTCCTCGTCGGTCCGCGTGAAGCCGAAATCACCGGGGTCGACACCACCCCCGATGGTCGCACGCTGTTCGTCGGCATCCAGCACCCGGGTGAGAACGCCACCGATCCCAACGCGCCGACCAGCAACTGGCCGGCCAACCAGACCGGCGCCGCGCCGGGCGTCCGTCCGCGTTCGGCGGTGGTCGCGGTGACCCGCGCTGACGGCGGGATCGTCGGGCTGTAAGCACGGCCCTGCCGTACTGATCCGCATTCGGGGGCGGGCTGGCCATAGCGCCAGTCCGCCCCTCGCTTTTGTGCGGTGCGGGACGCGAAGACTTAGTTGAAGGGTGGAGAGCCGAGCGGCCTGCCGCTACCCGTGCCCCATGCCGCGCGCGGTGCGTGACAGCGCCAGCACCTGCTCACTCGGCATCGGCTGGGCGCGCAGGAAGCCCTGCCAGTAATCGCAGCCCTCCGCGGTGATCGCGGCGCGCTGGATCTCGTCCTCGATCCCCTCGGCATAGACCGCAAGGCCCAGCGCCCGCGCAAGCGCGATGATCGCGCGCAGCACGGCCAGCGCGGTCGCATCGGCCGGCACGCCCTCGACCATCGCCTTGTCGAGCTTCAAGGCGTCCAGAGGAAGCTCGCGCAAATAGCGGAAATTGCAGAAGCCCGCGCCGAAATCGTCGAGCGCGGTGCGGAAGCCAAGGCCGCGCAGCGCCTTCAGTGCGCTCGCGGCTTGCGCGAGGTTTCTGAGCAGCAGGTCCTCGGTGATCTCAAGCATCAGCCGCTGCGGGGCGATATCCGACTGGCCGATCAGCGCGGCGAAATCGGCGGCAAAGCGCGGGTCGCCCAGTTCTTCGGGCGTGATGTTCAACGACAAAGTGAGATTGGCCGGCCAGGTTGCCGCATCCTCCAGCGCGCGGGCGACCACATGGCGCGAGAGCGGTGCGACCAGCGCTGCGCGCTCGGCCACCGCGAACAGATCGCGGGCGCCGATCGGCCCCAGCGTCGGGTGCCGCCAGCGCGCCAGCGCCTCCGCGCCCGTCAACGCCCCGGTCACGCAGGAGAATTGCGGCTGGAACAAAACCTCGATCTCGCGCCCTTCGAGCGCGCGCAGCAGGTCCGCCTCGAGCACCCCTGCCCGCACGCCGGGCAGGTGCCCGCGGGTCGTCGCCCTGCGCAACGATGTCGGACCCTGTTCCATTGCCTTCCTCTTTGCCCCGCCCCCCTTAACCATTGATCGAGAGCCTGCCTCGCATCAATTGCAATCCGCCCGAATCTGGCACATCAGGGCAAGCGCCTAGGATCGGGCGGTGGATAAGTGACAAACGAGCCGCTTTTGCTGCCGGAGGGGGAAGAATGGCGAGCCAGGTCCAGACCTACCAGAGGCTCGCGCTGCTGGCCTCGGAGACCGAGCGCGCGCAGGAGGCGCAGGTCGCTCTGCTCGCGCAGGGCGAGTGGGTGCCGCTGGCCGAGGCGGACGCGGTGGTCGTGCTGGGCGGCGATGGCTTCATGCTCCAAATCCTCCACGCGATGATCGATGCGGGGCGCGTGATCCCGGCCTACGGGATGAACCTCGGCACCGTCGGCTTCCTGATGAACCGCTACGACAAGCGCGCCGTGCTGCCCGCGCGCGTTAACAAGGCGCGCCACTGGGCGATCTCGCCCTTGCGCGTCGAGGCGCTGACGCAGGACGGCGAGACGCATCTGCTCAATGCGATCAACGAGATCTCGCTGCTGCGCGAAACCCGCCAGACCGCGAAGATTGAAGTCACCGTGGGCGACCGGGTGCGGATCCGCGAGCTGGTGTGCGACGGGGTGCTGGTGGCAACGCCTGCCGGCTCCACTGCCTACAACCTCAGCGCGCAGGGGCCGATCCTGCCGCTCGACAGCAAGATGCTGGCGCTCACCCCGATCAGCCCGTTTCGCCCGCGACGCTGGCGCGGGGCGATCCTGCCTGATCGGATGAAGATCG
Source organism: Erythrobacteraceae bacterium (assembly GCA_027487015.1). Lineage (GTDB taxonomy): Bacteria > Pseudomonadota > Alphaproteobacteria > Sphingomonadales > Sphingomonadaceae > Erythrobacter. The sequence goes on along the minus strand of JAIYEK010000341.1, from coordinate 391 downwards.
TGCTGCGCGTGCTCGACCCGGCCAAGCGCCCGGTCGCGGCAGTCGCCGACCAGAAGGAGCTGCGCGACATCGCCGAGGTGCGCCTCGAGATCGCGCGCGACTGCGACCTCACCCTGCTGTTCGACCCCGGCCAGAGCCTGGAAGAGCGGATCGTGGCCGAGCAGTTCGTGACGGCTTAGTTTCAGCACGCGTTCGGCCTTGCGGTCGCGCTGCGACCGATGTGCGGAACATCCTCCAGAGTGCCAAAACCCCCTTGCAATCCCACGCCCCCACCCATATAGGCGCGCTTCCGCTCTTCCTTAGACCGCTTGGAAGAGTTGCTCCCCGATAGCTCAGCGGTAGAGTAGGTGACTGTTAATCACTTGGCCGTAGGTTCGAATCCTACTCGGGG
>JAIYEK010000271.1 GCA_027487015.1 Erythrobacteraceae bacterium | reverse complement strand
GACGTGAAGAAGCTGCGCGAGCGCACCGGCGCTGGCATGATGGACGCCAAGAAGGCGCTGACCGAAGCGGGCGGCGACATCGAAGCTGCGGTTGACGCGCTGCGCGCCAAGGGCCTCGCCACCGCCCAGAAGAAGTCGAGCCGCACCGCGGCCGAAGGCCTCGTCGGCGTGCTCGTTCAGGGCACCAAGGGCGTTGCCGTCGAGATCAACTCGGAAACCGACTTCGTCGCCAAGAACGACCAGTTCCAGAGCTTCGTGCGCAACGCGACCGCGGTGGCGCTCGACCTCGGCACCACCGATGTCGAAGCGCTGAAGGCGGCTGCCTACCCCGAGGGCGGCACCGTCGGCGAGAAGCTGACCGAGAACGTGGCCACCATCGGCGAGAACCAGCAGATCCGCCGCATCAAGCAGGTCGCTGTGACGCAGGGCGCGGTTGTGCCCTACATCCACAACGCGGCTGCCGATGGCCTCGGCAAGATCGGCGTGCTGGTCGCGCTGGAATCGGACGCTGACGCCGACACGCTCAACGCTCTGGGCAAGGACATCGCCCAGCACGCCGCCGCGATGTTCCCGCAGGCGCTGGACGCTGACGGCCTCGACGCCGACGTGATCGAGCGCGAGCGCAAGATCGCCGCCGAAAAGGCTGCCGAAAGCGGCAAGCCCGCCGACGTGCAGGCCAAGATGGTCGAAGGCGCGGTGAAGAAGTTCGCCAAGGAAAACGCGCTCCTCAGCCAGATCTTCGTCAAGGACGGCAAGGCGACGGTCGAAGAGTACATCGCCAAGGCCGCCAAGGACGCGGGCAAGTCGATCAAGCTGGTCGACTACGTGCGCTACCAGCTGGGCGAAGGCATCGAGAAGGAAGAAGTCGATTTCGCCGCGGAAGTGGCAGCGACGCTGAAGGGCTGATCGGCCTTACTTCACGCCCGATATAAAACAGCCGCTGCAGCATTTTGCTGCGGCGGCTGTCTTTATTTCCCATGCATGCGATCCGCCAGTCGGGCGATTGGCAAGCCCGAAAATGTCGTGGTTCGCCAATCGCGTTGCGCCGTCATGTCGTACCAATTCCTCGATTTGGAGGGGAGCACTGACATGACAACGATTTCTGGACCGCCCGCAGACCGTACCCGGAATAGGCCGATCAGCGAAACCTTGCGAGACTTGCTCATCGCAGCGGGCTCGCAAACCGGCATCGACAGCATTTTCGTCACATCGGGCGGTCAATGCGCCTTGGGGGAGTGCGACCGGCGCACCGGTTCCACGCGCCATGACAACGGTCAGGCTGCCGATCTCCACCTGATCAAGGGCGGAAGCCGGCTCAATTTCACTAGGGCTTCCGATCTGCCCACCATCAAGGCGTTCGTCTCCGCTACGGCGCGGCTCGGTGCGACCGGGATCGGGGCGGGGCTCAGCTATATGGGCGCAGAAACGTTTCACATCGGCTTCGGCAAGCGCGCGGTGTGGGGCGGTACGGGGGCGAATGCGGCCCCCCCACCTGCATGGCTTGTAGAAGCGGTAAGGGCGGGGTGGTCAGATGCAAGCTCCGCGTTAGCGGGCCTGCCCGAGGCAAAATGGAAGGCAGACGATTTTGACGATCTGCTGCTGCAAAGCGACGAAGACGAGGTCGAAGACATCGCGGAATCCGTCGGCGATGCTGCTCCGCCGGTGATCGACTGACGTTTCACACAGGGGCAAGTGCCCGACTCGGCGCTTATCGAATGCATGGGGGGCGCGTGGCAACCGGCCTCAGCGCTGCAGCGGGCGTATCTCGATCAGCCAGATTTCCGGGTGCGTGAACAGTCGCAGCGGAAGCAGGCTGGTGCCGAGCCCCGCGCCGGTGACCAACACCTTGCCGTGTTGGCGCACCACCCCGCAGGCGTAGAGATCGCCGTAGTCCGACATCGTCGCGGGCGATCCGCCCCAAGGGTAAGCGATCTGTCCGCAATGCGTGTGCCCAGCGAGCACCAGCGGCATCCGCACCGGCACGTTCGGAAAGATGTCGGGCGAGTGGGTGAGCACCACCGGCACGCCGGTCCGGCCCGCCATAGCGGCCACCGTCGCGGGCAGATCGGCCTTGCCGGTGTAGTCGTCGTCCACTCCGCCGATCACCAGCGGCCCAGCCGTCAGCGCCTCGTTGCGCAGCACCGTGATGTGGCGGTAGCGTGCGATCTCGCCCGCCAGCTTCTCCCATCCGAACCAGTGGTCGTGATTGCCCGGAACCAGCACCACGCCCAGCGGCGCATCGAGCTTGCCGAGCGGGGCGACAACCTCGGCGGCGGAGTAGATGTGTGATGCGGCGCGCTTCTCGCTCACAAGATCGCCCGCGATGGCGACCAGATCGGGCTTCAGCGCATTGACCTGCGCCACGATCCGCGCGAGCCGTTCGGGCGGCATGTCGGGGCCGGCGACATGGATATCGGACAGCAGCACGATCCGCACCGGATGCGATCCGGCGGACAGGGCGCGGCTCTCCAGCATGAGCCGCTCCACCACCGGCGCGCGCATCGTGTCGTGCCACGCCTTGGCCCCGACAAAAACGGTCAGAACCAGCACCGCCGCTACGGCCCTGCGGATGATTGTCTTGGCCATTATCCCCGCTATCCTCTTGGCAGCACGGTGACACCCCGATAAAGGCCCCCGCTAGCCAACTCCCGCCAGAAAGTCTGCCTGTCCCATGAGCCTGCCTACCATCAAGCGCGTCCTCCTCAAGCTTTCGGGCGAGGTCCTGATGGGGAACCAGCAGTTCGGGATCGATCCCGAATTCGTTGCTGAGCTTGCCAAGGAAGTGAAGGCGGCCAAGGACAGCGGGCTTGAGATCTGCCTCGTCATCGGCGGCGGCAACATCTTCCGCGGGATGGCGGGCGCGGCCAAGGGGATGGACCGCGCGCAGGCCGATTACATGGGGATGCTGGCGACCGTGATGAACGCGCTCGCCATGCAGAACGCGCTCGAGCAGTGCGGCGTGCCGACCCGCGTGCAGTCCGCGATCGAGATGGACAAGGTGTGCGAGCCGGTGATCCGCCGCCGCGCCGAGCGTCACCTCGAAAAGGGCCGCGTGGTGATCTTCGCTGCCGGTGTCGGCGCGCCCTATTTCACCACCGATAGCGGCGCGGCGCTGCGCGCGGCGGAAATGAAGTGCGACGCGCTGCTCAAGGGCACCAGCGTTGACGGGGTCTATGACAGCGATCCCAAGCACAATCCCGATGCCGTGCGTTTCGAAACCGTGACTTACGACCGCGTCCTTGCAGACAATCTCAAGGTGATGGACGCCTCAGCCGTGGCGCTGTGCCGCGACAACAAGATCCCGATCGTGGTCTTCTCGATCCGCGAAAAGGGCAACCTTGCGCGCGTGCTGGCGGGCGAGGGCGTCCAGACCATCGTTCAAGACAAGTAGAACCGAAGGAAAACCCAGCCATGCCGCAATATGACAAGGCCGATGTCGAGCGCCGGATGAAGGGCGCGGTGGAAGCATTGAAGAGCGATCTTCAGGGCCTGCGCACCGGCCGCGCCAACACCACCCTGCTCGATCCGGTGCAGGTCGAGGTCTACGGCTCGATGATGCCGCTCCAGCAGGTCGCCACCGTCTCCGCGCCCGAACCGCGGATGCTCTCGGTGCAGGTGTGGGACAAGTCGAACATGCACGCGGTGGAAAAGGCGATTGCCTATGCCAACCTCGGCCTCAACCCGATTATCGACGGCCAGACCCTGCGCCTGCCGATCCCCGACTTGACGCAGGAACGCCGCAAGGAGCTGGCGAAGCTTGCGGGCCAATATGCCGAGAAGGCCAAGATCGCGATCCGCAACGTGCGCCGCGATGCGATGGAAAGCCTCAAGACCGACGAGAAGAAGAAGGAAATCTCCGAGGACGACCGCAAGCGTTCCGAAGAGCAGGTCCAGAAGCTGACCGACCAGTTCGTCAAGGAGACGGACGATGCGGCGGCCAAGAAGGAACAGGAAATCCTGACGCAGTAAAGCGGCAAGGATTGTGGGGAAAAGCTTGGACCAATCGCGCGCCAGACATGTCGCCATCATCATGGATGGCAATGGCCGCTGGGCGAAGAAGCGGGGTCTTCCGCGCGCCGTCGGCCACCAGCGCGGGGTCGAGGCGGTGCGGCGGCTGGTGCGCAGTCTCGAGCCGACGGGGCTCGAGTGCCTGACGCTCTATGCCTTCTCGAGCGAGAACTGGAAGCGTTCGGAAGACGAGGTCGATGATCTGATGAACCTCATGCGCAGGTTCATCAAATCGGACTTGCCCGAATTTGTCGCCAACAACGTCAAGCTCAAGATTATCGGTGACTGGCAGAGCCTCGCGCCCGATATCGTCGCCATGCTGGAAGACGCGCTGGCGCAGACCGCGAACGGCACGCAGACTTTGGCGGTGGCGCTTAATTATGGCGGCCAGCACGAGATCGCGCGTGCGGCGGCCAAGGCGGCGGCCAAGGGCGATGTGACGATCGAGGCGATTGCGGCCGAACTCGACACGCATGATCTGCCGCCGCTCGACCTCTTGATCCGCACCAGCGGGGAAATCCGCCTGTCGAATTTCCTGCTGTGGCAGGCGGCCTATGCGGAGATGCTTTTCGTCGATACGCT
>JAIYEK010000150.1 GCA_027487015.1 Erythrobacteraceae bacterium | reverse complement strand
CGCGCGATGAAGCCGGTGGCCAGATCGTAGAGTTCCTCGAGGCTGAGGACCTCCTTCTTGGGGAGGAAGGTCATGCGCTCGGGCATGCAGTAGGAGCAGCGCAGATCGCAGCGGTCGGTCACTGAGAGGCGCAGATAGGTGATGCGGCGCATGAAGCCATCGACCAGCGGGCGCGGCTTGTCGCCTACGAGGATCAAGTCAGGCTTGCGGGGTTCGAGATGCGACACGGGCTCATTCATGGCACACCAGATACTGCCCTGTCACCCCGGGCGCATCTGCCAAAAAGCGCAAGGTGGCCGACAGCGCCTCGCCGTGGTGGCCCGAGACAATATTGACCCGCCGCGGCGCACTCCCGCGTGCCAGATCGCGAGCGAGCGCGAGGCGCCAGTCGCGGTGGTCGCGGGGTGCAGGAGGCAGGATGATCGCAAGCGCGCTCGTCTTGGGATCGGCGAGGATCGCGCGCGCCGCCTCGAGATGGAGCGCCATGAAGGCAGCCGCGGCATCGAGCGCGCTTGCCGGCAGCGGGCCGGTTTCGAGCTGCCGCTGCATGCGGTCAGCCCCCGTGGGCTGCGCGGCGCTGGCGGTGCAATGTGATGCCGATCTGCTCGCCCGCCTCGGCAATCGCGAGCTTGACGATCTTGACCGTCACCGCCTCGACCTTGGCGTCGCCGACGAACAGGCTCTCGCAGATGTGATCTGCGACTGCCTCGATCAGCTTGAAGTGCACGCCTTTGAGCAGGCCCTCGGAGGCGGCGAACTTGAGATCCATGTAGTTCTTGGAGGCTTCCAGCGGCGTTTCGGGATCGTAGCGATCGGCGACGGCATAGCGCGCCGCGATCGAGATGCGCAGCGGCTGGGGCTTGCCGGTCTCCTCGGAATAGATGCCGGTAAGGACATCGACGACGAGATCATTGACTTCAAGGGTGAGCGAATCGGTCATGGTGGATCGGGGCCTTAGTCCGGATTGCCCGTGTCGCCCAGAACGCGTTCGATGCGCTGGTCGGGCACGACCCACAGGGCAGCCACAAGGGCGAAGAAGACGGCACCCGACCACGGCGCCAGCAGCCAGGCGCTTGCCATGCCCAGCAGATAGAGAACGGGGGAAAGCTTGCCCTTCCAATCACGCCCGACAGCCTGCGCCAGCAGACAATCGGGACCTTCGCGCCGAATGATCCGCTGTTGCAGAATGTAATAAGCCACTGCGCTGGCGAGCAGGTTGGCCCCGTACAGCACCGACGGAAGGCGCGCGAAGTGGTTTTCGCCCATCCAGCCGGTTGTGAAGGGCAGCAGCGAGAGCCAGAATAAAAGATGGAGGTTGGCCCACAGAATGTCGCCGCCGGTCTGCCGTGTGACCGCCATCATGTGGTGGTGGTTGTTCCAGTAAATGCCGACGTAGACGAAGCTGAGCACATAGCTCAGAAACACCGGCCACAGCGCGCCGAGCGCCTCCACGGTGGGTTCGTGCGGCACCTTCAGTTCGAGCACCATGATGGTGATGATGATGGCAAGAACACCGTCGCTGAACGCTTCGAGACGTGCGGTCTTCATGGCTGGCTCCACCTTGCGAAGATTGCTGTCGGCAGCAGCCTGCCGCCCACCCCTTCCTCGCGCACCGCGAGGTCTCCGTGTTCGATCACCCCGGGAAGGTGCCCGAGCGCCTCTTCCAGCAGGCCCGCAATCGCGAGGCTGCTCATGCGCACGGCGTAGACTGTGAGGAACAGGAAGCGGCTTTCGCTGTCGAGCAGCCGCGCGCAATCCTTGACGAGCCCGGGCAGGTGCTCCTCGAGCCGCCAGACCTCGCCCTCCGGCCCGCGCCCGAATTTCGGCGGATCGAGGATGATCCCGTCATAGCGCCGCCCGCGCCGCACCTCGCGCGCGGTGAACTTGGCGGCATCGTCTGTCAGCCAACGGATCGGGCGATCCTCCATGCCCGACAGCGCGGCGTTTTCGCGCGCTTGAGCGACCGATTTCTTCGAGGCATCGACATGCGTGACCTTGCCGTAGCGCGACAGCGCGAGGCTGCCGAGGCCGGTATAGCCGAACAGGTTCATGGTCTCGGCCGCGTCCATCCCCTCGAGCTGGGCGCGCATCCACTCCCACACCGGGGCCATGTCGGGGAAGAACTGCAAGTGGCGGAACGGGGTCGGACGGGCGGTGAAGCGGACCTCGTTCCACGCGAGCCCCCAGCCGTGCTCGGGCAGGCGCTCTTCGAATTGCCAACGGCCGCCGCCGTCCTCGTCGGAGCCGGGGATGAACTCGCCCGCCGCGCGCCAGTCGGCTATGCGCGGTTGCCACATGGCCTGGGGTTCGGGACGAATGAAGGCGTGGGGGCCGAAAGCCTCCCATTTGCGCCCCGCGCCGCTATCCAGCAGGCGATAGGAGTCCCACCCCTCGCACGCCATCACCAGCGGCTGCTGGACGAGGCGCGCCATCAGGCGTTCCCAGCGTTACCGAGGACGTAGTCGCGGGTAGCGGCGTAGTCGCCGGCGATCTCCACAAAGCTCTCTTCGCGCCCGAACAGGTCGCCGACACGTGCGGGGAGCGCGGGGCGCATGCCGACCGCGCGCTCGACCGCATCGGGGAACTTGGCGGGGTGCGCGGTGGCGAGGGTGACGAGCGGGACGCCCGCTGGCACTGTCCCGTCCGCAGCCAGCGCACGCGCGGCGTGGAGGCCGACGCCGGTGTGCGGATCGATCACCTGGCCCGCATGGCGCCACGCCCATTGCAGCGCGCGCGCGGTCTCGACCTGATCGGCCCGCGCGCTGGTGAAGAGCGCTGATGCGCCCTCGGCCTGGGCGTTGGTGAGTTGCATCGCCTTGGAGGCTTCGAAGGCGCGCATCTGCTCGGCCATCGCCGCCCCGTCACGCCCGCCGGCATCGAACAGCAGCCGCTCGAAGTTCGAGGAGACCTGAATGTCCATCGAGGGGGTGATGGTCGGCGTCACGCCTCCGGCCGAATAGTCGCCGACGGACAGCGCGCGGTGGAGAATGTCGTTGATGTTGGTGGCGACGATCAGGCGTTCGATGGGGAGGCCCATCTTGGCCGCGACATAGCCCGCGAAGACATCGCCGAAATTGCCGGTGGGCACCGAGTAGGCCACGGTCCGCTCGGGCGCGCCCAGTTGCAGCGCGCTCGCGAAGTAATAGACCACCTGCGCCATCAGCCGCGCCCAGTTGATCGAATTGACCGCGCCGAGGTTCAGCGTGTGGATCACGTCGCCATCGGTGAACATCCGCTTCACGTGGGCCTGCGCGTCATCGAAGCTGCCTTCGATCGCGAGGTTGTGGACATTGGGGGCGCGCACCGTGGTCATCTGGCGGCGCTGCACGTCGCTCACCCGGCCCTTGGGGTGGAGCATGAAGATTTCCACGCGCTCGAGCCCCGCCACTGCCTGGATCGCCGCCGAGCCGGTATCGCCGCTGGTCGCGCCGACGATGGTGAGGCGCTCGTCGCGGCGGGCGAGGAATGTTTCGAACAGCCTCCCGAGCAATTGCAGCGCCACGTCCTTGAAGGCCAGCGTCGGCCCGTGGAACAGCTCAAGCAACCAGTGCTGCTGATCGAGCTGCACCAGCGGCGTGACCGCAGCATGGCCGAAATCGCCATAGACCTTATGGCACAGCGCGAGGAGTTCATCCTCGGTCAGGCTGCCCGCCACGAAGGGCGCCATGACGCGCGCGGCGAGGTCCGGATAGCCGAGGCCGCGCATGTCGCGGATGTCGTCGGCGCTGAAGCGCGGCCATTCGGCCGGCACATAGAGGCCCCCGTCGCTGGCGAGGCCCGCCAGCGTCACCCCCTCGAAATCGAGCGCAGGCGCGCTCCCCCTGGTCGATACGTATTGCATATGCGAAGCGGCCTAGCGCTGGCGGCGGCGCAATGCCAGCACGTAGATGACCAGCGCGGTCAGGGCGAAGAAGAACCACTGCCCGGCATAGGCGAGATGGTTGTTGGGGAGGTCGCCGGGGTCGGGGGCGGCGAGCGGGCGAAGCCCCGCCTGCGGGGTCTCTGCAACGAGCCGGATGGTGTCACCATAGCTGGCAATGCGGCCCGTCACGCGGCCGCCGCTCCAAGCCGGGGCCTGCGGGGATTGCGACCAGCCGATGGTGACGTCGGCCTCGCCGCCCGCATGCGCGCAGCGGGCGACATGGACCCATCCCGAATTGCCATTTGCCGACCTGCCGGCAATCGCATCGATGCCGAGCACCTGCTCGCAGTCGATGGTGGTGCGCCGGAACATGTCGCGCGCGTAGTCGGTAGGCTCAGGCCATTGCACCTCGGCATTGTCGCGCAAGGCCGCCTCGTAGCGCGTGATCAGCGCTTCTTTCTCGGACTTCCGACTCAGCTGCCAGACGCCCAGCCCCACCATTGTGAGCGCCGCAGCGATCACGACGATGGTCGAGAATATCGGGATCCGGCGGGTCATGGCTGCTGGCTCTCTTCGTATTGGTGATAGACCCACATGGTCTTGTAGAACCTGAGCGTCCCGATCACGCTTGCAATCGTCACCGGCGCCCAGAACAGGAACGAAGCCCACAGCGGCGGCCTCAACCATTCGTCCACGCCGAGCGCGGCGAGGATCAGCGCCAGCGCGAGCAGCATCGTCACGACGCCAACGAACCGCCCGCCCCGCTCCAGCGCGAGAATGTCGAGCCCGCAAGCCGAACACTCGTCCGCTAACTGCGCAGGCCCCTCGAACAGCGTGCGTGCGCCGCAGCGGGGGCACAAACCGGAAAGGGCAGCCGAGACGAGTCCCGGCTGCCCCTTATTTTCCTCAGGACCGGCAGGCCCTGCGGTCATCAGTGATATTCGGCGCCCCAGCCGCCCCAGACGTAGATGGCGACGAACAGGAACAGCCACACCACGTCGACGAAGTGCCAGTACCACACCGCCGCTTCGAAACCGAAGTGCTGGCGCGGGGTGAAGTGGCCGAGATAGGTGCGATAGAGGCACACGCCGAGGAAGATCGTCCCGATCAGCACGTGGAAGCCGTGGAACCCGGTCGCCATGTAGAAGGCCGAGGAATAGGTGTTCCCGCCAAAGCCGAAGGGCGCCGCCGAATATTCGTAGGCCTGGATCGAGCTGAACAGCACGCCCAATGCCACGGTCGCCCACAGGCCCTGCTTCAGACCCTCGCGGTCACCATGGATCAGCGCGTGGTGCGCCCAGGTTACCGTCGTGCCCGAGCACAGCAGGATCAGCGTGTTGAGCAGCGGCAGCGCGAAGGGATCGAGCACTTCCATGCCTTCGGGGATGAAGGCCGCAACCGCGCCCTCGGTGCCGAACAGGCTGGTGGTGGTGCCGGTGGTGTGATCATATTCGAGCGCGGTCGGGAACAGCGCGAAATCGAAGAAGCTCCAGAACCAGCCGACGAAGAACATCACTTCGGACGCGATGAACAGGATCATCCCGTAGCGCAGGTGCAGCTGGACGACCGGCGTGTGATCGCCGCGCTGGGCTTCGATCACGATGTTGCGGAACCACATGAAGAAGGTCGCAATCAACCCCGCAAGGCCGAGGCCGAGCACGATATGGCCGCTCTGCCCGAACACATCGGGGTGGAAGCTCAGCACCATGCCGCTGGTGAAGGTCAGCGCCGCGATCGAGCCGATGAGCGGCCAGATATCGGGTTCGAGAATGTGGTAATCGTGGTTTGCCTTGCCAGCCATGTGGATGTTCCCGTCCCTAGGTTCAGCGGATCAATTGGAGCGCTTCGGGGCCGCATCAAGCGGCGCCTCGGCGCGGTGGAAAGTATAGCTCAGCGTGATCTGCTCGACACCCTTCATGTTGGGATCTTCGAGCATCGCCGGATCGACGAAATAGAGCACCGGCATGTTCACTTCCTGCCCGGGTGCAAGCGTCTGCTCGGTGAAGCAGAAGCACTGGACCTTGTTGAAGTATTTGCCGGCCTGTTCGGGCGTCACGTTGAAGGTGGCAACCCCGGTGATGGTGTGCTCGGAATTGTTGCGCGCGACATAGGTGGCGATGTCACGCTCACCGATGGTGATGGTGTCGGTCGCCTGCGAGGGGTGGAAAGTCCACGGCATGCCCATCGCGGTCGTCGCATCGAAGCGGATCGAGATTTTCTGACCCGTCGCGGCAGCAGCGGCGGCAGCGGCCTTGCTCTCGGAGGCGATCATCGTCGTCCCGCCGAAGCCGGTAACCTGACAGAACAGCCGGTAAAGCGGCACCGAGGCATAGCCAAGTCCGAGCATCGCCAGCGCGCCGGCGAACGCCATCAGACCGACACGCAGGTTGCTGCGCGCGGTCTCAGGCGATGCGGGCGCGGCCGATGCCATCAGTGCTGGCCTCCGATGCGCACGATGGTGATCGCGTAGAACAGCACGACGAAGAACAGCAGCGTCCCCGCGACCACGAGATTGCGCGCCTTGCGGCGGCGGAGGAATTCCTTTTCCTCGTCGGGCGTCATGCGATGAGCCCCTGATAGGCCGCGACCCGGTCGGCGACCAAAGCGGCGAACAGCACGAAGAGGTAGACGATCGAGAACTTGAACAGCGTCTTTTCGGGCGTCATCGCGTCAGTCTCGGCACGCATGCGGGTGAAGACCGGCAGGGCCAACACCACAAACAGCGCAGAGAGCACCACTGCGACCGAGCCGTAGATCCAGCTCGTCCCGCCAATCCACCACGGTGCGACGGCGATGGGCGCGAGGAGCAACGTGTAGAACATGATCTGCCGCCGCGTCGCCTTTTCGCCCGCAACCACGGGGAGCATCGGAATGCCGACCTTGGCGTAATCGCTCTGCACGAACAGGGCGAGCGCCCAGAAGTGCGGCGGGGTCCAGAAGAAGATGATCGCGAAGAGCAGCAGCGGCATCGCGGTGATATCGCCGGTGACCGCGACCCAGCCAATCAGCGGCGGGAACGCGCCCGCGCCGCCGCCGATAACGATGTTCTGCGGGGTGCGCGGCTTCAGCCACATGGTGTAGATCACGGCGTAGTAGATGATCGCGCCCAGCAGCAGCGCGGCGGCGAGCCAGCCGACAGCAAGGCCCATCAGCACGATCGAAACCGCCGACAGGAAGACCCCGAAATCGCGCGCATCCTCGCGCCGCATCCGGCCGCCCGGGAGCGGGCGGTTCATGGTGCGCTTCATGCCGGCGTCGATGTCGGCTTCCCACCACTGGTTGAGCACCGCCGATCCGCCCGCCCCCATCGCGATCGCGAGGATCGCGGTGAAGGCGATGACCGGATGGATGCTGCCCGGCGCCGCGACCATCCCGCAGATCGCGGTGAAGATCACCAGCGTCATGACCCGCGGCTTGGTGAGCGCGAAGAAATCGCGCCACTCCGTGGGCATAACTGCGGCAGTCTGAGGGGCGGTGCTTGCCATTGTTCTTAGCGGTTCCATTGCGAAGGAGCGCGGCTTCAAACCGCGCTCCCCCTTTGCCTTACGCTCCGGTCGGGAGCCGATCAGGCCCCAACCCTTACGCGGTGGCGGGACGGTGATCGTGGTAGTCGTTCGCGTCGGTAATGACCGGCAGCGTTTCGAACTGGTGGTAGGGCGGCGGGCTCGGCAGAGTCCATTCGAGCGTCGTCGCGCCTTCGCCCCACGGGTTGGCTTCAGCCTTCTTGCCGGCCAGCAGCGCGTAGAGGATGTTCACGAAGAAGAAGATCATCGAACCGGCCATGATGAAGTAGCCCACGGTGCTGACCTGGTGCCAGAAGGTGTAGGCCTCGGCGTAGTCCGGATAGCGGCGCGGCATGCCCTGCATCCCCAGGAAGTGCTGAGGGAAGAAGATCACGTTCACGCCGACGAAGAAGGTCCAGAAGTGGATGTGCGACAGGAGCTCGGAGTGCATCCGCCCGCTCATCTTCGGGAACCAGTAGTAGAAGCCGGCGAACATCGAGAACACCGCGCCCATCGACAGCACGTAGTGGAAGTGGGCGACGACGTAATAGGTGTCGTGCAGGTTGTCGTCGATCCCGCCGTTGGCGAGCACCACGCCGGTCACGCCGCCCACGGTGAACAGGAAGATGAAGCCCATCGACCAAACCATCGGCGACTTGAAGCTGAGGCTGCCGCCCCACATCGTCGCGATCCAGCTGAAGATCTTCACGCCGGTGGGCACCGCGATCACCATCGTCGCCGCGGTGAAGTACATCTTCGTGTT
>JAIYEK010000028.1 GCA_027487015.1 Erythrobacteraceae bacterium | reverse complement strand
GCACGACTTTCATGTATCCTTGGAGGCCTGACGGTGCAAACGGTCAATACGCTGCGAATGTTGAGAACCGCTTTGGCACAGTTGCGGGTCGAAAATGCGACGATTGCGCTGGTGCCGACGATGGGCGCGCTGCATGAAGGCCACCTCACGCTGGTGCGCCGCGCGCGCTCGGAGGCGGACCATGTGGTCGCCTCGATCTTCGTCAATCCCAAGCAGTTCGGCCCCAACGAGGACCTCGACGCCTATCCCCGCCGGCTGGCCGCCGATGCTGCGATGCTCGAGGCCGAGGGGGTTGCCGTGCTGTGGGCGCCGGACGCAGCGGCAATGTATCCCGATGGGTTCGCGACCAATGTCAGCGTGGCCGGGGTCAGCGACGGCCTGTGCGGCGCGGCCCGCCCCGGGCATTTCGACGGGGTGGCGACGGTGGTTTTGAAGCTCTTCAACCAGGTCGCCCCCGACATGGCCTTCTTCGGCGAGAAGGATTTCCAGCAGCTCGCGGTGATCCGGGCGATGGCGCGCGATCTCGATCTGACCCGGCCGCATGTCGACGCAATCATCGGCGTGCCGACCGTGCGCGAGGCGGACGGTTTGGCGATGAGCAGCCGCAACCGCTACCTGTCGCCCGAGCAGCGCGCGGCAGCGGCGGTGCTGCCGCGCGCAATGCAGACCGCTGCGGCGGCGATAGCGGGCGGCACGGGCGCGGCCGAGGCGATGGGAGCGCTCGAAACGGAGCTGATCGCGGCAGGCTTCACCAGCATCGACTACGCAACCCTGGCCGACGCCGCATCGCTTGCGCCGCTGGAAGTGCTTGGCGCCGCGCCCGCCCGCCTGCTGGTCGCGGCCCGGATCGGCGGCACGCGGCTGATCGACAACATCGCGATCAATCCTGCCGCCTGAGGCCCGCAAGAGATTGACGCAAGCGCGCCATCAATGGCATGGGCGCTGCCGAACCATGAGCGGGTATAGCTTAGTGGTAAAGCTCCAGCCTTCCAAGCTGGCTATGCGGGTTCGATTCCCGCTACCCGCTCCAGCCCTCCCTTCCCAAACAGCCCCAGAAAGTCTATAAAACCCATGGAAATCCGAGGGATTTGCGCCTTCGGTCGTCCGAGAATGTCCCTATTCTTCCCGCTGCATCCGGGGCCCTTGGGGGCCACATCGCGGGGCCAGGGCATTTCGGGCAATTGGACTGGCCCCCACATGGGGGCCACCTGCTGGGAAAGGACCGAGGGCCATGCCGCTGACAGATGTTGCGATCCGGAACGCCAAGCCGCGCGAGAAGCCATACAAGGTGGGCGACACTTTGGGTCTGTTCCTGCTGGTGCAGCCGTCGGGCGGCAAGCTGTGGCGGGTCAAATATCGCATCGACGGCAAAGAGAAGAAGCTGGCGATCGGCATCTACCCTCAGGTCGGGCTCGCGGAGGCGCGGCGCAGGCGTGATGCCGCCCGCGAGTTGGTGGCCGCTGGCAAGGATCCAGGCCGTGAAAAACAGCGTGAGAAGGTGCGGTCGAGAATTCAAGCCGAGACGACCTTTGACGCTATCGCCGCCGAGTTCTGCCAGAAGCGGCGGCGCGATGGCCAGAAGGCCTGGGCTGTCAGCACGGCCACACGCAGCGAGTATCTGCTGTCGCTGCTCAAGGGATCGATCGGCAAACTGCCCATTACCGATATTGAGCCCGCTGATGTGCTCGCGGCCGTCCGCAAGATCGAACGGAAAGGTCAATTGGAGAGCGCCCGCCGCACCTTGCAACTGGCGGGCGCGGTGTTCCGCTATGCGGTCGCAACCGCCCGCCTCGCCTCAGACCCGACCCGTGACCTGCGCGGCGCTCTGACCGCGCCGACCGTCACCCATTACGGCGCAATCATCGACCCAGCGCGTGTGGGCGAGCTGCTGCGCGCCATCGACGGCTACGAAGGTCAGCCGAATACCAAGCTGGCAATGCAACTGGCCCCGCATGTCTTCGTCCGCCCCGGCGAGCTGCGCCATGCCGAATGGAACGAATTCGATCTCGAAGGGGCGCTGTGGACCATCCCGGCGGGCAAGACCAAGATGCGCAAGGATCACCTCGTTCCGCTTTCAAGCCAGTCGATTGCGATCCTGGAAGACCTCCATGCCTTGACCGGTCCCGACGGATACGTCTTCCCCTCGATCCGCTCCCGTATGCGCCCGATGAGCGACAACACGATCAACGCAGGCCTGCGCCGCTTGGGCTACTCCACCGACGAAATGACCGCCCATGGCTTCCGCGCCATGGCCTCAACCCTGCTCAACGAAAGCGGCAAGTGGCACCCAGATGCTATCGAGCGGGCATTGGCTCACGGCGACAGCGACAGGATCCGCGCCGCCTACCATCGCGGCGCACACTGGAAAGAACGCGTGGCGATGGCGCAATGGTGGAGCGACCACCTCGACCAGCTGCGTAAGGGCGCAGACGTAGTGCCGATCAAGGCGGGGAAACGATGATCGGAGCGGAAAACCGCAACTCGCCAACGATCCGCGATCGACTGAAGAATTTCGACATTGTTTCAAGTGTTTAGAACCGAGTGACTTGCCCACAACTCGCCGCAAACCCGCATAACTCAAAGGCGGATCATTTGTGCACAAACCGCATTTCCTTCGATGTATCAGCTAGATGCATCCCGAATTCGCGGGGTAGGGTGTGCTCACTGTTCCCCAATTGCGCGGTTCGGATTCAATGCCTCTGACGCCTTGAGCTCGGAACTCTCAGACATTCGCCCAGAACGGAGCCTCCGGCAGGTTGGGCTGAAAAGCCGGGATCGAGTTCTGGCGGTTGAACGGCACGAAACATGTCAGCGATTCGCCACTTGCCGAATGGGATGCTTGGACGGGGCAGACAACAGCAGCTCGATCAGCCAGTCGAAAGCGGCAGCTCTCGACCCAGACCCGGTCATTCCTGATCATCAGGATGAACGTCTGCTTCCTCCGAAAGCCGCCATGCGGCTTTCGGGATCGCGCGTCGTACGCCCTCATGAAGGGTAGTGGGTGAAAAGACGAAGGTCCGCTTTCCTTGCCCCTCAGGATTGAGCCCGCTGTCGGCCCTGATCTTCCCCGAGACCATCAAGAAACCCAGCGGTGTTCAGTACGTGGCGAAGGTGCTTGCCCGGCCGTCTCTGGTGAAGGCGACGACGGTGAACGGATCACGCCGCTCGCCCATCTCCATGCCCGGGGAGCCGACGGGCATTCCCGGAACAGCGATGCCGGCGATGGCCGGCCGCTCCGCGAGCAGGCGGCGAATGTCGCGCGCGGGGACGTGGCCCTCGACCGCGTAGCCTTCGACAATCGCGGTGTGGCACGAGCGCAGCTGGCCCGGCACCGCGTAGCGCGCGGCGATCGGCCCGGTGTCCTCGACCTCGACGGTGCGGACCGAGAACCCGGCATCGCGCACATGCTCGACCCAAGCGGTGCAGCAGCCGCAGGTCGGGGTCTTGTAGACGACGAGTTCGGGGAGCGCCTCAGCAGCGGCCACAGCCGAGCCGGATCCCGCAGCGCCCGAACAGGCGACGAAGGCAAGCGGAAGGGCGGCAACGAAGCTTCGGCGAGAGAGTATCGGAGCGATTGTCATGTGTGTGGTCCCATGGGGTGGCTTTCAGAATGGCGGGTTTCAGCCGCTTCCCCTCGGAAGCTGTCGGATCGACGCGGGTCCGAGGGCGGCTGGCTCACTATAAGAAAGTCAAGACCCTACAGGGCCGAATGCTCCCGGATCTCCGCCAGTGTCCTTTGAAGCGAAGGCGGATAGTTAGTGAGCGTGTCCCTTTGCATCATCGCTCCCGCTTTCTTCGGCCGCCCTGACCTGGCTTTCAGTGTCCTTGCCTTTGCAGCAACAGCAACTCTCTCCCTTGGCCATCATTTCGCAGCACGCCATTTTCTTTTCGGCAGAAGGGGCAGGTGAGCTTTTTGTTTCTGGCGTGGGCGCAGGCTGAACCGCAAGGGTTGCAGCAATCAGGGTAGAAAAAATCATGAGCCGTCTCCTATTCCGCGAGCAGCATTACACGGGCGAGCATGGTCCGCAACGCGTTCGCTTATTTATGGCGAACCTGCAGAGCGGATTTGTGCCGTTGGGCGGCTGCATGACGCTGATTATGGGAACGTCAAGACCCTAGCTTTCGACCGCTTCTGGGCTGCGAATATACAAAGGTCTATGACGGCTTTTGGGTGGATTGCTGCCACTCAATTTGGGCCGAGATCTGGCTAAAGCTCAATGCCAAACTGCCGCAGGATGGCGACCATTGTCAGATAGAGCACAACCGTCGTCGCGCAGCCGATCGCGAGCGCGGGCCAGAAGCCCATTCCGCGGTGAAGCAGCGCCGGGATCACCAGAAACATCGGTAGGCTGGGCAGGACGAACCAGAAGGTCGCCTGTGCATGATCAGCCATCCGGGCGACGTCCTGCGTGTCGCGCCACAGCCAGATCATCCCCAGCACCGAGATCAGCGGAAGCGAGGCGACCAGTGCGCCCACACCTGGTGATCGACGGGCAATCTCGCTAACCAGAGCGATGATTAGGCCCGAAAGGGCTGCCTTGAGCAGAAGGTAGATCATGCGTCTTCGCCTTTGCTGCGCGTCAAGCCGATCGTCATTCCTCGTCCTCATCATCGTTTGCCGCACCGACGAGATCGTGCCAGGCATTGGGTCGATGACTTACCTGATCTACCTTGCCGCGGCCGTCGCCGAGATCGGGGGATGCTTTGCCTTCTGGGCTTGGTTGAGGCTCGACCGCTCACCTGCGTGGCTCATGCCCGGCGTGGCCTCTTTGTGCATCTTCGCATGGTTGCTGACGCTGGTCGATGCGGAACACGCCGGACGTGCCTATGCAGCCTATGGCGGCATCTACATCCTCTCGGCGCTTGGCTGGTTGTGGATCGCAGAAGGGGTCAGGCCCGACCGTTGGGACGTGATCGGGGTCGGCATTTGCCTGCTTGGCACCTCGGTTATCCTGTGGGGGCCGCGCCCGGCCTGAACCGCGTTAAGCGCGCCGGCTAAGGCTCTCAACGATCCTGCATTCGCCAATCCGTTCACCCTCGCATGACTGCAGCATTTCTCCGAGATTTCGGGCGAGCGCTGCAAGATCGGTGATCTTGCTTTCGACTTCTGCGAGCTGACGGCGCACAAGCAGATCGACGCTTTCACATGGTTTGTCAGCATGATCGGACAGCGCGAGCAGTTCGCGCACCTGCGCCATGCTAAAGCCGAGCGATCGGGCGCGCCGCACGAATGTCAGGGTGGCCACGTCCTTGTCGCAATAGTCGCGGTAGTTGCTATCCGTCCTGCCTGCTGGCGTGAGAATGCCTTCGCGCTCGTAATAGCGGATCGTTTCCGCCTTGGTGCCTGTGATCCGCGCCAACTCGCCGATACGCATCGCTTGACCTTGTAGTTGCTACAAGGTGCATATGAGCTCCCGACTCGAACCTATCAAGGACACGAACGTGGGAAAATCCTGCTGCCAAGCCCCCGACCATGGTGGAGACATCCACAACAATCCGCGCTGGCGCATGATTCTGTGGATCTCGCTAATCGCCAATGCAGGAATGTTTCTCGTCGAAATCGTAGCCGGTATCGCCGCAGACTCTCGTGCACTTCAGGCTGACGCACTCGACTTCTTTGGCGATGCGGCAAACTACGCTGTCAGCCTCGGTGTTGCCGGCATGGCGCTGACGTGGCGCGCCAGGGCTGCGTTGATCAAGGCCGCAAGTATGCTGATCTTCGGGTTCTGGGTGATCGGCTATGCGGTCTATGGCCTGCTTGTCGGTTCCAACCCCGAACCCGAAACTATGGGCGTGGTCGGAACGCTCGCGTTGCTCGTCAATGTGGGCGTTGCAGTGATGCTGTTTCGATATCGCGAAGGAGATGCCAACATGCGCTCTGTTTGGATCTGTTCGCGCAACGATGCGGTCGGCAATCTTGCCGTTCTCGCCGCGGCTCTCGGCGTGCTTGGCAGCGGGCAAGCGTGGCCCGACCTTCTTGTTGCAAGCATCATGGCTGGCCTTGCCATATGGGGAAGCTACGAGGTCTTCGTTCAGGCTCGCGCGGAATTGATGCCTCTTGGCAAAGGGCCGAGCCAATGAGCGTGTCCGTTACCGAGAGGAAGGCGGCGCTGGCCGCAGAATACGATGCTCATAGGCAGGCATTGCTTCAAGGGGATGCCGCCTGCGCCTGGCAGCATCTTGAGCGTGCGCACATCATTGCCCAACCCGTGCTGCGGGAACACCTGCGCTCGCACTGGGTGATGTTGCGTCTGGCGCTGCGGGAGCGCGACGGGGCTGAGGTTGCCGGTCAGGCGATACGGCTTGTGCTTGCCGTTCCGGGCAATCTTTCTGGACGCCTGCCGATCGGCAATATCGGACGAGCACGGGTCAACGCGTTTCGGCAAATGCCGGTCCCTCCCGACCTCGTAAAGTTTGTGCCATGACGGTGGCTATTTACCGAACCGTCGGCTATCGTCTGCCCGTGCGCTTCGTATTCGCCCTTTTCGCCGCCATGGCGTTGCTGGTGTCCGGCATCCACGCAGGGCCAGCTGAGGCGCACGAGGACGATTCGCAGCATTTCAGCGTGCATCATGCTGACCAGCAGCACGAAGGCAGTTCCTCGCAGCCGGATGCAAGCGATCAGTATGGCTCGCATCATCATTGCCCCAGCTTTGCAGCGATCGATACGGACCCGGGTCAGAACGCTGACGTCGTTTGCGGCGAGCGGTTCAAGCCTGCGGCCATCAAACCGCTCGCATCAACCACGCGCGCGCCGCCATTAAACCCTCCCAAGGCCTGACTGCCTTCACCGCGTGTTGAAAAAGCACGCGTCGTCTAGCAGTTAGCCAAGGGATGTTTCCCAATGAATTCGAGAATTTGCGCGACCCTGCTTGCCGGGGTCGCAGGGCTGTGGTCAGCCGGACTTGCGGCTGAGCCACTGACGCTTGAAGCCGCGGTCGACCGTGCGGTCGGGGCCTCGCCCGAGGTGGTGGCCGGACAGGCATCGGTCGAGGGTGCAAGAGCCGGGATCACGCAGGCTGGGGTCAGACCCAACCCTGTCGTGACGGTTGAAGCGGAGGATTTCGCCGGAACCGGACCCTTCAATGCGTTCGGCCAATCGCAGGTGACCCTCACCTACGAACAGCGGATCGAACGCGGCAACAAGCGCGATGCACGGCTCGCCTATGCTGCGCGCGGGCTCAATCTGGCCGAGGCGCAGGCCCGCCAACGGCGACTGGATCTGGCCGCGCAGGTGCAGCGTGCTTTCATCGACGTGCAGATTGCCGATCAGCTTGTCTGGATCGCCGGTCGCCGCTTGGAGACCGAACGCGAAGTTCAGGTCGAGGCGGTGCGCCGGGTGCGCGGCTATCGTGACCCGCTGTTCGTCGAGACCCAGATGGCCGCGCGGATCACCAGCACGGAACTGGCGCTGGAGCAGACCAGAGCCCGGGCTGCTGCGGCGCGCGCACTACTCGCCTCCTACTGGGGCGGCGACGGCGCGGCGCTGGAAGTGGCCGAGGGCATCGAGAAGCCTGTTTCTCAGGCGCCTGCTCTTGCGCAGGTCGATGCATCAGTGCGCGAGGCGGCTGTGGCACAGGCGAGCGCCGGGGTGGTGCTGGAACAATCACGCGCGCGGCAAGACTACACCGTCGGCGGCGGCGTGCGCTTCCTGCGCGAGACCAATGATGCCGCGCTGGTCGCCTCGGTATCGATCCCGCTGGGGCGGTTCGACCGCAATCAGGGCAATATCGCGCAGGCGCAGGCGGAGCGGCAGCGGATCGAAGCCGAAGCCGAAGTCGATCGGCTCGCCCGGCTGCGGCGGCTCGCCCAGTTGCGGGCGCAGTCCAATGCAGCAGCAGCACGCGCAGATGGCCTGATAAATCAGGTCTACCCGCAAACGGTCAAGACGCTCGAACAGGTGCGCGAAGGCTATAATCGCGGGGGCTTCCGCTTCTCCGACGTGCAGGATGCGGCCGATGCGACCGTGACCGTGCAGCAGCAATGGGCCGAGGCGATGGCCGAATTCCGCGACGCCCAATCCGAAATTGACCGACTGACTGGCCGCTTTGACGTGGCCGCGGAGACCCTTCCATGACCCACAGACACTTCCTCATCCGCCTCGCGCCGCTGGCGCTGGTGGCCGCAACTCTTGCCGCCTGCGGGTCCGGGCAACAGCCGTCCGAAACCGGCGAGGCCGAAGCCGCCGAAGCGCCCAAGGGCCCGCACGGCGGCAAACTGCTGACCGATGGGAAATTCGGCCTCGAGATCACGATTTTCGAGACCGGGCAGGAGCCGCAATACCGCGTCTATCCCTACCTTGACGGCAAGCCGCTCGATCCGGCCAAGGTCGACCTCGTGATCACCCTGTCGCGCCTCGGCGGCAAGGTGGATCGCTTCGCTTTCAAGCCCGAAAAGGATTACCTCGCTGGCCAGGGGGTCGTGGGCGAGCCGCACAGCTTTGATGTCGCGGTGGTCGCTGCGGTCGATGGCAAACGCAGTAAGTGGAGCTACCAGAACTTTGAAGGCCGCACCACGATCACCCCTGAGGCTGCCGAGCAGGGCGGTATCAACGTAGAGACAGCGGGTCCGGCAACCATCGGCGACGAACGCGAGCTTTACGGCACGGTCGAGCTCAACCCCTCCGCCCGCTCCGAAATCCGCGGGCAATTTCCGGGTCGGGTTGTCTCGGTCACGAAGCAGGTGGGCGATTATGTCAAGCAGGGCGAACTGCTGGCCCGGATCGAGTCCTCGGAAAGTCTGCAGGTCTATCCGGTCTATTCCACCGTTAGCGGTGTCGTGGCCGAGCGCGGCGGCAATCCCGGCAACATGACCGGCGGGGAGCCGCTTTTTGTCATCACCAATCCGTCTGCAACCACAGTGGTGTTCAACATCTTCCCCAAAGATCTCGGGATTGTGCGCCCTGGAATGCGGATTGTGGTGACGGCGCAGGATGGGCGCGAGGTCGGCACCTCGACGCTCGGACAGTATCTCGCCGAAGGAAATCCCCAAGCGGGAACCGCGCTGATCCGTGCTGCAATCCCCAATCGTGGGGGCTGGATCCGGCCCGGCATGGCGATGCGCGGGCGCCTGATAGTCAATGAGCAGAGCGTTCCGCTGGCGGTCCGAACCGAGGCGATACAGCCCTTCCGCGACTTTCAAGTGGTCTATGCCCGCTATGGCAATGCCTACGAAGTGCGGATGCTCGAACTCGGACGCAAAGGGGCTGAATACACCGAGGTGGTCGCAGGGATCGAACCCGGCACGCCCTATGTCACCGAAGGCTCTTTCCTTGTGCGCGCGGACGTCGAAAAGTCCGGCGCGAGCCACGACCATTAAGGAAGGACCAGATCATGCTTGAACGTATTGTCGGACTATCGATCCGTCAGCGCTGGTTCGTCCTCGCCCTCGTCGCGCTGGTGAGCGCGCTGGGGGTGTGGAGCGCGCTGCGGCTACCCATCGATGCCGTGCCGGACATCACCAATGTCCAGGTGCAGATCAACACCGAAGCTGAAGGCTTTTCGCCGCTCGAGTCAGAACAGCGTATCACCTTCCCCATCGAGACCGCCATTTCCGGCCTCCCAAAGCTCGAATACACCCGCTCGATCTCACGCTATGGTCTCAGCCAGGTGACGGTCGTGTTCGAGGACGGCACCGACATCTATTTCGCGCGGCAGCTGGTCAATGAACGCATCCAGCAGGTGAAAAGCCAGTTGCCGGGCGGGATCGAGCCGCAGATGGGCCCGATCGCCACCGGACTTGGCGAAATTTTCATGTTCGCGATCGAGCCCGAGCCGGGCGCGCGCAAGCCGGATGGCAGCGAATGGACGCCAACCGATCTTCGCACGCTGTCGGACTGGGTGGTGCGCCCGCAGCTGCGCACCATCCCCGGTGTTGCCGAGGTGAACACCGTTGGCGGCTACGAACGGCAATATCATGTCACCCCTGATCCGGTGCAGTTGGCGGCGCTCGGCCTGTCACTGACCGACGTGGTCGAGGCACTCGAGAGTAACAATGCCAATCGCGGCGCGGGCTATGTCGAGCGCGGCGGGGAACAAATCCTCATCCGCGTTCCCGGTCAGGCGACAAGCGAAGCCGACCTCGGCACAATTGTCATCGCGACCCGCGGCGGCGTGCCGATCCGGGTGTCCGACGTGGCAGAGGTCACCATCGGGTCTGAACTGCGCACTGGTGCAGCGACCGAGAATGGACGCGAGATCGTGCTCGGCACAGTGCTGATGCTGACGGGCGAAAACCCGCGCATAGTGGCGCAAGCCGCTGCCGAGCGATTGAAGCAGGTCACCGCCTCCCTGCCCGAAGGAGTTGTCGCGCACCCGCTTTACGACCGCACCGAACTGGTCGAGCGCACCATTGCCACGGTCGAGAAGAACCTCGCTGAAGGCGCCTTGCTGGTGGTTGTGGTGCTGTTCCTGCTGCTCGGCAATTTCCGCGCAGCGCTGATTACCGCAGCGGTGATTCCGGTGGCAATGCTGATGGCGCTGACGGGAATGCTGGCGACGCGCACATCGGCCAACCTAATGAGCCTCGGCGCGCTCGACTTCGGTCTGATCGTTGATGGGGCGGTTATCATCGTCGAGAACTGTCTGCGGCGCTTGGGAGAACAGCAGCACCGTCTGGGCCGCCTGCTCAACCGGGATGAGCGGTTCGGGCTGGTCGCTTCTGCCAGCGCCGAGGTGATCCGCCCCAGCATCTTCGGGATCATCATCATCACGGCAGTCTATTTGCCGATCTTCGCGCTCGAAGGGATCGAAGGCAAAACCTTCCATCCGATGGCGATCACGGTGGTGCTCGCGCTGACCGCAGCGATGATCCTGTCGCTCACGCTTGTCCCTGCCGCTGTCGCCATGTTCGTGACCGGCAAGGTCGAGGAGAAGGAGAACCGGGTCATGCGCTGGCTTTCCACGCGCTATGCTCCGCTGCTCGAAAAGGTGCTTTACCGTCCCAAGCCCGTTATTGCAGGAGCAGTGCTGCTGATTGCGGTGGCAGGCGTCGGGGCGACGCGCCTTGGCTCGGAATTCATTCCGCAGCTCGATGAAGGCGACATCGCCATGCACGCGCTGCGCATTCCGGGGACCGGCCTTTCACAGGCGATCAAGATGCAGGAGACACTGGAGGAGCGCATTCGCCAGTTTCCGGAGGTGGAACGGGTGTTTGCCAAGATCGGCACGCCAGATGTCGCCACCGATCCGATGCCCCCCTCGGTCGCGGACAACTTCATCATGCTGAAGCCCCGCGAGCAATGGCCCGATCCGCGCAAGCCGCGCGACCAGCTTGTCGCCGAACTGAATGCGGCCGTCGATCTGATCCCCGGCAACAATTACGAGTTCACTCAGCCCGTGCAGATGCGGATGAACGAGTTGATTGCCGGGGTTCGGGCAGATGTCGCGGTCAAGCTATTTGGCGATGATCTTGATCAGCTGATCGCCAGCGGGCAGGAACTGGAAGAAATCGTTGCCAGCGTTCCGGGCGCGGCAGATGTTAAGCTGGAGCAGGTGACCGGCCTTCCGGTGCTCTCGATTGTTCCCAAGCGCGACATGCTGGCGAGCTATGGCGTCAGCATGGCCACGGTGCAGGATATCGTCGCCACAGCGACCGGAGGGCAGCAGGCGGGCCAGATCTTCGATGGCGACCGGCGTTTTCCGGTGGTTGTGCGCCTGCCCGAAGACCTTCGCACCGACCTGGACCGCTTGTCCAATCTGCCCATCCCGCTGCCCAATGGTGCCTCTGTGCCTTTGGGGGAGCTGGCGGATATCACGCTCGCCTCCGGGCCAAACCAGGTCAGCCGGGAAAACGGCAAGCGTCGTGCGGTGATCACTGCCAATGTCCGCGACCGCGATCTTGGCAGCTTTGTCGATGAGCTGCAGGCCAAGGTGAATAGCGATGTGGAACTGCCCAGCGGTTACTACGTCGAGTATGGCGGAACCTTCGAACAATTGCAGTCTGCGGCCACCCGCCTGTCAATCGTCGTGCCGCTGGTGCTGCTGCTGATCTTCGGCCTGCTCTACACCCTGTTCAAGTCGTGGCGCGATGCGGGCGTGGTGTTCACAGGTGTGCCACTGGCGCTGACAGGCGGCATCGCGGCACTGCTTCTGCGCGACATTCCGTTCTCGATCTCCGCCGGAGTAGGTTTCATCGCTCTGTCAGGGGTAGCGGTGCTGAACGGGGTGGTGATGCTTTCTTTCATCAGGGATCTGCGTGAAGGGGGCGAAAAGTTGGTCCAATCGATCCTACACGGGGCGCTTGTGCGCCTCCGCCCGGTTCTGATGACGGCGTTGGTCGCCTCTTTGGGCTTCGTGCCGATGGCGGTGAATGTCGGCGCCGGATCAGAAGTGCAAAGACCGCTCGCCACCGTGGTGATCGGCGGGATCATCACCTCGACGATCCTGACCCTCCTCGTGCTACCGGCGCTTTACCTGCTGGTGCATCGCCGGAAAGACGAGGAGGCCGACGCCGATGTCGCCGATCTCGGTCTGCGGTAGCGCCCACTCATGCAGGAGTAAGCGCAGCAGGAGTCTTTCCAAGCCCACCCACTTGAATATTATCCTGAAGACAAATGCTTCGGCCAAGCAAGCGGAGCTTCTTCGTTGAAAGCGCTCCCTTCTGCTGGCCTCGGTCCTGCTGCGTTGAGCTGCGGGAGAGACCAGTGTGCATATCGTTGCTGAAGGCGAAACGGCCTGCCATCAAAGGAGCACCGGCGCATTTTTTAGTGCCAGAGCCTGAATGTCTACATTGGGGTCGATTCCTGCATGTCGAGTTTCAGGAAGCGAACCTTGAACTGCCGCCATCTACGCTTCCGAGCAGGTTGATGTCCGCTTCTGGCAAAACCAGTCAGTCGGCATGCCGTTGAGGAACGACAGCTTAGTCCCAAGAGCTTCCGGCCGCTGTCGACCCAGAGCCGGTCGTTCAAATCCGCCACTATGAACATCCGCTCCTGACAGATGCTGCCGTTAGGGCTGCTCGGAGCGGACTGTCCGCATTCCGCGCTCATCCCGGTCATCACAGTCCTCCACCGCATTGCCCAAAACCGGTCATGGCGCGTGGAAACAGTTATGCCGGATTCTGGCATCCCCTGAAGATCGCTTTGTGGAGGATTGTGGGTGGAAACCTGACTTTCGTCGTCGCAACCATCCCTAGACATATCTAGAATCGAACCGGTTTAATTGCGGTCCAAATTGTCCTGCATCGTTGCCAATAGCGCACTTAACCGGTCCAGCTCATCATTGTCTGTTCCGGCAAGCAGGCGTCCGTAGACCGCGTCGGCCTCGGCTCTAAGCTTCGGTAATAATTCAACTGCAGCGGGCATAAGGTGGATGTGCCAAACGCGCCGGTCGTTCACCGCGCTACGTCGTTCAACGAGTGACAGTTCTTCAAGTCTGTCAATGGCCTGACCAACGCTTGCTCGCTCCAACTCAAGCTCCCGGGCAAGTTCGGTTTGCGTCATGCCCGGCGTTCGATAAAGATATGCCAATGCGCGCCATTGGGTGCGGGTGAGCCCGAATTGTTCGAAGGACGTATCGAATGTGCGTCGCAGCCGGCGCGTCACCTCTTCCATAAGAAAGACGAGCCGATCCGTGTCGGTCAGAAAATTCGCAGCGGTTTTATCTGCAGCCTGATCCGAGCGCGTTACCATGATCCGGTCATAGCTTCCCCAAAACGAGAATAAAGATATTTACTGTAAGGCACCTTACAGTATACCGAATTGCTATGGCCACAATACCAACCAGCATCAAGGGAGCCGGCGGCATCGACCTCGCCGCCGAGATCACCGGCGCGCCTGACGCGATGCCGGTCTTGCTCGCTCATGGAGGTGGGCAGACCCGGAGAGCGTGGAAGCGAGTTACGAGCGATCTTGCCGATTCCGGGTTTTGCGCAATTGCTTTTGACATGCGTGGCCATGGCGACAGCGCGTGGTCGAATGCCGGCGCGTATGAAATACGTCACTTTGCAGCCGATCTTGTCGCGGTCGCATCCCGCATGGATCGCAAGCCCGCGCTGGTCGGTGCATCGCTTGGTGGGCTGGCAGGGCTGCTTGCTGAAGGAGAGCTTGCCCAAGGCAGTTTCGCGTCGCTCACATTGGTAGATGTCGCACCGCGCATGGAGCCAGAGGGCGTAATGCGGGTCGTGGGCTTCATGGAACAGCATGTCGAAACCGGCTTTGCGTCACCTGATGAAGCGGCGGAAGTTATCGCACGCTACATGCCACATCGCGGTAAGCGCGGCGCTGGCGCTGGCCTGCGCCATTATCTTCGGGAAAAGGAGGATGGCCGCTTTTACTGGCACTGGGATCCAGCGTTTATCCGCAACATCATGGCGGCCAAACGGAGCAATCCCGAAAATCAGGAGCATCAGTTTCAGGAACTCAGCAAGGCAGCCGCCAGCCTGACTCTTCCGCTTCATCTCATTCGCGGCGCGGCGAGCGACCTTGTTTCCGAAGAAGCCGTTGCACATCTGCGTCAGGTCGCTCCCCATGCGGAATATACCGACATCGCAGACGCCACCCATATGGTCGTGGGCGATGCCAATGATGCATTTTCAAATGCAATCCTCGTTTTTCTGAATCGCCACCACGGCCCGGCAGGATCGGGGCAATGAGCGAACAGCCAATGGTGCTTGACCGGGCGGGCTTGCAAGACATGCTCGACATTGCACCCTTCCATCAATGGCTCGGCCTGAAAATTCAATCCTGCTCGGAAGACGGGCTTGAACTCACGATGCCCTGGCGTGAGGAAATCGTCTCCAACCCTGTGCTTGGAGCGGCGCATGGCGGCGTGCTTGCGGCGCTGATCGATCTCACGGGCCTTTACGCTTTGGTTATGCTGGGAACCCGAGCCAAGGCCACGGCCGACCTCAGGGTCGATTATCATCGGCCCGCGACCGCTGGCCCGCTCATTGCGCGTGGACAGGTTGTCAAAACCGGACGCCAGATCAGTGTCGCCGAAGCCCGCATTTTTGGGCCTGACGACAAACTTTTGGCGAGCGGCAGAGGCGCCTACATATGCTAGCTCGCCTTTCTTTGCCTGCATTGATAGCCGCCGCTCTGTTGCTGCCTGCCTGTTCAGGCGGCGAGGCTGAGGACCAGACTGCAAAAGAAGCACCGCAAGGCCCGCGTGAGGTTCAGACATCGATCGCCCGGACCGAATTGCTCACCGAGCCGGTGAGGGCATTCGGAACTATCGCTGCCAAACAAAGCAGTGCAATCGGAGCGCTCACCGAAGGCCCGGTCGAGCGGATCTTTGTGAAAGTCGGTGACAGGGTATCACGCGGACAGCCGCTCTTTCGTATCAGACAAGCCGACTATCAGCGGAACGTGGCAGAGGCACAAGCTGCGGTCGATCTTGCGACCGCTCAAGCGATTGAAGCCGAACGGCGCTATGAACGCGTGATAGCTCTTGCGCCGAAGGGTTTCGTTTCTAAAGCGCAGGTCGATGCGGTGGAGACCCAGCTTGCCGTAGCACGCGCGCAAAAGGCGCAAGCCAATGCCGCACTCGGCACCGCGCAGCAGGCCCTGAGTGATACGATTACCCGCGCTCCTTATGACGGCGTCGTGACCGCGCGCCTGGTCGATGAAGGAGTCTATCTCAACAATCGGTTCTCTGGAGGCGGCCAGTCGGCTGCCCTTGAATTGCAGGAGCTCGGCACCGTCGCGGCGATTGTCAACGCGCCGCAGGAATATGTCGACATGCTGCGGCGAGACATGCCCGCGCGCGTTTTCATCGAAGGGTTCGACGCGCCGTTCGAGAGCATCGTCTACATCATCAACGACCGGGTCGACCCTGAAAGCCGGATGGTCGAATTGCGACTGCCGATCGCCAATCCGAACTACCGTATAAGCTCCGGCCTTGCAGCGCGAGCCGAGATCCAGATCCCGCCGGAGCCAGCCATCATTCTACCCCGAACAGCAATTCTCGGCGACAGCTCCGCCGCCCATCTTTTCATTATCCGTGATGGCAAGGCTCAGCGCCGCGAGGTCAGGTTCGACAGCATCGACCTCGACAGGGTGCGGCTACGGTCAGGCCTGACCGCAGGCGAGGAAGTGATCATCGATCCTCCGGCAACCTTGCGCGACGGCGAGCAGGTCAAGCCGCGCCGCACGACCGGCGAGAAGTAATATGTGGCTGGCCGACGTTTCGATCAGGCGTCCGGTCTTTGCGACGATGCTGATAGTCTCGCTCGTCGTGCTTGGCCTTGTTTCCTTCGGTCGCCTCGGAGTCGATCTGTTTCCCGAAGTCGAATTCCCCTACGTGTCGGTAACCACCACACTGCCCGGCGCGTCGCCTGGGACGATCGAGACAGAAGTCACCGATATCGTCGAAGAGCAGCTCAACACCATCGCGGGCCTGCGTCAGATGCGTTCTGTCAGCGCCGAAGGGGTGAGCATCGTCAATCTCGAGTTTGAGCTCGAACAGGACGCAGACCTCATGGCCCAGGAAGTCCGTGACAAGATGTCGCGGCTTGGTGCTGATCTGCCCGCCGATGCAGAGCCGCCGGTGATCGAAAAGGTTGATCCCGACGCTGCGCCTATCCTGTCAGTTCTCTTGTCAGGCGATATGCCGATCCGCGATCTGACCACCTTTGCGGACGAGGACGTGAAGGAACGATTGCAGCGCGTTCCGGGGGTCGGCTCGGTCGAACTGGTCGGAGGGCGCGAACGCGAAATGCGCATATGGCTGGATGCATCCGCCATGCGTGCACGCGGCATAACGGCAGACGATGTGCTCTCGGCAATCCAGCGTGAAAACGCGGAGCTTCCGGGCGGAAGGCTGGTGACGGAGGGGCGGACACGACAATTCGGCATCCGCACACTCGCCGAAGCGGCGAGCGCAGCCGAGTTCGCGAGGATTCCGATTGCCTATCGCCCGAATGGCCAGACCGTCCGTATAGGAGATGTCGGCCGCGTCGAAGATTCGGTCGAAGATGAAACCAGCTATGCGCAGCTCGATGGCAAGCCTGGTGTGGTGCTCGAAGTGCGCAAACAGAGTGGTGAAAACACCGTCGCAGTCGCAGAGCAGATCCGGACCGCAATCGACGACATAAGCGCAAGTGCATCGGATGGGGTCGAACTCGTTATCGCACGCGATACATCGCGCTTCATCGAACAGGCAATCGGGGACGTGCTGTTCGATCTTGTCATCGCGGTGTTGCTGGTGGTGGCCGTAACCTTTCTGTTCCTGTTGAGCTGGCGCGCGACGATCATCGTTCTACTCGCCATTCCGACCTCGATCGTTTCCACCTTCGTCGCATTCGCCGCATTTGATTTCACCATCAACATGATCACCCTGCTGGCACTCACTGTGGCGATTGGTCTGTTGGTGGATGATGCCATCGTGGTGGTAGAGGCAGTCCAGAATGATGTCGATGCCGGCGTGGATGCAACCGAGGCGGCACATGCGGCAACCAAGCGCGTCGCACTGGCGGTGCTGGCAGGCACATTTGCAACGCTGGCGGTCTTCGTGCCGATCGCCTTCATGGAGGGCATCGTCGGGCGTTTCTTCTTCCAATATGGACTGGCGATCGTGTTTTCAGTCAGCGTTTCGATGCTGGTTGCCTTCACGTTGACGCCAGCCCTGTCGGCCCGATTGCTGCGCCCGGAACATCCGGAAGATGGCTGGCTGGGACGTATAGAGCGATTTCATGTTGGGATGCGCCTTCGCTACGAACGCCTCGTCAGCTGGGCAATTGGCAGACGATACGTCGTGCTTGCTGGCGCTCTGGCAAGCGTTCTTGTCGGTGGATTTTTTGCCGGGCTTGTGCCGAGCACATTTATGTCCACCACTGACCGGTCGGAATTTCTCGCGACGGTCAAGCTGCCCCTGAGCACAGGGATCACCGGAGCGCGGGATGCAGCCCAGCAAGCTGATGTCATCCTGCGTGAAAACCCGGAAGTCGAACTGGTGTTTGCGAGCGCGGGTAGCGGCACGAATCCCAAGGTCAACGAAATCGATATCTATGTCGGACTGACCCCCAAGCGGACCCGCGACCTGTCGCAAGATGACTTGATGACCTTCGCGCGCGACGCCCTCAGTGAAGGGGTCGCCGGAGCGCGCGAGGTATCTGTGGCGGAGGTTCCCTGGGTGTCGGGCGGAGGTGTCGGGCAAGCTGCCATCGAGCTTATCATCACCGGAAGTGATACTGCGGCGATCAACGATTATGCCCAATGGCTACAAGGTGAACTCGCCGCCCGGCCCGATTTCGTCGACGTCCGCTCCACCTATGAGGGCGGCCGACCCGAATTGCAGATTGTGCTTGATCGTGACCGCGCAGCGGACCTCGGCATATCGGCGCGCAGCCTTGCCGCGGCCTCCCGTACGCTGGTCGGAGGCAGTGATGCGGGAACCTTCGAAGCCGACGGGCGGCGCTATGATGTCCGCGTGCGCCTCGACGAAATTAACCGGCAGAACCTCTCGGATGTTCAGGCACTGCCACT
Organism: Erythrobacteraceae bacterium; assembly: GCA_027487015.1. GTDB lineage: Bacteria > Pseudomonadota > Alphaproteobacteria > Sphingomonadales > Sphingomonadaceae > Erythrobacter. The sequence continues at coordinate 5,894 of JAIYEK010000028.1, read as the reverse complement.
CAGAACCGGACAAGGCACGCTGGTCGATCTGGCAGCAATCGCCGATGTCGAAGTGGCATTAAGCGCCGCCGAGATCGACCGTATCGATCGATCGCGCCAGATTTCAGTGCAGGCGAATACAGCCCCCGGCGTAGCGCTGAGCGTCGCGGTTACGAAGGTCGAGGGCCTCCTTGCGTCCAACCCGCCGCCGCCTGGACTTTCGATCCGGACCGAGGGCACAGCGCGAAGACTGGCCGAGACGGGGGAGGCAATTGTCTTCGCGTTCGCCTTGGCAATCGTGGCGCTCTACATCGTGCTGGCAAGCCAGTTTAACAGCTTCGGGCAGCCGATCATCATCATGCTCACCGCGCCCCTTTCCTTTTCAGGAGCCTATTTTCTCATGTGGGCAGGAGGACAAGAAATGAGCCTGTTTGCTCAGATCGGCATGATTGCACTGATGGGGATTGTGATGAAGAACGGCATCCTTCTGGTCGATCTCGCCAACCAGTATCGGGACGCAGGCATGGATCCCGCCTCTGCGATGCGCAAGGCAGCGCCCGAACGCCTGCGACCCGTCCTGATGACAGCGCTGGCGGCAATATTCGGGATGCTGCCGGTCGCGCTTGCTCAATCGGATGCAGCTGAATGGCGCAATTCAATGGGATTTATCATCATCGGCGGGTTGACCACTTCCACATTCTTGACGTTGCTGGTTGTACCAGCCGCTTACTCTGCGGCGGGCGATCTGAGAGGCCTAGCTGGGCGTTTTCGCACCGTGGCTCGAGACAGGCTGCATCGCTGAACCGCCTCTCGCCTGGAGGCGAGCACTCTCGATGACGGCTATGGGGTCGAGACAAGAAATTCCGCTCCTGGCAGAAGGTTGGTCGAAGCTGCCATAGGGCTTTTGGGATGGAGCTTGACAGCCGGGTATGGCGGGGACTGGGTGGGAAAGACGGCTAGTGGCGCCATTCCTTGTCATTGCGCAATCGGAAGTGTAGCCGCCCTCGATGCTTTGGATACCAATCGCCTTGTTTGCCTCACTGGCACAAGTCTTGCGAAATGGCTCGCAGGCGTCTTTAACGAGTAAGATTGGCACATTGGGGGCCACCCAAGTTCGGTTTGTTTTTGGGCTCCCCTTCTCAATTCTGTTCTTTATCCTGTCTCTGTACATTTTTGACGAAACTGTACCTCAGATCACCACGGCTTCACTATCTTGGGCTTTCGTTGGAGCGGTAAGCCAGATTGGGGCGACTGCTCTCATGCTTCTGGTAATGCATCGCCGCGCCTTCGGGGTCGCCTATGCTTACATCAAGACCGAGCCGGTGGTTGTCGCCATCATGGGCTTTCTTTTCCTTGGGGATCGGCTTTCTGCCTTAGGCTGGGCTGCGGTTCTGGTGGTTACGATGGGAGTGCTGGTCGCCTCGGTCCCACCGCGCGAGTTCACTAAGCTGTTGCATGAGCGAGCAATGATCGTCGCAGGCCTAGTTTCTGGAGGCCTTTTCGGCTTGTCGGCCGTAGCTTTCCGTGCAGCGATCGAGAATGTTCCGCAAGGCAGCTTTATCGTAAGATCAATTCTTATGGTCACGATCACATTGCTCATTCAGACCTTTTTACTCGGGACCTGGCTCGCATGGCGCGATCGAACTGCGTTTACCGGGTCTCTTGTGGAATGGCGCAGAAGCATTGGAGCAGGATTTCTGGGTGCTCTTTCGTCAGCATGTTTGTTCTGTGCATTATCACTGACGCCAGCGGCAAATGTTCGTACGCTTGCTCTTATCGAAATGCCTTTAGCCGCACTTCTTTCTGGAAAGCTTACAGGGAAGAAGATGTTTGGGCATGAACTGGCAGGCCTAATATTGGTGGCTATTGGAATGCTGATGCTTTTGCTCGCAGCCACGCCCTTACATTTTTGACGTCCGCCCTGGGGTCGGTTCCTGCGTGTCGGATTTCAGGAAGCGAACCTGAATAGCCGCCATCAAAACTCCCGAGCAGGATTGTGTCCGCTTCTGGCGATCCCAGTCATTCGGCATGCCGTTTAGGAACGACGGCTTTGTCCCAAATTCAGCCATCCAGGCTGACTGGTAACCTTGTCCGCTTTCTGGCGATCGACATGCTCCCCACCAACCGACATAGTGGCTCAAAACGGACATCTGAAAACTTCCGACAACACCTGCGCGGGGCGATTTTAGCCACAGTTCAAGCAAGAAACGATTTCCTCGTCGAGCCTAGTGACCGGACACGTACTGATAAGCTCGAAACATAGGCACACCGTACGCGACAGGTCGCAAGTATATCACTCTGATTTAAAACTTGAAAACGGCGAAAATTGGATGTGGCAGCTTCTCAATCAAATCCGACTTGCCAATCGGATCCGATAAACTGGACGCTACATCGCTGAAAAAGCGTCACAACTCCATCAAGGTTGGCTATCCGAATCTGATTGACGATTCCCAGCTTCGAATCCGAACCGGACTGTCTCAAGTTTTCCACATGCATCCAGCAAATTTAGGGTGCCGGTTGGGGACCAGAGAAATTAGACCGTCAAACATTAGTCTATAATCTCAGATTAATACGCCGTCATTTGGATTCCCGCTACCCGCTCCACCTCTCTCTCAATCCCCTGCAAAATCCCCCGGCGTGCCTTCGTGCGGGACTTCGTGGGTTGCCCAGTCGGCGCTGCCCGGCGGCGGCGGGGGCGGGCCTGCGGGGCCAGCGGGCTCGCTCGCCTCGCCGGTGCGCAGGCGGTGGAGGTGGACCTTGGCGATCATGTTGGCGCTGATCGGCGCGGTGATGAACAGGAACATGGGGATCAGCAGCTCGTGGGTGGTCCAAACACCTTTGCCCAGCTGGAACCACACCACCGAGGCGACCAGCATCGCTCCCAGCCCCAGCGTGCTCGCCTTGGTCGGTCCGTGAAGCCGCTCCATCAGCGAGGGCAGGCGCACCAGCCCCCAGCTGCCGACCAGCGCGAAGCCGGCGCCGAGTACGATCAGCGCGCTTACGAACAGATCGGCATAGGCGAGTGGCGGTGTGTTCATTCGATGATGTCCCCGCGCAGCAGGAACTTGCAGTAGGAAACCGTCCCGACAAATCCTACCATCGCCAGCAGCAGCGCCGCCTCGAACGACGTGCCGCTGCCACCCTCGATCCCTGCCAGCACGATCAGGCCGATCACGTTGATCACCATCGTGTCGAGCGCGAGAATGCGGTCAGCGACCCCCGGTCCCCTGACCAGCCGCCACAGGTTCAGCGCCAGCGCTACGCCGAGCGCCGCGAAGCCGAAGGCGAGCGCCCCCTCAAGCACCCCTGTGGTCATAGGAAGATCTCCTTGAGCCGCGCCTCGTAGCGCGCCTTGACCTTTGCGACCTCGCTCGCCGGATCGGGGGCGTGGAGTGCGTGGACCAGCAGGTACTTGCCGCAGGCGGACACATCCGCCGAAACCGTGCCGGGGGTGAGGCTGATCGTGCCCGCAAACACAGTGATCGCCTCGGCGCTGGTGAGCTCGAGCGGGATCGTCACCCATGCGGGGCGCAGGTCGTGGGTACGCCGGAAGAGGATGATCGCGGCGACCTGGAAGTTGGCGACGAGAATGTCCCACAGCACGATCGCCGCATAGGCGAGTGCGGGCCGGAACCGCACCCGAGGGCGGCCCGGCCACCACGGGGCGGTGAAAATCGGCACCAGCACCCCGACGACAAGCGCAAGGAACAGGGTGCCGAAGGTGAAGTCGCCCACCATCACCATCCACATTACCACCAGCAGGGCGGAAAGGCCGGGGTGGGGGAGCAGGCGGCTCATGGCGCGGCGCTCCCCAGCACAGCTGCGGCGCTTGTCGCAGGCGCAAGCACCTGCGCGGCGGCAGCCTCGGCATAGGCGCTCGCCCAGCCCGCACCGAGCGACAGCGCCGCGAGGCAAGCCAGCGCCAGCACGGGCGCGATAAGGTCGAGACGGGTCTCGGGCGCAGGTGGGGTCTCGGCGCCCTCGGCGGTTTTCCAGAATATCGCGCTGCCGGTGCGCGCAAAGCCGATCACGCCGATGAAGGTCGTGCCGAGGATCACGGCCCACGCCCAGCCCCAATCGGGCAGGGCAGCGGCAGACTTCAAGATTAGCAGCTTGCCGATAAAGCCCGAAAGCGGCGGCAAGCCGGTGGCGGCGATGGCGGCCCCCATAAAGAGCAGCGCCGCGCCCTCGCGCCCCGCAAAGGCAGGGCCGGGGCTTGTGGCATCACCGAAACTGCCGCGCCGCCGGGCGACCACGTCCGCCACCAGAAACAGCACGGCGGTGGTGAGGGTGGAATGGGGCAGGTAGTAAAGCGCAGCACCAAGGCTCGCCGTGCTCCACCCGGCAACTGCGATGAGCAGCGTGCCGGTTGATCCGATCACGGCATAGGCGGCCTGCTCGGAGAGGCTGCGCGCGGTGAAGACACCGGCAAAGCCGACGCAGGCGCTCGCCAATGCGGCAGGGAGCAGCCACGGTGCCGGAGCCCAGGCGGCCGCGCCCGCGCCCTCACCGAACACCTGCGGCACAACCCGGATCAGCGCATAGACGCCGACCTTGGTCAGAATCGCAAACAGCGCTGCCACCGCAGGGGTCGCGGCAGAATAGGTGCGCGGTAGCCAGAGGTGGAGCGGCACAATCGCCGCTTTGAGCGCGAAGACGCTCGTCAGCAGCAGCGCCGCGATCCGCAGCAGGCCCTGATCGGCAGGCGCGACCGCGCGCACCCGCAGGCCCATGTCGGCCATGTTGAGCGTGCCGGTGAGCGCATAGAGCATCCCCAGCGCGATCAGGAACAGCGCCGAGCCGACGAGGTTCACCACCACATATTGCACTCCCGCCTTCAGCCGCGCGGGCCCCTGCCCGTGGAGCATCAGCCCGTAGGAGGCGATCAGCAGCACCTCGAAGAACACGAAGAGGTTGAACAGGTCGCCGGTCAGGAAGGCGCCGTTGAGACCCATCAGCTGGAACTGAAACAGCGGGTGGAAGTGCCAACCCTTTCGGTCGGCCTTCGTCACCACCGCGTGCAGCAGCGCGATCAGCGCGAGGGTCGCAGTCAACACCAGCAGCAGCGCCGCCAGCCGGTCGGCCACCAGCACGATCCCGAAGGGCGCGGGCCAATCGCCGAGGGAATAGACTAGGATCGTCCCGCCGCTCACGCGCGCCATAAGCAGCAGCGCGACCGCCAACTGCGCGAGGCAGGCGGCAAACCCGATGCCCACCGCCAGCGCCCTGTGGCGGCGCATCACCAGCAGCGCGGCAGGCGCGGCGAGCGCGGGAATGGCGACCGGCAGGATCGGCAGATGATCGGCGAGGGTCACGGCTCCGCGCCCTCCTCGCCGTCGGCCAGCCCGTCTTGGGCGTCGCACGGCACCCTGTCGCCGTCGACATGGTCGCTGCCGGTCTCGAGGAAGCTGCGCAAGGCGAGGATCACGGCAAAGGCGGTCATGCCGAAAGTGATGACGATCGCGGTCAACACCAGCGCCTGCGGGAGCGGGTCGGTGTAGGCGTCTGCTCCCTTATCCCAGATCGGTGGGCGCCCTGCCACCAGTCGGCCGCTCGCAAACAGGAACAAGTTCACCGCATAGGAGAGCAGCGTCAGCCCCAGCACCACCTGGAAGGTGCGCGCGCGCAGGGCGAGGTAGATCCCGCCCGCGACCAGTGCGCCGATCGCCGTGGCGACGAGGAATTCGTAGCTCACCGCCCCGGCTCCCCTGCCGCGCGCGCGGCGGCCTTTGCGATGTGGCTGAGCTCCTGCAAGGCCAGCATCACCGCGCCCAGCACGGTCAGGAACACGCCCGTATCGAACAGCATCGCGCTGGCGAGCTCAAACTTGCCGATCAGCGGCAGGCTGAAATAGTCGAACCAGCTGGTGAGGAAGGGCGATCCCAGCGCCATCGCGCCAAGCCCGGTGGCCATCG
>JAIYEK010000118.1 GCA_027487015.1 Erythrobacteraceae bacterium | reverse complement strand
TTCGATGATCCCGTCGTGATCCTCGCCCAGCTCCAGCTCGCGGGTCGAGCACATCATGCCGTTGCTCTCGACGCCCCGGATCGCGCTCTTGCGCAGCATCATGCCGTTGGCGGGCACGACCGCGCCGGGGAGGCCCAGCACGCCCTTCATTCCGGCCCGCGCATTGGGCGCCCCGCAGACCACTTGCAGCGGGTTGCCGTCTCCGGTGTCGACCGTCAGCACCTGCAGCTTGTCAGCGTCGGGGTGGCGCGCGGCGGTCAGCACGTGGGCGATGCGGAAACCGGCGAGTTTTTCTGCCGGGTCTTCCACACCCTCGACCTCAAGCCCGATGGCGTTGAGCGCGTCGCAGATCTCCGCGACCGACGCGGTCGTCTCAAGGTAGTCCTTGAGCCAGGTCAGCGAGAACTTCATGCGCGTGCTCCCACGCCGGCAGACAAGGTGGGTTGGTCAAACGGCGAGAAGCCGTAATGCGCCAGCCAGCGCGGATCGCCGTCGAAGAAGGCGCGCAGGTCGTTCATCCCGTATTTGAGCATGGCGATGCGGTCGATCCCGAGGCCGAAGGCGAAGCCCTGCCATTCCGTCGGATCAAGCCCGGCGAATTCGAGCACGCGGGCGTTGACCATCCCGCTGCCGCCCAGCTCCATCCACGCATGGCCCGGCGCATCGCCGTGCCCGCCGACCACGCGGCGACCGCCTTCGGTCGAGTAGCCGACATCGACCTCGACGCTCGGCTCGGTGAAGGGGAAGTAGCTGGGGCGCAGGCGAAGGGTGATGTCCTCACGCTCGAAGAAGGCCTTGAAGAAGGTCTCCAGCGTCCACTTGAGGTGGCCGAGGTGAATGTCCCGGTCGATCACCAGCCCCTCGACCTGATGGAACATCGGGGTGTGGGTGGCGTCGCTGTCCGAGCGGTAGACGCGGCCCGGCGCGATGATGCGGATCGGCGCGCCCTGATCCAGCATCGAGCGGATCTGGACGGGGGAAGTGTGGGTGCGCAGCAGGATCTCGCGGCCCTCGGGGGTGCGATCCGGGAAGTAGAACGTGTCGTGCATCGCCCGCGCAGGATGGGTTTCGTCCATGTTGAGCGCGGTGAAGTTGTGCCAGTCGTCCTCGATCTCGGGGCCGGTCGCGACGGCAAAGCCGAGGTCGGCGAAGATTTCGGCGAGCTCGTCCATGACCTGCGAGACGGGGTGCACCGAACCCTTGGGCGCGGCGGGCGCCGGGAGCGTGAGGTCGATCGTCTCGCGCGCCAACTGCTCTTCCAATGCGGCGGCTTCCAGCGCGGCCTTCTTGGCGTCCAACGCTTCGGCAATCTCGGCGCGTGCCGACTGGATCGCGGGGGCAGCGGCAGTGCGCTCCTCGGGGCTCATGCCGCCCAAGGTCTTGAGGGCAAGGCTCACCCAGCCCTTCTTACCGAGGGTTTCGAGCCGCTCGGCCTCAAGCGCATCGAGGCTGGTCGCCGCGGCAATCGCGGCCAGCGCGGCCTCGGTCTGGGAAGTAATGTCGGTCATGGATTTCAGGTGCTCTGACAGCGGAATTTTCGCCGCTGCCCGCTAGCGGCAAATCCGCCGGATTGCAAAGGACCTTGGCCGCTTGGGGCGCGCTCACGGTGTCGGCGCGTGAAGCCCCTGCACCGCCTGCCCCGCCGCCGCCATGCGCGCCTGCGCCGCTGCGGTGAGCAGAGGCTTGTCGGCGCGCGCATATTCGGACGGGCTCATCCCCATGAACCGCCGGAAATCGCGCACGAAATGCGACTGGTCGTGATAGGTGCAATCGAGCGTGCCGAGCCACTTGCGCGAAGGGTCCATCATGAACTGCGCCAAGCTGCGCAGGAACCGCTGGCGGCGCAGCAGCAGCTTGGGCGGAAAGCCGAAGGCGCGGCGCGACAGGCGTTCCAGACTGCGCACGGTCATCCCCACCCGCGCAGCGATGTCGCCCACCGTGAGGGTATCGGGATCGACCAGCGCCGCATGGATCGCGAGGATCGCGCCATGCGAGGGATGCTCCGGCCCATCGAGCAGCCGCGCCATATGCGCCTCGATCAGCGCAAGCTCGCTCGCATGGTCGCCGTGGCTATCGGCGAGCGCCGCGGCGAGTGGGGCGAAGGCGGCGAAGACCGGATCAGCCCCGCCATCGACGAAGCGGTCGGCATAGTCGCTGGCGCTCGCCGAAAACAGCCGCGCCCAGCCCAGCGGCAGCAAGCCGATCCCCCAGTTGTGCCCGGTGCCCAGCCGGAAGCGAACCGCCTGGCTGGTCGGCCCGGTCACGGTGAAGGCGGGGCACGGCGCGAGCGGCCCCGGCCCGACGACCGACTGCGCCGAGACTCCGCCGAGGAACCGGATATTGGCCCATTCGGGATGCAGCCAGTCCTCGAGCCACCGCGTCTGCAGCGAGCACACCACGTCGGTGCGATAGTAAGTTGTCACAAACCGGCGCAGCGGCTCTGCCGGTATGGCAAAGCGCAAATGTACCGAATCCCCTGTAAGCGCGTGCATCTGTTCTCGCTCCCCGCCGCGTCGTGTCCTTACAACGCGTCACCAGTGCGACCGCTTATTGACCTTCTTCGGGTCTTTGAGGGGGGAATAGCATGATCAGGAAAGCAGGGGTAGCCGCGCTTGCGGCAGGGGCGATTGCGTGGGCGCCGAGCGCTGCGGCGAAGGACAAGGAGCCGCCGGTCGAGCTGGCGCGTTGCACCGAAAGCATCGGATCGATCGCGCTGGTCGAGGGCGATCAGGCCGGATGGAACACCTGGGGCCTCGGCTCGCCGCGCGCGCTGCTGGGTGCACTTGCGACCGAGTCGGGTTGCTTCACCCTCGACAATCCCAACGACACCGCGCCCGCGCGCTTCCTCGTCACGCTGATCGCCGGCAGCCAGGAAGAGGTCGACAAGGGCATGGAGCTCGCCAAGGGCGCGGCGGCCGAGGCATTGGTGCGCTCGGGCGCGGCGAGCGGGCTGCTGCGCGGCGTGCCCGGAGCGGGCGCGGTGCTGGGCATGTTCGGCGGGCTCGGCGGCAAGAAGAAGACTGTCGCAGCGGGCTTGCGGGTCGTCAGCCCCGCCAACGGCATGACGGTCGCCGCAGGTCAGGGCGTGGTCAAGAAATCGAGCCTCAGCTTCGGCGGGGCCGGCGCCGGCTGGGCGAGCACAGCGGCGGGTGCATCGGGCTATCAGGGCAGCAAGGACGGCGAGATGCTGACCGAGGCCTTCGTGATCGCCTTCAACGATCTCGTCGCCCAGCGCGATCTGATGGCGGCCGCGCCCGAGGCGGCCAGCGCAGCGCCCGGCGCGGTTGTCGCGGTCGACACCGTGATGCGCGCTGCCGCCACGGCCGATGCGCCCTCGGTGCGATCGCTGCGCGCAGGCACCGAGCTTGACCCCACCGGCAATCGCGAGGGGCTGTTCCTCGAGGTGACGGACAATTTCGGCACCGTGGGCTGGGTTTCGGTCGAAGACCTGAAATAGCCCGCCTCTTAAGCGGTCAGGAACGCGGCGGCGGGGGCGCGGGCGGATCGAGGGTCTGCGCCGCGCTCCCCCAGATCTTGGCGCGCGCCTCCATGAACGACGTCAGGATCGGGTGATCGAGCGCGGCATATTCGCTCGGGTTCATGGTCATGAAGTCGCGGAACTCGCGGGTGAACTGCGCCTGGTCGTGATAATGCGCATCCATCGCCTCGGTCCACGGCCGCCCGCCGCGCTGGAGCATGAAGGTCGTGAGGCTGCGCATGAAGCGCTGGCGGCGCATCAGCAGCTTGGGCGAGAAACCGAAATAGCGGGTGCAGACCCGCTCCAAGGTGCGGATGCTCATCGCGCAGGCATCGGCGAGCGCGTGGACCGAGGCGTGATCGCCGTTCACCAACGCGGCATGGACACGGGCGATGCGCGGCTCGTCGCGGCTCGGGCGCATCGCGCCGGCCAGCCCGTTCACGAGCGCGGCATATTGCTCCTCAAGGTCAGCCTCGGGGTCGCACAGCACCTCGGCAAGCGGCGCGAAATGGGCAAAGGCCGGGTGCGCGGCGCCGTCGCAGATGAGGTTAGTGACCGAGCTCGCATCCTCATCGAAGAAGCGCGCCCAGCCCAATGGGAGGAAGCCCACACCCCACATCCGCACCCGCCCGAGCGAGAAGCGGCACGGGAGCGAGCTCGGCCCGGTGCCGACAAAGCCGGCGCCGCTGACCTGCCGCTCGGCAATCGAAGCTTCGGGCTGGGTGCCGCAGAAGAAGCGGATATTGGCCCACTCGGGCTGGAGGTAATCGGTCACCTGCGGCGCGCCCTCGGGCACGTCGAGCGTCAGGTGGTAGATGCTCGTGAAACATCCCGCGAATTCCGGCGGCGGTTCGCGGAATTCGGCCACCAGCCGCTCGGGCGGCAACGGTGCAGGGCGCCGTGGGGCGCGCGTTAAATCTCCATCCCCCATAGCTTCAGATAGACGCAGATGGCGCGGTTCTACAAGGGTGTTGTCGGATTTCTACAAAGCAAACAGAGCAAGGGCAGGCCCCCGGGTAGGAGCCTGCCCTCTGCTGTTGTATCCGTGCCGAAGCCGCGGAATGCTTACGCGGGAAGCGCAGCCTTCGCCTGAGCGATCACGGCCTTGAAGGCGCCGCCTTCGTTCATCGCCAGATCGGCCATCGCCTTGCGGTCGAGTTCAATGCCGGCAAGCTTGATGCCGTGCATGAACTGCGAATAGGTCAGGCCTTCCATGCGGACAGCAGCGTTGATGCGCTGGATCCAGAGAGCACGGAAAGTCCGCTTCTTCACCTTGCGGTCGCGGTAGGCGTATTGCCCGGCCTTCTCGACCGCCTGACGGGCGATGCGGATGGTGTTCTTGCGGCGACCGCGATAGCCCTTGGCCTGGTCGAGACTCCGCTTGTGCTTGGCGCGGGTGGTAACACCCCTTTT
>JAIYEK010000313.1 GCA_027487015.1 Erythrobacteraceae bacterium | reverse complement strand
CTGGTGGCGACGCTGACGCTGTCAAAAACCGCATCAACCGCGACCTTCTTCGCGCCCTTCACCCCGGCCAGCACTTCCTGCTCGCCCAAGGGAATGCCCAGCTTGTCGTAGATCCGCTTGATCTCGGGATCGAGGTCTTCGAGGCTGTCCAGCTCGATCTTCTTCTTGGGCGCGGCGTAGTAATATGCGTCCTGATAGTCGATCTTGGGATAGCCGACCTTGGCCCAATCGGGCTCCTCCATGGTCTGCCACAGGCGGAAGGCCTTGAGGCGCCACTCGAGCATCCATTCGGGCTCGTTCTTCTTGGCGCTGATGAACCGGACGGTGTCTTCGGTGAGGCCCTTTTCGGCGAACTCGGTCTCGATGTCCGACGACCAGCCATGCTCGTAATCGGCGACCTTGGCAGCGGCTTCGCGCGCCTCGCGGTCCTGGATGTCGATCTCTTCGCTCATGCCGGAAGGTCCTCGGAAATGGTGGTCGGCGCCGCGACCGGCCCGCGCAGCTGGGCGAGGGTGATGCCCGCCAGCGCGCTGCGCAGCGCTTCGTTGATGATCGGCCAGTGCGGCTTCATGTTGCACCCGGTCTCGTAATCGCAGGCGGTGTGATCGACACAGGCGGTGAGCGCGATGCGCCCTTCGATCGCCTCGACAATGTCCGCCACCGTAATCGCCGCCGCCGGACGCCCGAGCTGGAGGCCCCCATGCGCGCCGCGCACGCTGCGCAGCAGGCCGGCTGCCGTCAGCTTGGAGACGAGCTTCTGCACCGTCGGCACCGGCAGGCCGGTTTCAGTCGCAAGCTCGGTCGCGCTCACCCGGCCGTTGCCGCAATGGAGCGCGGCCTGGCACATCGTGATGACGGCATAATCGGCAAGGTTGGACAGGCGCATTGCGAGTGGTTCTCAATTCGGACGAAATCAATCCGAATTGGCAATTAGGAGCAAATTGCTCGCATTACAAGCCGCCAATGTGGCGCGGCGCGGCTCACTCGGCGGCCGCTTTGAGCGGCGTGCCCGCATCGCCATGCCCCGCCGGATTGAGCAATTCGTCGGCCAGCGTCGCCCCGCGGAACTGCGAGGGCGTGCGCCCGGTGTAGCGGCGGATGTCGCGGATCAGGTGGGCCTGATCGAAATAGGTCGCCATCAGCTGGTCGTGGACGTCCTGACTGATCCCCGGCTGCGACAGGAGCATGGCCACCCTCAAGGCGCGGAAGCGCTTGAGCACTTGCGCGGGCGGCACCCCGAAAAAGCGTCGGCAGATGCGCTGGACTTGCCGCGGCGAGATGCTGACGCTGGCATAGAGATCGGCGAGCGCGGGGTCGAACCCGCTCGCCAGCCAGCGCAGGATCGCCTCGACCACCACCACGTGATCGTCCCGCAGCGTGTATGGCCCAGCGGCGAGCACCTCGGTCATCAGGGCAAAAAGGCTCTCGGGCGCGATCCGCCCCTCGCGGCAACTGGCCGCCGCCGCCTCAAGCATGGCGATCTGCTCTGCGCTGAGTACCGCTTCGGCCGGGAGCAGCCGGTCGTGCACCTCGTCGGCCGGGAGATTGGCAAGCTTCTGCCACGCGGCATGCGTGAGCGATGCGCCGATCTGCAGCACCGGCCCTTCGAGCACGGCGCGCGCGCTGCGCATCTGCGGGGTGTTGATGAAGACGGTGGAGGATGTCCCGGTCGTCCCGTCGGCGAAGGTGAAGCGCACCTGCCCGCGCACCATCACCAAGAGCTGCGCGGAATAGGCCGGAATGGCTTCCTCGATCCGCTCGCCATCGGTCTCGATGATATAGAAGGTGTGGACCAGCGCTGCGGCATCGGCCGGAGGCGCGATCATCTTCGTACGAAACGGCAACCCACAACACCTCCGTCAGACGGAGGCCCCCTGTTCTGGTTATGCGCGACCCGAGCGCCTCAGTGCGCAATCGGCTGCGGCTTGTCCAGTCGCAAGAGTGTCACACTGGCAGGCTCGGTGAATTGTCGGATAAAAAAGGGCGGCCTTCCGTTTCGGGAAGACCGCCCATTGAGTTGAGGAACTCATTGCATCACTGCTCCGAGCCCTTCGGGTCGCACAGGGGGCATAAACGGCGATTCGCGGGCGGGATTGTATGCAAGCGACAGCAACCGTGTTGGAGGGCCCCAGATGCTTGTAAAACTGCGTCAATCTGCATCGGCCGGCAGGGGCGCCGCGCTCAGGCTCGACACGCGCGCCGCCCTCGCATAGGCGCTTGGGCCCATGCTGTTCCGCCTGATCCGACCCGTCGTCTTCGCGCTCGATTCCGAGACCGGACACCGCCTTGCCTTGCGCGCTCTGGCCGCGCTGCCGGCGCGCGCGCCTGTGCCTGCCGGGCCGCTGGCGGTTCAGGTGTCGGGGCTCACCTTCCCCAATCCGGTGGGCGTTGCGGCGGGCTTCGACAAGGATGCCGAGGTGCCCGATGCGCTGCTCGGATTGGGCTTCGGCTTCACCGAGGTCGGCTCGATCACCCCGCTTCCGCAGGCGGGCAACCCCAAGCCCCGCCTGTTCCGCCTGGTCGAGGATCAGGCGGTGATCAACCGGATGGGGTTCAACAATGGCGGGGCCGAGGCGGCGCTGGCACGCCTGAAGGCGCGCGCTGGCAAGCCGGGTATCGTCGGGGTCAATATCGGGGCCAACAAGGACTCCGCCGACCGCATCGCCGATTACGCCGTGATGGCGCGGATGATGGCCACAGTCGCCAGCTACCTGTGCGTCAATATTTCCAGCCCCAACACCCCGGGCCTGCGCGCGCTGCAGGACGAAAGCGCGCTGACCGGCCTGCTCGACGCGGTGATCGCGGCGCGCGCCGAGGCGGGCAGCACCGCCCCGATCTTCCTCAAGGTCGCCCCCGATCTCGAGCCTGCCGATATCGACGCGATCGCCCGCATCGCCATCGACAAGCAGCTGGGCGCGCTGGTGGTCTCGAACACCACGATCAGCCGTCCCGCGCTGCGTTCGGGCCACGCGGGCGAGACCGGCGGCCTGTCGGGCGCACCCTTGCGGCAACTCGCCACCCAGCGCCTGCGCGATTTCCGCAAGGCCACTGGCGGCGCGATCCCGCTAGTCGGCGTCGGCGGGATCGCCACCGCCGAGCACGCGTGGGAGCGTATCCGGGCGGGCGCCAGCCTCGTGCAGCTCTATTCGGCGATGGTCTACGAAGGCCCCGGCCTCGGCGCGCGGATCGCGCGGGGGCTGGAGACGCTGATGCGGCGCGACGGCTTCGCCAGCATTGCCGAAGCGGTGGGAAGCGAATAGCACTGCGGGATGCGCTTCTTTCCCGCCCTCGTCGCCCCTCTCGCGCTCGCCCTTTCGGGCTGCGCGGCCACCCAGACCACCGCTCCGACGACTGCCGCCGCCCCGGTCCAAGCCGGCGCGGTCAGCAGCGCCGATCCGCGCGCGACGGCCGCGGGCGAGGTGATCCTTGCGCAGGGCGGATCGGCCACCGATGCGGCAATCGCGGTGATGCTGGCGCTGACCGTGGTCGAGCCGCAGAGCTCCGGCATCGGCGGCGGCGGCTTCATGGTGCGCGCGGACGGCAAGAGCCTCGCGCTCACCACCTATGACGGGCGCGAGACGGCTCCTGCTGCGGCGACCCCCACCCGCTTCCTCGATGCAGACGGCAAGGTGCTCGGCCGCGACACTCGCGTCTTCTCGGGCCTCAGCGTCGGGGTGCCGGGCAATGTCGCGCTCGCCGCCAAGGCCCACGCGGCCCACGGCAAGCTCCCCTGGGCCAAGCTGTTCGAACCCGCCATCGCGCTCGCCGAGGACGGTTTCGTGATGAACCGCCGCCTTTACGAATCGCTCAAGGGCAACAAGGGCCGCGCCGACAAGGCCGCGAGCGCCAAGGCGGTGTTCTTCGGGCCGGACGGCGAGCCGCTGCCGGTCGGCGCGATCGTCAAGGTGCCCGAACTGGCCTCCACCTTCCGCACGCTCGCGTCGCAGGGCCCCGAGGCGATGTACGGCCCCAAACCCGCCGCTGCTCTGGCCGAACACGTCGCTGCCGCCACCCCGCAGGATGGCAAGATGGCCGCTGCCGACGTCACCGGCTATGCGGCCAAGGAGCGTGCGCCCGTTTGCGCCAAATATCGCGTCTACAAGATCTGCGGGATGGGTCCGCCGTCCTCGGGCGGGATCGCGGTGGTGCAAATGCTCGGCCAGCTCGAACGCTTCGATCTTGGCGCGCTCGGCCCCAACAGCCCGACGTTCTGGCACCTGTTCATCGAGAGCCAGCGCCTCGCTTATGCCGACCGCGAGCTCTATTCGGGCGATAGCGATTTCATCGCTGTCCCGGTCGCGGGCCTCGTTGACCCGGCCTATATCGCCAGCCGTTCCGCGCTGATCGATCCGGTCGCGCGCCTCGCCAAGGTCGAGGCAGGCGTGCCCCCCGGCGCGCCGCTCGCGCGCGGCGACGGGCCGGAGGAGCCGGAGAACGGCACCACCCACTTCGCGGTGGTCGACGCTGCCGGCACCGCCGTCAGCTACACTTCGACCATCGAGGGCGCCTTCGGATCGGGGCTGCACTTCGGCGGGTTCTACCTCAACAATGAACTCACCGACTTCACCCTGACGCCCGAGGAGGGCGGCAAGCCCGTCGCCAACCGGGTCGAGGGCGGCAAGCGGCCGCGCTCCTCGATGGCGCCGACCATCGTGTTCGACGCCAAAGGCAAGCCGGTGCTGGTGATCGGCGCGGCGGGTGGCCCGACGATTCCCGTGACTGTCGCCCGCGCAATCATTGGCGTGCTCGATTTCAAGCTCGGCGCGCAGGATGCGCTGGCGCTGCCCTTTGCCATGTCCTTCGGCGACAGCCTGCTGATCGAGGAAGGCAGCGCGCTCGCCGCGATGCAGGGCGATCTTGCCGCGCTCGGCCACACCAGCGTCCGCCTCGCGCCCGCGCCGATCAAGGCCAATGCGCTGGGCCGCCGCGCCGACGGCAGCTGGGAAGTGGCGACCGAGCCGCGCCTCGTTAGCGTCGTCACGCCCTGATCGGCACACTTGCCGCTACGGCTCACACCTTCTAATCAGAAGGCCAAGCGGGGTCGCGCCTGAACCCCGAGACAAAAGCCCGAAGGGATCAGGAGCCTTTGCCAGTGCATTCCCCCACGTTGCCACATGCTGCCCGCGCGGTTGCCAACCCCGCGGACCACATTCTGTTGCAGGACATCGACAACGCCCAGAACCTTGTCGAGCTGTTCCTGAAGCGCGCCGACCAGAAGGGCGATGCCCCCTTCCTCGGGCGCAAGACGGGCGGCCAGTGGGTGACGCAGACCTGGCGCTCGGCCGCCGAACAGGTGTGCCTGCTGGCCGAGGCGCTGCGCGGCATGGGGCTGGAGGATGGTGACCGCGTCGCCCTCGTCTCCGAGAACCGCCCCGAATGGTGCATCGCCGACTTGGCGATCATGGCGGCGGGCTGCATCACCGTGCCGACCTACACCACCAACACCCGCCGCGATCACGCGCACATCCTCGACAATTCGGGCGCGCGCGCGGTGTTCGTCTCGAACGAGAAGCTGCTCGCCCCGCTGGTGGGCGCGATCGGGCAGACGGGCCTCATCGAGCATGTCGTCGGGATCGAGAACCTGAAGCGCCAGCAATCGGGGAGCTTCGAATATCACGATTGGGCCGCACTCATCACTGGCGACGCTGCCGCCGCGCGCGCCGCGGTGAATGACCGCATCAGCCGGATCGAGCGCTCCGAGACCGCTTGCCTCATCTACACCAGCGGCACCGGCGGCGCTCCGCGCGGCGTGATGCAGCACCACGGCGCGATCCTGTGCAATGTCGCGGGCGCGGCCGAAGTGCTGATCGAGGATTTCGGCATCAAGGACGAACGCTTCCTGTCGTTCCTCCCGCTCAGCCACGCCTACGAGCATTCGGGCGGGCAATATCTCCCCATCGGGGTGGG
>JAIYEK010000040.1 GCA_027487015.1 Erythrobacteraceae bacterium | reverse complement strand
GCTAACGTCGAAATTTGCGACGGACTTCGAAATTTGCGCTCCGCCGCTTGCCCCTCGGGGGCCCCGGCGTAAACCAGACGACGACTTCCTTTCATCGGACGGCCTGACGCACGACCCGCGCGGCATGTCGCTGTGCGGCCAATGATACGTTCTTGAAAGGAACACCACCATGAGCAGCAAAACCGGAACCGTAAAGTTCTTCAACACCGAGAAGGGCTACGGCTTCATTCAGCCCGACGATGGCTCGTCGGACAGCTTCGTCCACATCACCGCCGTGCAGGCCGCCGGCATGCACAGCCTCGATAAGGACCAGCGCCTCACCTACGAACTCGAGCGCGGCCG
This sequence comes from Erythrobacteraceae bacterium, assembly GCA_027487015.1. GTDB lineage: Bacteria > Pseudomonadota > Alphaproteobacteria > Sphingomonadales > Sphingomonadaceae > Erythrobacter. The sequence goes on along the minus strand of JAIYEK010000040.1, from coordinate 6,349 downwards.
CAACGGCAAGGAAAGCGCCGTGAACCTGGCCGCAGCCTGACCCGGTGACCGGGAGCGGGAGGCTTCGGCGTCCCGCTCCCACGCCCTTGACTACGACTACGCCTACGAATCCCGCCTACCCCCTCCCATGGCAGGACACCCCCGATGGCCCAGACCTATGAATTCTGCAGCGAGCGCGCCGATGAAGCCGCTGCCCTTGCCGCGCAGGCGACGCTCGACAATGTCCGCGACCGCGAACTGCGTTCGGAGAAGACCTGGCGCGTGCTGGCCGAACACGCTCGCAAGACCGTCGAAGAGCGCGAGAAAGCCGACCGCGTGCGCGCCGACAAGCGTGCCGCCGAAAGCACCGTCGTCGAGATTTAGGCCCCTTTGCGGCCGAACACCCGGCCCCTGAGGCCGCGCCCGCTGACGCCGGCGAGGCTGGGCACGTCGGGCGCAGGCGGCCGCGGCGGCGCTGGCGGGGCCTCGGGATGGCGCACCTCGAAGCGCCCGCCGATCCCTTCGGCGAGCTTGCGCTTCTGAAACCACTCATTGGCGAGCGCCATCTTCTCGTCCTGCCCGGCCGGCATGATGTCGAGCGGAAAGGCGCGGTCGTCGATCACGCGCTCGTCCGGCACGTGCTCGGGCGCAAGATAGCCGTGTTCGACGTGCTTCAACGGGATCAGCTCGTAGAAGGGCACGTCGGCAGGCTCGGGCTCGGCATAGCCGACATTCGCGCCCTGATCGTGGTGCAGCACGCGGTACGAAAGGCTGCGATCCTCCGGGCCGAAGGTGTCGCCATCGGGGATGACGTAGCCGTTCGGCATGGTCGCAACCCGCATGAAGGCGAAGAGCGTCTCGAAATTCGCCCCCCAAGGCAGGACATGGGGCTGGACGATGAGCTCGCGCCCCAGCCAGTGCCGCGCGCCGAAGGTGCGGATGCCGACCAGCGGCTCCTCGCCGGGAGCGGGGCGCGGGCCGAACAGGTAGGGGTGGATGTGGAGCGGCCCGGGGAGGCTCTCGATCGCGGCAAAGGTATCGAACATCTCGCCGCTCGTCAGCAGGTCGGACTGGGTCCAGTGGACCGCGATCGGCATCGCGTGCTCGCAGGTGATCCGCCCCATCAGCGCAAGCACCGCAAGCCGCCGCTCGAACTGCGCCTGCGTGGCGCCCGAGGGGCCGCGGCCGATCTGGCTGAGGAATGCCGCGATCTCGGGGTTCTCTTCGACCCCGCCCATCACGCCGTGGCTGACTTCGATTAGGATGTGGCTGTACGTCCGGTTGATCCGTTCGCGAATGTCGGGCGTGGCAAGCCGCGTGAACGGCGAGGAGAGCGCGGGGGCGAACACCTGCGCATTGCAGGGCTTGTCGAGATATTCAAAGGTCACCATCAGCTCTTCGTCGCCCGAAAAGAGGCGGTAGAAGTAGCCCGGATTGGCTTCAGGAATGTTGAATTCGGCGCCGCTGCGCATCCCCTCGATGCGCATGAACTGCCGCATGATCGCTTCGAGGTCGCGGACCGGCCGGTCGAACAGCAGCGCGGCCTGGATGCGGTTGGGGTAAAGCATGGCGGTGGCGAGCCTGGACTTGAGAGAGGCTCAAGGCTCTAGTCCGGCAGGGTTAAGCTCGGGTTGACGGGCTTACCCGTCGCCGCGGATTCCGCATTCGGCCAGCAACCCGTCGATGGCCTTGGCCACCCCGAAGAACCCCGCCTTGGCGAGCGGCCAGGTCGCCCGGTCGATATCGCCGAGGAGACTCGTCACCCGTCCCTCGGCCGCAAGCGGGGCGAGGTCGGGCCAGAGCGCATCGCGGGTCCAGCCGGTCGGGAGGTAGGGGAGCGCGACCCGCTCCACGCCCGCTGCGGCGAGCAGGGGGGCAAGCGGCTCGCTTGCGCGCCATTCGACCGCGGGGCAGCCGAAGGCGGCGGCGGCCTCGGCCATCCCGCCCGCGAGCGCGCCTCGGGCGAAGGTCAGCGCATGCGGACCGGGCGCGGCGGGCGAGCGCGCTTCGGGCCGGGCGGCGCCGATCAACAGCGCAGGCGTGGCGGGCAGGGCGAGGGGGGCGTGATGTGCGGCCTCATCGTGCAACAGCAGCGCGAAGGGCTGGGCGAAGTCCGCGGCGCTCACCGGCGGCGGCAGGTCGAGCTTGCGGCGGGCGTAGTCCTGCGGCTCGCTCAGCGGCTCCGCCTCATCCCCCGCAAGGCCCGCCGCTGCGAGCGCCCCGCCGGGCCGCCCGGAGGTATAGCGCGCGATATTGTCGGCCCGCGCGAGGTAGTGCTTGCCCTTGGTATGCAGCCCCGCGACCCAGCGCCACGAAAGCGTGTTCGAGGCCGCGTCGGCGTCCATCAGGTGCCGCAGGAAGACATCCGCCCCAAGCCGCCAGTCGAGCTTCAGGGTAAAGATCCAGATGCTCGCAAACCACATCCGCGCGTGGTTGTGGAGGTAGCCGGTTTCGACCAGTTCCTTCGCCCAGACATCGAAGGCCTCGATCCCCGTGCGGCCCTCGACAGCCTCGGTGTAGGCCTTGCGCAGGCCAGCATTGGCTTCCATTGCAGCGAGCGCGCCATCGCGGCCGCTGCAATAGTCGTCCCAGATCGCGGGGCGCTGTTCGAGGTAGCCCTTGAAGTAGATCCGCCAGAACACCTCGGCGATGAACTTTTCTGCCGCGCGGGGCGAGTGCACAGAGAGCACCGCCTCCAGCACCTCGCTCTCGCCGATCACACCCGCATGGAGCCACGGCGAAAGCTGGCTGACATTGCCGCGCCCGCCCACCGCAGGGCCATCATCGGCATTGCGGGTCTCGGCATAGCGGCGGCCGGCGGCGGGGAGGAAAGTGGCGAGGCGGGCGAGCGCGGCCTCGCGCGAAGGGGTAAGGTCCATGCGCGCCCAACCGCTTGGCGCGCCCGCGGTTCCGGCCTATTCTTGCAAGTGAGGAGAGACCCGATGCAACCCCGCCTGCTACCGCTCGCCGTGCTCACTTTTGCGCTCGCCGCCTGCGCCCCCGCCAAGACCGACGGGATCGACCCGCAGGGCAAACCTTTCGACAAGGTCGCGCCGCAGGAGGCGGTCACCATGCTCGGCACCGAACCCTTCTGGAACCTCACGGTCGACGGCGACGAAGGGCTGTGGACCACGCCCGAGAACCAACCCGGCACCAAGCTCGCGCTGAAGCGCTTTGCAGGGAATGGCGGGCTCGGCTTCTCCGGCACGCTCGATGGCCAGCCGCTCACCGCCACGCTCACACCGGGCCAATGCAGCGACGGGATGAGCGACCGCAGCTTCCCCTTCGTTGCCACTATCGCTTTGGGCGGGGAGACTCTGACAGGCTGCGGCTATACGGATAGCCAGACGTTCACCGGCCCCGAAGCGCCCTGAGGCGCGCGGGCCACAAGGGGGAGAGAGACGCCATGACCATCACCGGAGGCTGCCTGTGCGGCGCGGTGCGCTACACCTGCGAGAGCGATCCGCTGCTGTGCGTCACCTGCCACTGCAAGAACTGCCAGCGTCAGGCCGGCAGCGCGCTTTCGGTCATCATCGGCGTGCCCGAGGATGCGGTCAGCTTCGAGGGCGAGCTCAAGACCTACAATGACACCGGCGACAGCGGCGCGACCGTCCGGCGCCAGTTCTGCCCCGAATGCGGCTCGCCGGTCTTCACCCGGGTCGATAGCCCGCCGGGGATGATGTTCATCAAGGCCGGCACGCTGGACGATACCAGCATCCTGAAGCCCGCCTTCCACTGCTACGCCAAGAGCAAGCAGGACTGGGTCGATCTCGGCGACACGCCCTCTTTCGAGACCGTGCCGCAAGGTCTCTGACGCGGATTTAGAACAACCCGGGCAGCTCGCGCTGGACCGGCAGCGGCTTGGCCGGCTGGAGCGGCTCGCGCTCGGGCAGGTCGAGTTCGACGCTCACGCTCTGCGGGTCATTCGCGCCCGCTGCGTTCGCTGTGCTGACGCGCGCGCCGGCGATCGGCGTGCAGGCGCGTCCGGCGAGGAAATCGAGCGCCGCTGCGATCGAGGCTTCGCGCGGATCACCGAGCGGGCGAGAGATGTCGTCGCCCGCGCGGCAGGTGTTGGGCACGACGCTGGCAAGGCCGGTGTAATACTCGCCCTGGTTGTTGGCGTTGACCGTCTGGAAGGCGACCGCGCGCACGCGCAGGTCGCAGGCCGCAAGGTCGAAGCCGAACTGGCCGACCGGCTTGCCGAAGGAGTTGGACCCGACCAGCGCGATGTTGTTGCCGAGATAGGGCAGCATCGAATTGATCACCAGCTCGCTCGCCGAGGCGCTGGAGCCGGTGGTGATGAAAGCAACCTTGGTGGGGGCGATGGCGTTGGCCTCGCTGCGGAACAGCTGGGTCGAATTTTCCGCCGCCTTGGAGGCGCGCAGCACCTCGCGGCTCCACACCTGGCCGACGCGGCCCTTGCCCATCAGGTCGCCGAAGGTGTCGCCGACGCTCACCAGCCCGCCGCCGTTGTAGCGCAGGTCGATGATCAGCTCGGTCACGCCTTGCGCCGAAAGCTGGCCGAAGACGGTGCGCAGCTGAGTGGCCGCGTCCGCAATAATGAAGGTCCGCAGGTTGATATAGCCGATCTTGCGCGCGCCATCGTTGAGGATGACGATGCCGTAGCGGTCCGAGACCGGATCGAGCGCGAAGTCGGTCTTGGTGATCGTGCGCTCGAACGTCGCCCCTCCCGGCTGGACGAAGCGCAGCACGCGCGAGAGGCCTGCGGTCGAGGCGCCGAGCGCATCGGCCACGGCCTGCCCACCGCCGCTGGCGAACAGGCTCGAGACGCTCTGGAGGTTGGCGCTGGTGGTGCCGATCGCGGTGATCTCGGTCCCGCGGTCGAGCCCGGCGGCGAGCCCGGCGGCGCCTTCATAGGCCTCGACCACGAACAGCCGGCGGTTCATGGTGTCATAGGACAAGCGGACGCCGAACCCTGCCGAGGAGCCCGAATTGATCAGCGCGTTCTCTTCCGCGATCGAGGTCGCGAAGGTGAAGAAGCGGTCCCGGTTGGCCGCGCGCGCCGGAGCGACGCGGGCATCGAGATAGTCGTCGAGATTGCTGACCGAGGAGCGGCTCACCGTCGCCAGCTGGTCGGGAAACAGATACCATTCGTTGAGGACCTGGTCGGCAAAGTCCTGCTGCGCGCTCAAGGAGCACGCGCTCGACGTCGGCGTCGGGGTAGGGGTGCCGCCGCCGCCCGTGGGCGGGGCCGAGGAGGAGGTTCCGCCGCCTCCGCAAGCGGCCAGTTGGAAGGCCAGAACGAGGCTCAGGGCAGTGCGACCGACATGCATGGAAGGGGGCTCTCCGGACTTCAAGACGCACGGACGACGCCCAGGCGCGGCCGCTCGAATGCCCCGCTGCGGCGGCAAGAGCAAGCACGCGCAATGCCCTACGCCCCGTAATGGCGCAAAAAAGCGTGACTTTTTTAACTGCATTTGCAGGGTTTTCCGCAGAATCCGCCGAAAATGCCCTTGTTCAGTCTCGCAAGGTGCATCCGAAGGGACTAGCACGAGGGCAGTGAAAAGACAGAATCATGACTGATTTCCCAGCCTGGCTTGCACCCCATGTGCCCGCGTCCGCGCGTCATCCCGGTCTCGCAATCGCGCAGATCGGCTCTGCGCAGACTTTTGCGCGCGGCGGTTTTGCCCTGACGAGCCCCGCGTTCCGCAGTGGCGAAGCGCTCGATCCGAGCTTCACCGCCGAGGAAGAGGACGCGGTCGCCCCCCCGCTCGAATGGAGCGCGCCGCCTCCGGGCTCGGCCGAACTGGTGCTGGTGGTTGAAGATGCCACGACCCCGGCTTCCGCAACCCCGCCGTGCCACTGGCTCGTCTGGGGCCTCACCGGCCAGCGCGGCAAGTTGCTCGAAGGCGAGGTGCCGCCGCGCACCGGCAAGAACGCGGTCGGCAATTCCGAATGGCTGCTGCCCGCCCCGCCGGAGGGCGAGACGCGCCACTACCTGTTTCAACTTTTCGCGACTGACCTTCCGCTGGTGCTGATGCCCGGCGCAGGGCGGGCGGAACTGCTCGCATCGCTGCAAGGGTCGATAACGGCCTGTGCGGTGCTCCACGCCACCTTCACCGGCGGCGGGGATGATGATGCGGACTGGGAAGACGATGATTTGTGATCAACCTGCCATAGACATAAGGGAGTAGATGATGGCTGGAACCACCAACGCACTGCAGAAGCCGGTGCAGCTTTCCGCGGACCTCGAAGCGGTGATCGGCAAAGGCCCGATGACCCGCGCCGAAGTGACCTCGAAGGTGTGGGAATACATCAAGGCGAACAGCCTGCAGGACACCAAGGACAAGCGTCAGATCAATCCCGATGCCAAGCTTGGCGCGGTGATCGGCAAGGACCAGATCTCGAT
>JAIYEK010000284.1 GCA_027487015.1 Erythrobacteraceae bacterium | reverse complement strand
GCCGTGGGCGATCGGGCTCTTCCATTGTCTTGCAGCATCCGCCCCAAGCGGCTTGCTGTCAATCGGCGACACGGTTATTCGCAGTCGCAACTTTGGTTAACACGCGGTTGCGGGGACGATAGGTGATGGGGGCGAGCGAGGGACCGGGTGTACCGGAGACCATGCAATCGATTGGGTTTGACACGCCCGGCGGGCCCGAGGTGCTGCGCACCCAGGCCAGCCCGGTCCCGCGGCTGCGGCCCGATGATGTGCTGATCCGCGTCGCCTATGCCGGGGTCAACCGGCCCGATTGCCTCCAGCGCTCCGGGCTCTACCCCCCGCCGCCGGGTGCTTCGCCGCTGCTAGGGCTCGAGGTGTCGGGCGAGATCGTTGCCGTCGGCACCGAAGTCCCGCGCGAGATGATCGGGCAGCATGTCGCCGCGCTCACGCCGGGCGGAGGCTATGCCGAATATTGCGCGGCGCACTGGCAGCACTGCCTGCCGGTGCCGAGCGGCATGCTGCTCGCCGAGGCTGCTGCGGTCCCCGAGACGCTGTTCACCGTGTGGCACAACCTGTTCGAACGCGGCATGGCGCGCGATGGCGAGCGGGTGCTGGTCCACGGCGGAACCAGCGGCATCGGCACCATGGCGATCCTGCTCGCGCGGGCCTTTGAAATGGAAGTGATCGTGACCTGCGGCGATGATGCGAAGTGCGCCGCCGCCACTCGCATCGGCGCGAACCACGCGATCAACTACCGCGAGACCGATTTTGTCGAGGCGGTGATGGCGCACACTGGCGGCAAGGGCGTCGACATCGTGCTCGACATGGTCTCGGGCGATTACGTCGCGAAGAACCTGAAGTGCCTCGCCGAGGACGGGCGGCACGTCACCATCGCGGTGCTGGGCGGCACGCGGGGCGAGATCAATATGGCGCAGGTGATGATGCGCCGCCTGACGCTCTCCGGATCGACCCTGCGCCCGCGCTCCGACGCCTTCAAGGCCGCGCTCGCCGACGAGATCGCCGAAAACGCCTGGCCGCTGTTCGCCGAGGGCGAGGTCGCCCCGGTGATGGACATGAGCTTCCCGCTCGCCGAAGCCGCCGCCGCCCACGCGCGGATGGAAGCGGGCGAGCATGTCGGCAAGATCGTGCTGCAGGTCGCAGGTGGCTGACGCGCTCACCCTCCACCAGGACCCTCGCAGCGGGAACTGCTACAAGATCGCGCTCACCGCCGCGCTGCTCGGCCTGCCGCTGGCGATCCGCGATTACGACATCACCAAGGGCGAGACGCGCACGCCGGAGTTTCTGGCGACGGTGAATGCCAACGGGCGAATCCCCGTCCTGCAGATCGGCTCCGATGCCGATGCGATTTTTTTGCCCGAGAGCAATGCCGCCTGCTGGTATCTCGCCCAAGGCAGCGCGCTGATTCCGCAAGACCGCTTCGGGCAAGCCGATTGCCTGCGCTGGATGTTCTTCGAGCAGTACAACCACGAGCCCAACGTCGCCACGCTGCGCTTCTGGCTCAGCATCCTGGGCGAAGCGCAACTGTCGGACGAGCAGCGCGCGGCGATCCCCGGCAAGCGGGCAGCGGGCGCGGCGGCGCTGGCGCTGATGGACAAGCATCTGGAAACGCACGCATTCTTCTGCGGCGACGCGCCCAGCCTCGCCGATATCGCGCTGTTTGCCTATACACACGTGGCTGACGAGGGTGGTTTCGCGCTCAGCGATTACCCGGCAGTCGGGGCATGGATCGCGCGCATCCGGGCGCTTCCTGGCTTTGTCCCGATGGACTGACTGGGGCAATCGACGGATGCCAACGCGCGCCGCTTGATTTGTCGCGCCATAGTCATACTCTGGTCAGGAAGACCCCTGCACGAGTCACGATTGACTCGTTCACCTTTCGGAAAATGACGCGGAATCGTCATTTTTCTGTGAGTCGGCTGTAACAATTGGCTGCCATGGGGGTCGAACGAGACATGACACTCAAGGGTTACCCATGACCAGTGCCGAACTCTCCGACCTGATCAGCGACAACATTGCCAGTTTCCCGGCCGCCGCGCCGCGCATTCCCGAGCCCGAAGGGAACGAGCGTCGGTCGTACCGCACGATCTGGATCAGCGATGTCCACCTCGGCACCAAGGGCTGCAACGCCGAGATGCTGATCGACTTCCTCGATCACACCGACAGCGAGACGATGTACCTTGTCGGCGACATCATCGATGGCTGGCGGCTCAAAAAGAAGTTCTACTGGCCCTCGGCGCACAACGATATCGTGTGGCGCATCATGAAGCGCGCCCGTCGCGGCACCCGGGTGATCTACATTCCGGGCAACCACGACGAGATGTTCCGCCAGTTCACCGGATTGAACTTCGGCGGGATCGAGATCCGCCGCGCCGCCTTCCACGATACCGCCGATGGCCGCCGCCTGATGGTGCTCCACGGCGACGAGTTTGACGCGGTGATGCTCTCGCACCGCTGGCTCGCCTTCGTCGGCGACCATGCCTATCACCTGATGATGAAGTGCAATGTCGCGGTGAACACCGTGCGGCGCTGGATGGGCAAGCCCTATTGGTCGCTCTCCAAGGCGGCCAAGCACAAGGTCAAGAACGCGGTCGAGTTCATCGGCAAGTACGAGGAAGTCGTCGCCCGCGCCGCTGGCGAGCGCGGCGTCGACGGGGTGGTGTGCGGCCACATCCACACCGCCGAGTTCCGCGAGTTCGAGCACAACGGCAAGCCCATCGAATACTGGAACGATGGCGACTGGGTCGAAGGCTGCAACGCGCTGGTCGAGCATCATGACGGGCGGATGGAAATCCTCCACTGGCCCGACGAAATGGCGCGCCGCGATGCCGGCGAGACCGATGCGGCCGTGGCCGAGGCTCCCGCTCAGGGTTCGGCGCGCGAGGCGGCGTGAACCGGCTCACCACGATCACAACCGACAGCGCCTCTCCCGCCCCGGCTTCCATCGTTTCAGCGGGCACTCTGCCCGCGCCTGACGCGTCCGCGGAACTTGTCCCCGCATCGATCGCTATCGTCACCGATGCCTGGCATCCCCAGACCAACGGTGTGGTGCGCACGCTCTCGACCACCTGCGAGGTGCTGCGCGCCTGGGGGCACGAGGTGACGGTGATCAGCCCCGAGGGCTATGCCTCGATCCCCGCGCCGACCTATCCCGAGATCCGCCTCGCGCTCACTGCGCCGGGTGCGGTCGGGCGGCGACTGGCGAAGATTGCGCCAGATGCGGTGCACATCGCCACCGAGGGCCCGCTCGGCTTTGCCGCGCGCCGGTACTGCCTGCGCCGCAAGGTGCCCTTCACCACCGCCTATCACACCCAGTTCCCCGATTACCTCGCGCGCCGCACCGGGCTGCCGGCGCGCTTCTTCTGGCCCTATATCCGCTGGTTCCACCGCCCGGCGCAGCGCATCATGGTCGCCACCGAGACGATCCGCGCGCAATTGCGCGAGCAGGGCCTGACCCAGCTCACCCACTGGAGCCGGGGGGTCGACCTCACCTGCTTCTCCCCCGATGCCCCGCCGCCGCCCGAATATGCCGGGCTCGAAGGCCCGATCCTGCTCTATGTCGGGCGCGTCGCGGTCGAGAAGAACATCGAGGCCTTCCTCGCCTGTTCCTATCCCGGCACCAAGGTGGTGGTGGGTGACGGCCCGGCCCGTGCGGCGCTCGAGGCGAAGTTTCCGCAGGCGCTGTTCCTCGGCAAGAAGACCGGGGTGGAGCTCGCCGGCTGCTACGCCGGGGCCCATGTCTTCGTCTTCCCGAGCCGCACTGACACCTTCGGCCTCGTCATGATCGAGGCGCTCGCCTGCGGCACACCGGTCGCCGCCTTCCCGGTGCCCGGCCCGCTCGACATCGTCACCAGCGAGGTCGGCGCGATGCACGAGGACCTGACCCGCGCGATCGACGCGGCACGCTACTGCGACCAGGCAGCATGCGCGGCCTATGGCGCAAGCTTCAGCTGGGATGCGGCGACCCGCCAGTTCTTGACCGGACTGGTTGCACTCGAAGAGGACGAAGCGGTCTCGCTCCAAACGCTGGACGTATTCTGAATCCATTTCTTGCCGTTTCGCGGCATTTCGCTTATCTGCGCACGCAAGGCGGCCGCTCCGAAAGGGGCGGCCCTTTCATTTTCAACGGAGATTTCCCCATGGCGACCAAGGATCAGCCCAAGCCGCTGATGCCGCATGCCACCGCGACCTGGCTGGTGGACAACACCGCGCTGTCCTTCGAACAGATCGCCGAGTTCTGCGGGCTTCACATCCTCGAAGTGCAGGCGATGGCCGATGACCTTGCGGGCAGCAAGTACACCGGGCGCGATCCGGTGCACTCGGGCGAGCTGACGCAGGGCGAGATTGAGCTCGGGCAGAACGACCCGGCCTATTCGCTCAAGATGCACAAGGCGCCGGTCGAAGTGACCCGCACCAAGGGCCCGCGCTACACCCCGGTCTCGAAGCGCCAGGACAAGCCCGACGGCATCGCGTGGATCCTGCGCAACCACCCCGAGGTGTCGGACGCGCAGATCTCCAAGCTGATCGGCACCACCCGCAACACCATCGGCGCGATCCGTGACCGCTCGCACTGGAACATCCAGAACATCAACCCGAAGGACCCGGTCACGCTCGGCCTGTGCTCGCAGCGTGAGCTTGACGCGATGGTCGCCAAGGCCGCCAAGCGCGCCGGGATCACCGAAGACGCCGAGGCCGCGCCCAAGTCCGAGCGCAACGACCGCGAAAACCTGATCGCGGAACTGCGCGCCGAGCGTGATGCGACCCACAAGGCCGCCGCCCAGGCCGCGCAGGAAGCCGAGGCCGAAGCCTGGCTCGCCCGCAAGCGCGAAGCCGAGGCCGAGGAAAAGAAGATCGACCCCGAGAGCGGGTTTATTTGATAGTCTGAGAGGCCGTCACCCCGTGCTTGACGCGGGGTGACGGCGCTTTGTTGTTTGGGAAACGCATTTCCGCAGTTTCCCTTGTGCGGCAGGCGATTGTCGGCCACTATTACTGACATGACTGTCAGTAGCCTCGCGCCCGCCCCCGCCTATCACCACCCGACCCCGCTCGAGACAATCTTCACGCCGGCGAGCCTGCCAGCGCTGTTCGAGCGCACCCGCGATGCGAACCCCAAGGCGCCGTTCCTGCATTTCCTCGGGCGGACCTACAGCTACGACGAAATCTACAGGCAAGCCGAGGCTTTTGCCCGCGGCCTTCAGGCGATCGGCATCGCCAAGGGCGACCGCGTCGGCCTGTTCCTCCCCAACGTCCCGATCTACGCCGTCGCCTACTACGGCGCGATGATGGCGGGCGCGGTGGTGGTGAACTTCTCGCCGCTCTACTCGGTCGAGGAGTTGAGCTGGCAGGTCGGCGACAGCGGCACCAAGGTGCTGGTGACGGTCGACGTACCCGAACTCTACAAGACCGCGAAGAAAGTGCTTGACGGATCTGCGCTCGAAACGCTGGTGGTGGGCAGCCTTGCCGAGATGTTGCCGTGGTACAAGGGCCTCGCGCTCAAGCTGCTGAAGCGCGCCCAGATCGCCGATGTTGCATTCGGCCCCCATGTGAAGAGCTGGGCCGAGATGATCCCCGGCGGGACCCTCGCCCCGGTCGAAGTCACCGCGCAGGACCTCGCGCTGCTCCAATACACCGGCGGCACCACCGGGCGGCCCAAGGGCGCAATGCTCGGACATGACCAGCTCTCGGTGAACGCCCAGCAGGTCGCCGCGATCAACCCCTTCGGTAACCCGACCGCCGAGGTGTTCATGGGCGCGCTGCCGTTCTTCCACGTCTTCGCCAACACCGCGCTGCTCAATCACGCGATGGTGACGGGCGCGTCGATCGCGATGGTGCCGCGGTTCGAGACCAAGCAGGTGCTCGAGACGATCCAGCGCTACCGCTGCACCGGCTTTCCCGGCGTGCCGACGATGTTCCAGGCGATCCTCGATCACCCCGACTTGCCCAAGACCGATCTTTCCACCCTCAAAGTCTGCATTTCCGGCGGCGCGCCGATGCCCGGCCCGGTACATGTGCGCTTCGAGGAGACGACCGGGGTGCGGCTGGTTGAGGGCTATGGCCTGACCGAAAGCTCGGGCGTGGTCTCGGCCAATCCCTATGACGGCACCCGCAAGCGCGGCACGATCGGCCAGCTCGTGCCGGGGACGCAGGTTGTGCTGCTCGACAAGGAGGATGCGAGCAAACTAGCCCCCGAAGGCGAGCCCGGGGAGCTGGCGGTCCACGGGCCCCAGGTGATGCGCGGCTACTGGAACCGGCCCGAGACCGATGCCGACAGCTTCGTGGAGATCGATGGCAAGCGCTACCTGCGCACCGGCGATGTCGCGCGGATCGACGAGGACGGCTTCCTCGAGATCGTCGACCGCATCAAGGACATGATCGCGGTCGGCGGCTTCAAGGTCTTCCCGAGCGTGGTCGAGGACGTGATCCTCGAGAACCCCGCGGTCAAGGAAGCGCTGGTGATCGGCGTTCCCGAGGAATATCGCGGCGAGGTGCCGCGCGCCTATGTCACCTTGCACGACGGCGCGACCGCGACGGGCGAGGAGCTGGCCAGCTGGCTCAACGCCCGCATCGGCAAGCACGAGCGGGTCGACATGGTGGTGGTGCGCGAAAGCCTGCCCAAAACGATGATCGGCAAGCTGGATCGCAAGACGCTGCGGGCCGAGGTGCTCTAGGCGCCACTCGCGTTAGCAAAATGTTTCACGTGAAACATTGGCAGCGGTAGAGTGCCGGGGGACTATATCGCTACGGCCACGCAACCAATTGGCGACGACCGCGACACCAACCGGCGACCGGTGGCCGGAAATGCGTGGCTCGCGGTCCCGGCTTAGGCAAAAAGCCCGGGCAACTTATTCCGCCGCTTCGGCCTTCATTTCCAGCACGGGCTTGCCCGTCGCTGCGGCCGGAGCCGCCGCCTGCCGCGCATTGGGGGCGAACCGCCCGTCGACCTCGGCACCCTGCTCGATGGTCAGCGCGTCATAGTGGACATCGCCTTCGATCCGGGCGGTCTTGAGGATCACCAACTCGCGCGCGGTGATCGAACCGGTGACCTTGCCTGCAAGCCGTGCGGTCTCGGCTATCACGACGCCGCTGATCGAGCTCTTCTCGCCCTGCACCAGGCTGGCGCAGGTGATGTCGCCGAGGACCGAGCCGTCGATATGCAGATCGGCCGAAGCGCCGAGGTTGCCGGTGATGGTCACATCCGCGCCGATCACCGAAAAGGTCGAGCCAGAACCCATCATGCTGCTCCTGTTAACGGGCCGCGGCGCTGCGGCGGGCGGCGGGGGAACCGGATCCGGCTGCGCGGACTTCCTTGAGAACATCGGGGGCGGCCTCCAGAAACGGGCGCGGATTGACCGCGCGGTCATTGATGCGGACTTCGAAATGCAGGTGCGGCCCTGTCGAGCGCCCGGT
>JAIYEK010000130.1 GCA_027487015.1 Erythrobacteraceae bacterium | reverse complement strand
TCAAGACCTGCGCCTTCCGCGGCCGCGCGCGGCTCTAGCGCACCCTCGCGGGTCCCCGCGCCAAGGGGCTTGACCGCGCCCCCCGCCCGCCCTAATGGCGCGCCTCGCGTCGGGGCAACCCGGCGCCGAATCCGGCGCCCACGCCTGCCGGATCCCCCTTGGGGCGGAGTAGCTCAGCCGGTTAGAGCAGCGGAATCATAATCCGCGTGTCGGGGGTTCGAGTCCCTCCTCCGCTACCATAGGCCTTTCCGGAAGCTTCCGAATGCTTCCGCATTTTTCCAAAAATCCAACAGAAAGCAGAGGGTTGCGGGTGATTCGCGTCCGCATGCGTCCATGGCCTTCCACATGCAGCCAGATTTGGTGTGGGGGTATTTTGGGGGTATTTTCGCGGAGTATCGGAAAGGAGCGATACCCCCATGCCTCTTACAGAGAACCAAGCGAAGAACGCCAAGCCGCTGGAGCGCGCTTACAAGCTAGCCGACAGTGAAGGCCTGTTCCTGCTCGTGCAGCCGAATGGTGCGAAGCTTTGGCGGATGAAGTACCGTTTTGCAGGCAAGGAAAAGCTGCTGTCGTTCGGAGCCTACCCGGCATTGGGGATCGCTGCTGCCAGAGAAAAGCGCCGGGCCGCCAAAGCCGTCCTCGCGGAAGGCAAGGACCCGATGTTGGCCAAAGGCCAGGTGACGTCGGATGGCGGGGACACCTTCTTTGCCGTCGCGAACCGCTGGCATGAGAACCGAAAGTCAGCACTGGATCCGGCGCATGCTGATCGTGTCTGGTCGCGGATGGAGAGGGATGTCTTCCCCCACATCGGTCAAAGACCGATCCAGGAAATCACCGCACCAGAGGTTCTGGAGATGATCCGCCGGATCGAGTCTCGCGGCGCGCTCGATATCAGCCGGCGTGCCAAGCAGGGGGTGGGGCAGGTCTTTCAGTTCGCCATTGCTTGCGGGTTGGCCTCCAGCGACCCGACAGCCAATCTTCGCGGCGCCCTGAAGCCGCGGCCACGGGTGAAGCACATGAGCCGCCTACCGCTAGTTGAGTTGCCCGCGTTTATCGAAAAGGTGCGTGACTACCAGGAGGAAGGTGACAGGCGCTCGGCAATCACGAAGGATGCGGTCATGTTCGCCTTGCTTACCTGGGTCCGGACCAAGGAGCTTCGCCTCGCTGTCAAATCAGAGTTCGAGGACCTCCGCGGCAAGAACCCGCTCTGGCGCATCCCTGCTGCGCGGATGAAGATGGGACGTGAGCACCTTGTCCCTCTTTCCGCTCAGGCTGCCCAGATAGCCAGCACGATGATATCGCGCGCGACAGGCGAGTACCTGTTTCCCGGGGTGACCGCAGACAAGCCGTTGTCCGAAAACACCATGATCTACGCCCTATACCGGCTTGGCTATCACAGTCGGCAGACGGTCCATGGTTTCCGGGGGCTCGCCAGCACTTGGGCCAACGAGCAACTGGTCGAGTTTGGCAAGCCTGCGATCTGGATCCGCAAGTACCATGAGGATTGGGTCGAGATGCAGCTTGCCCATTCCGAAAAGAACGACGTCCGAGGTGCTTACAACGCTGCCGAGTATCTCGTCCCCCGGAGACGCATGATGCAGGATTGGGCCGACTTCCTCGAAGGGAGCAAGGTGGTCCAGCTCAAAAAAAGAGGGAAACGTGCCGCCTAATTCCCTGCTTCCTGCGCTGTTGGAAGTGGTTCTGGGGGTTTGTGCCCTGAACCGTTCCATCAAAGATTGATCGATTCCGCGCTGGCTAGATCTGGCCGATCCAGTCAGCTTGAATGCGGTCGGCGGCCGTCGGAATGCCATCGACAATGACGTTTTTGCCGACGAGTGACTGGTCAACATCCAGCGTCTCTACGATCCAGATATGCTCGTCAGAGGTCGTGAGAAGGAGACTTCGAGCCCCCTTCGTCAATCGACCTGATAAGCGTTTCCGCTGGCTGCTCACCCCAACTCATCCCCTGTCATAGCTTCCATCGGCGAAGCACATTGCGCACGTAGGCCGGCGTTTCGCCGTTGCGCGGAATTCCGCCAGCTTTCGTAACGGCTCCGGGACCGGCGTTGTAGGCGGCCAGAGCGAGGTGCACCACACCGAAACGATCCAGCATCTGGCGAAGATAGCGTGCGGCACCGTCGATATTCGCCACTGGGTCGAAACGATTGGCCACGCCGAGTTCCCTCGCCGTTGCTGGCATCAGTTGGCCGAGACCCGCCGCTCCGACGTGGCTGACGGCCAACGGATTATATCTCGATTCCGTCCACACAAGTGCATCGAGCAGGCCCGTGGGTAAGGCGTACCTCACCTCGGCCGCATAGACATGGGGAAGATAGCTGGCCCTTCGGAAACTGGCGGTGCCCGTCGCGGCGACTCGGTGAGGGCGCGAGAAAGAGCTGGGGGGTGCGTCGTCGGCATTGGTCTCTGAAACGACCAAGGCTTTCGGTGACGACCAAAGTCCATGCTCGACAAGCTGAAACCCATTCGAAGCCTCCGCGATGCGGATGCCGCTCAGGGTGCTCTCAATCTCGGGCCTCGATACTTCTCTGCTATCCTGCGCGCGAACTGGGAGTGCTGGCGCGATCAAGACGCCCATGAGCAAGAAGAATTTCAGGTTCATCACACGATCCTTGTTGGCCGAATCAAGTGAGAACATATATAGAACATAATCAGAGGAAATCGTTAGGCGCCGGGTTAGAGCGGAGGCTGCACCGGGAGGGGCACGCAATGGAGAAAGTCGATGCCCCACCTATCGAATGCGCACAGACTTGAACGGCAGGCCCGCGCCATCGTCGAAAGCCTCGACGGAACTTGGCGACGGGAAAAGGGCATGTGCTGCTGTCCGGCTCACGACGACCGTACCCCCTCGCTAAGCGTCACGCTGGGACGGAAAGCGATCCTGTTCCACTGCTTCGCGGGATGCTCCAACGAGGATGTCATTGCGGCGTTGGATCGCTGCGGTGTTCGCGGCCGGGACCTGTTCGACGGCTCTGGCTCTGTGGAATTTCAGCCAAAGAAAAATTTGCCATTCAGCCCCAATGCGCGGCGCTTATGGCAGTCGGCGATGGCGATCACCGACAGTCCTGCCGAACGATATCTCGCACAGCGCGGGCTTATGTCGACATCTGATCAGCTGCGTTATCTGGGCCGGACGCCGCTCGGTCCGCGCGGGGCGGTCCAGTTTCTCCCGGCGATGCTGGGCGCAGTCACAACCGACAGCGGCATAATCGCGATACACAGGACTTTTCTCGAAGGCGCTCAGGCAAGGTTGGCGCACTTTGAGCGACCCAAGCGCGCACTTGGCAGCCTCGGCTCTGGTGCCGTCAGACTTGCGCCGCCGGTGCAGGGGCGTCTGGGGCTTGCTGAAGGAATAGAAAGCGCTCTCTCAGCTACCCAGCTGTTCGATATCCCCTGCTGGGCGACGCTTGGAAACGAGCGGTTCGGTCTGGTTGCGATCCCGGAGAGCGTCCGCGAACTCTACCTGTTCATCGACAACGATGCGGGAGGCACTCTCGCCGAGGAGCGGGCGCTTAAGGCCTACGCTGCGCCTGATCGCGTTATCCACTCACGCGCGCCAGTCTCACCCGGGTATGACTGGAACGATGAACTCAAGTTGCGGCTCGCCCGACAACCCGATCCATCGAGCAGAGGGGAGGGGGCCTTCGGCTGATTGAGGCCTGCCCGGCGCAGGACCTCATCAGGAGGTTCCCATGTCCGATTCTTCTCTCGCCTTTCCATTCGGTGACCCATCACCGCCCGTCGTTGTGATGGCGGCCAAGACTATGACTTCCGAGCTGGCGGCAGGCCGCGCGCTGTCACGCAGCGACGTCACGCGCATCATGACGGAGCACTTCGGGGGCAGCGATGCTCTTGGGCATTGGTCCGTCCGTGACGCTCATGCAGCTCTTGAACTGGCACAGGTTCAGTACCTGAAAGCCTCAGATCAGATCCAGCTCTCGAAACCGGTCGACGAGGCGGACCAGTACTTTTGCTCTCTTGAAGCCCGACTTCCGACCCAGACCAATCGCAGCGATGAGCAGATCGAATGGCAGCAGTTCGCAACGCCGCCGCGTCTGGCCTGGCTTGCTGCCCGGGCCTGCGCGCTGGCCACTGGAGAGCTTGTGCTGGAACCCTCGGCCGGAACGGGGATGCTCGCTGTCTGGGCCGCCAAGGCTGGCTCGCGCCTTTCCCTCAACGAGATCTCGCCGCTGCGCCGCGACTGCCTGAGCGCTGTATTTCCGGCCGCCCGAGTGACCGGGCACGACGCCGAGCTGATCGACGAACTGCTCGATCCCGCCATCACCCCGTCCGTCGTGCTGATGAACTCGTGCGACTCGGGGAAGTGCTCGCCGAATTGCGCGCCAGTGACAATCTCACGATTCGCTCGGGCTGCGCTGTCATTACGCTGCTATTGCTGACCGGCTGTCGCTACCGCGAAAT
>JAIYEK010000204.1 GCA_027487015.1 Erythrobacteraceae bacterium | reverse complement strand
GTTGCGCCCGGTCCTGTGCCGACCGAGAATTTCGATGAATGCATGGGCACCGACACGCCGGAGAAGCGCGAGAAGCTGCTCGGCATGATCGGCATCCCGATGGGCCGATATGGCGAGCCGGAGGATATAGCGGCAGCCGTGGTGTTCATGGCTTCGCCAGCGGCCAGCTGGGTCACCGGGCAGTGCCTCTATGTGACGGGCGGGAGGTAAGTCGGCAGGGCCAAGACTATCGCGCGGCCTTGCCCTTCGCTTTGGGCGCAGGCTCCGCCATCGGCCCGCCCGAGGCCGCGCCCCGCCGCTCGAGCAGCAGCAGCGAGATCCGGCGGTTCCTCGGATCGGCGGGGTCGTCGGTGACGAGGGGTTCGGTGTCGGCCACGCCCTCGATCCGGGCAAAGCGGGTGTGCGCCACGCCGCCCAGGACCAGCGCCTGGCGCGTGGCCTCGGCACGGCCGGCGGAGAGCGACCAGTTGTTGGTCTTCACCCCGCCGCGCCACGGCAGCGAATCGGTGTGGCCGCGCACGATCAGCGGAGACATCTCGTCCTTCAGCGTCTCGCTCATCACCTCGAGCAGCTCGCGCGCCGGCTTGGTCAGGATCGTGGTGCCCAGTTCGAACATAGAGAAGTTGGCATCGTCCATCAGATCGATGCGGATCCCCTCGGGCGAGCGCATCACCCGGACCTGCCGCGCGAGCTGCTTCAACTGGCGGCGCTGGGCGAGCTTCTTCTCGATCTTCGCCTGCAATTCCTTGAGCTTCTTCGATTCCATCTCGCCTTGCCCACCGGAATCGCTTGGCCCGCTGGTCGTGCCGCGCGGGATGGTGATGGTGCGCGTGCCAGTCTGGCCCTGACGGTTCGGATAATTGTCCGGATCGGTGAGTGATGCCCCGCCCAGCAGCCCGTTGCTGCCCGCGCTCTCCTTGCGCAGCTTGACCAGCGTGGGGGTGAAATAGTCGGCGATGCCCTTGCGCTGCTTCTCCTCGGTCGCGCCGAGCAGCCACAGCAGCAGGAAGAACGCCATCATCGCGGTCACGAAGTCGGCATAGGCGACCTTCCACGCACCGCCGTGGTGGCCGCCTTCGATGATGGTCACCTTCTTGACGATGATGGGCGCCGGAATGGCTCCGCCTGCGTCGGCCACCTCAGCGGCCTCGCATCATGTCGAGCAGATCGGTCAGCTTCGGGCGGTGCGCCGGCGGCAGGCCCGAGCGCGCGGCCTCCAGCACCAAGGGCTGCGGATAGCCGTGTAGGCTCGCGATGATGACCTGCTTGATCGAATGGAAGATCTGCTGGTCGTGCGTGTTGATCTGCTTCAGCCGCGCACCCAGCGGACCGGCAAAGCCATAGGCGAGCAGCACGCCGAGGAAGGTCCCCACCAGCGCGCTCCCGATCATCTTGCCGAGGATCTCGGGCGGCTTATCGATCGCGCCCATGGTCTTGATGATCCCGAGCACCGCCGCGACGATCCCCAAGGCGGGCAGCGCGTCGGCGAGCGACTGGATCATGTGCTGCGGCTCGTCCATTTCGTGCAGCTGGGTCTTGATCGCGTTGTCGATCACGTCTTCGACCGCGTGCGTGTCGAGCGTGCCCGAAGACACCACCATCAGCGTCAGCGGATCGCAGATCATGTTGGTCACCACCGGATCGGCCTGGAGCCGCGGATATTCGGAGAACAGCGTCGAGGAGCCCGGTTCGGTGACATGGCTTTCCAGCGCCACCGCGCCTTCGGAGCGCAGCAGCTTCATCAGCTTGGAGGTCAGCGCGATCGCGTCGATGTGATCCTGATCGGTATATTTCGGGCCCTTGAACACGCGCCCGAGCCCGCCGCCCAGCAGCTTGATCTCGTGCATCGAGTTGCCGATCAGCACCGCGCCCGTCGCCGCGCCGCCGATCATCATGAATTCGAGCGGGAGGGCGGCGAGCACCGGCCCCATGGCGCCGCCTGCGAGCATGAACCCGCCGAATACCATGGCCAGAAGCACGACAATGCCGATCGCAGCAAACACGGGTCAGGTCTCCTCAGCGCAGCGCGTCGAACAGCGTCAGCGAGCTGACACGGGCAAAGGCGGACTGGCTCGCCTCCAATGCGGTCAGCGATTGCTGCAGCCGCGCGATGGCATCGGCGATGTCGGTATCGCCGACCCGGCTGCGGCGCTCGGCGAGCGCGATCTTGCGTTCGGCCTGCTGGTCTTCGACCTGCTCGACCCAAGCCATGCGCGTGCCGAGGATGGTGGTGGCGCGGTTGGTGGTATCGAGCGCGGCGTCGATCCCGGCGAGGCTTGCATTGGCCGCCGCAACCGGATCGCCCGCCCCGCCTTGAAGCGCGGTGGTGAGCGCCCCCAGCACCGCAAAGGCGCTCGACGGCGTGCCGCCGAGGTCGAACTCGAACACCTCGCTGCCCGGCAACCCGCGCTCGATCGACGTGCCCGGGGCGACCGGCACCGCGCCGCTCGCCGGGGTTCCGGCATAGGTGACCACACCGGCCGCGTCGCGGGTGAAGGCGGTGCCGGTCGATTGGCCCGCGAACAGCGGCTCGCCGGTCAGCGAAACCGCGTTGGAGCGGCTGAAAAGTTCCTGTTGGAGCTGTTCAAGCTCGAAGGCGATCGCCCGGCGGCCATCGGCCCCGGTGGCGGTGCTGGCAGCCTGCACGGCGAGTTCGCGCGCGCGCTGGAGCAGTTCGGTCACCGCCTGCACCTCGCCCGCCGCCGCGCCCAGATCCTGCCCGAGCCGGGCGGCGTTATCGCCCTCGACCTCAGCCAGCGCCTCGCGCCGCACGACCGAGCGCAGCTGCGCGGCCGCGGCGGGGTCCTGCGAGCCGCGCTCGATCTTGCGGCCCGTCGCGATCTGGGTGCGGGTGCGCTCGATCCCGGCGCGAAGGTCCGCCATCTGCGCGAGCGAGCGGTTGAAGTAGGAACCGGCGGAATTGGTGATCGAACCCATGTCGCGTGCTCCTTACCTGAGGTCCAGAATCGTATCGAACAGCTCGGCGGCGACCTGGATCACCCGGCTGTTCGCCTCGAACGCCTGTTGCAACCGGACGAGATTGGCGGCCTCGGTGTCGAGATCGACCCCGGTCTCGCGCAGCAGTTCGGCCTCGGCACTGGCGGCGACGACGCCGAGGCCGTCTTTGCGGGTTTCGAGCGCCGAGACGCGGCTGGAGAGGCCGAGCAGCAGCGAATCCGTGCCGGTGATCGGCCCGCTCGGATCGCCCAGCGCGTCGATCAGCGCGGCAAGGTTGCTGGTGTCGCGGCTTCCGGCAGGCGCGCCGGCGGGTGCGGTCGCGAGGCCATCGGCGCTGGCGAGCACCAGGGTGATGCTGGCAGCGCCCGTGCCGGCGAAAAGCGGCTGGCCGGGGCTGCCGTCATTGCCCACGCCCGTGCCTTGCGCGGTGTTCGAAAGGGTAATCGCCGAAACCGCGAGGCTATCGAGGCTGGCCTGAAGCCCGGCCATCCCGGACAGCGCGCTCGCCCGGCCCGCCATCGCCCCGCCTGCGGGGACGAAAGCGGTGCCGCCGACAGCGAAGCTCACGGTGCCATCGGCCGCGTAGGTCGTCGCCAGTGTCTGCGCGGCGCCGCCGGTCACCAGCGAGAGCGGCGGGGTGCCGTTCAGCACCACATCGGCGGTGCCGTTGGCATTGATCGTCGGTGTGATCCCGAACTCCTTGGCGAGGTTCCGCAGCGCCTTGTCGCGCGCATCGAGCAGCGCCGCGCGCCCCGCAGTGCCATCGCGCGCGCCGACCAGATCGGCGTTGATCTTGGCAAGCTCGCCCGCGACCTCGTTGACGGTCAGCGTCTTGGCGCTGGTCTCGGCCTGCACCAGGCTCCGGGCATTGGCGAGCGTGCCGTTGGCGATGCGGAAATTGCCCGCCATCTTGCGCCCGGCCTCAAGCGCGGAGAGGCGCAGCGCAGGCTCGGTCGGGTTGTTCTGGAGCCGGGTCAGCGAGGCCTCGAAATCGACCAGGCCGGTGTAGACGCCCGAGGTTTCAAGCGCGCTTTCGGCCTCCTTCATGGCGAAGAATTCCGCATCTGCCGCGGCCTGCGCCGAGGACGAATCGCGCGCCTGCCGCTGCACCAGCGAGCTCTCGGCGCGCTCGATCACTCCGGGCTTCACGCCGCCCAGCGAATCCTGCGCGTTGTTGCCGATATTGCCGGTCATCACCAGTTCGCCCTGTGTCAGGGTGCGGCGCGAATAGTTGGGGTTTTCGGCATTCGCGACGTTCTGCGCCGTCAGCTCGAGGCTGCGGCGGGTCGCGGTGAGCCCCGAGCGGGCAATGGTGAAGATCGCGGTCGGCATCAGCTGTCACCTTTGACGGGGAGGTATTGCGCGAGGCTCGCCTCGATACTGCGGGCAAACCCGAAGGCGCCCGATTTGGCGGCGATGTCGGCGAAGTGCTCGTCGCGCATCGCCTGGAATTGCTTGAGCCCGCCGCCGGTGAGCGGGGTCTCCTCGGCAAAGCTGGTGGCGCGCGCGGTTTCGAGCATCTTGCGCACCATGATCGCCTCGAAGCCCTCGGCCGCCTTGCGCAGCTCCGCTTGCTCGGGCGTGAGCGGCGCTGCGGAGGCGCGCGCGGGGGAGAGCGGCCCGATCACAGCACCACCATTTCGGCTTGCAGGCTGCCGGCCTGCTTGAGGCTCTCGAGGATCACCACGAGGTCGGCCGCGCCCACACCCAAGAGGTTCAGCGCATCGACAATCTCGTTCAGCGAGGCGGCGGCGGGCATGTAGGCGACGCTGCTCGATTGCTCCTCGATGCTGATGTCGGAGGATTCCTCCTGCGCGGTCTGGCCCTGGCTGAAGGGCGCAGGCTGGACCACTGTGGGGTTCTCGTCGATGCGGATGACGAGCTTGCCGTGGCTGACCGCGGCGGGCGCCAAGCGCACCGCATCGTTGATGACCACCGTGCCCGTGCGGCTGTTGACGATCACCTTCGCCGCGACCGGCGCAGGCGTCACGGAGAGCATCTCGATTTCGGCCATCAGCCCCGAGCGCGCGTCATTGCCCTGCGGCAGCGCGAGCGCGATCGAGACACCATCGGCGATGGTGGCGATGCCGGGATAGCGCGCATTGATGGCATCGCGCACGCGGCTCGCCGTGAGGAAATCAGACTTGTGCAAGTTGAAGCGCAGCGCGGGCGCGGTGTCGAAACCGGTGGCGACCGCGCGCTCCACAGTCGCTCCATCGGCAATCCGGCCCACGGTCGCGACATTGACGCTGACCTGCGAGCCGTCTCGCCCGCTCACGCCAAGGCCGCCCACCGCGACATTGCCTTGCGCCATCGCGTAGATCTGCCCGTCCGCGCCGTAGAGCGGGGTCAGCACCAGCGCGCCGCCCCTCAGCGAGGACGCCTGCCCCAGCGTCGAGACGGTGATGTCGATCCGCTGTCCCGGCTTGGCGAAGGCGGGCAGCTCGGCGGTGATGATCACCGCGGCGGCATTGCGCAGCGTCGGGCTCACCCCCGGCGGCAGCGGCAGGCCGAGCCGGCCCGAAACCCCGCGCATCGCTTCGGTGGTATAGGCAAGGTTGTTGTCGCCTGTCCCGCCAAGGCCGACGACGATGCCGTAGCCGGTCAGCTGGTTGGCGCGCAGCCCTTCGAACTGGCCGAGATCGCGGATGCGCTCGGCATGGGCCGGCAGCGGGAACTGCCCGGCGATAAGCGCGATCAGCAGGTAGAGGATCGGCGCAAGGATGCGGGTGCGGTTCATGTGCTGGGGCTCCCTCAGAACGGCGAGATCATGTTGAAGAAGCGGCTGAGCCAGCCCGGCCGGCTCGCCTGCTGCACGGCGCCCTTGCCCGAATAGATGATCCGGGCATTGGCGACCTGCGAGGAGGCGAGGCGGTTGTCGCCGTCGATATCGACCAGCCGGATGCGGCCGGCGAATTGCACCCACTCGTCTCCCTGGCTGAACATCATCTGCTTTTCTCCGACCACCTCGGCGGTCCCGTTGGGGTAGATCGCGGCGATGGTCACAGCGACCGCGCCGTTGAGGCGGCTCTGCTGTCCGGCATTGCCCGATCCGGTGAACGACCCTTCGGCCGCAGCTTTAAGGGCCTCGGGGTCGAGGAAATCGAGCGGGCCTCTGGTGGGCGGGGTAATCCCGAAGCTGCCTTCGCGGGCAGTCTTGCCGGTGGTGCTCTTGGAGGTGGCGGTGGCTTCGGTGAGGATGATCGTCACCATATCGCCCAGCGCCCTTGCGCGGGTGCCGGTGACGAGGCCGGAATAGCCGTTCGAGCTCTGGAAGATCGCCCCCGCGCTGGCAGGCTGCGGGACGGGCATACCGTTGTCCTGCGGCGCAGCGGTCAGCGGCGTCCCCGGCGGCGGCGGCGCGGTAAAGCCAGCTTGCGGCCCTTTGCCCCCCAACCCGCCGCAAGCAGCAAGCAGCAACGCGGTGACAACCACCATGCAACGACCCGTCATCGACCCGCTCACAACGTTTGGTTGGCGTTGCGCAGCATCTCGTCGACCGCGCTCACCATCTTGGAGTTGATTTCGTAGGCGCGCTGGGTCTCGATCATCTCGACCAGCTCCTCGACGACATTGACGTTAGACGCCTCGAGCATCCCCTGCCGGATCTGCCCGCGCCCGTTCTCCCCCGCAAAGCCGACCTCGGCCGGGCCGCTCGCGGCGGTCTCGACGAGGAAGTTGTCGCCGATGTTGCGAAGGCCTGCCGGATTGAGGAAGCTCGCGACCGAAAGCTGGCCGATCAGCGTCGCCTCGGCATTACCCGGAGTGATCGCGCTCACCGTGCCATCGGGCGCGATGGTCACCGATTGCGCGCCTGCCGGGATCTGGATCGGCGGCTGCAAGGCATAGCCCTGCGCGGTGATCAGCGTGCCATCGTTCGACAGGGTGAAGTTACCCGCGCGGGTGAAGCCCGGCTGGCCGCCGCCCGGCAGCTCGACCTGGAAGAACCCGTCGCCGTCGAGCGCGATGTCGAGAATGTTGCCGGTGGGATTGAGCGTCCCTTGCGTCCCGATCCGCGTGGTGCCCTGAATCTGCACCCCGGTGCCGAGGTTGAGCCCGACCGCAAAGGCGGTCTGCCCGGTCGAGGGCTGCCCGGCCGCGCGCTGCTCCTGATAGGCGAGCGTCGCGAAGTCCACGCGGTCGCGCTTGAAGCCGGTGGTGCCGATATTGGCGAGGTTGTTGGCGATGACGCGCATCCGCGCATCCTGTGCCTCAAGGCCGGTGCGCGCGACGTGAAGGGCGGAAGTGGGCATGGGTTACGATCTCCGTTGTGATTTTCAGCGCAGCGCCATCAGGGTGCTGCCGCTCTCGTCGAGCTCGCCTGCGGTGGCGATGATCTTCGCGCGCTGTTCGAAGGCGCGCTGCGCTTCGATCATCTGCACCAGCGTGTCGGCGGTCTCGACGTTCGACATTTCGAGCGCGCCGGGGGTGAGGCGCGCGGTGAGGTCAGGGGGCAGCACACCGGTGCCCCCATTGGCGGCGGGCACCTTCAAAAAGCCGTCGATCCCCTTGGCGAGCGGGCTGCCTTCGGGATTGACCAGCCGGATGCGCCCGATCGC
>JAIYEK010000103.1 GCA_027487015.1 Erythrobacteraceae bacterium | reverse complement strand
GGCATGAAGCGCGCATCGGGACGGCGCGCGTGGAGCACCTGCCCGCTCCCCAGATCCACCAGCAGCGCAACCGGCGCTTCGGACGCGGTGGGGACGGCGGGGAGCACCGGGGGGAGCATCAAGCCCACATCGGGCATCATCGCGCGAACGGGGCCTGCCACAGCGAGGGCAAGCAGCGACAGGGCAAGCGGCAATAATCGGAAGAGCATCACGGCTCGGGCTATATCGGCCCCCTCGCCGCTTGGCGAGGCAGGCGGGCGCATCAGTTCACGATTTCGTCAGCCAGCAATCCGACGCTCAGGGCATAATAGCTCGAGCAGTTATATTCGAGGATCGCGCGGTAGTTGCCGGTGACCAGCCAGGCGCGGGTGCCGGGGCCGTCGGGCTGGAAGAACGACACCATGACATTGTCGCCCAGTGGCCGCAGCGGCTCAATCCCCACCGCGCGCCATTCGGCGACGGTCATCCAGCGGCTCAGGCGCTCATGGACGCGCGGGCACACGGGCGAGACGAGCCGGGTGCGGTAGGCGCTTGCATCGAAGCCTTGCGGCACGGCGGCCGCCACGCCCCACGGTTCGCCCGGGCGCCATCCGGCATCGCGGAAATAATTGGCGATCGAGGCGAAGGTGTCCGCGCGGTTGGCAAAGATGTCGGCGCGCCCGTCCCCATCGCCGTCGGTCGCGAGGCGCAGGTAGACGCTCGGCAGGAACTGCGGATTGCCGAAGGCGCCGGCGTAGGAGCCGACCAGCTGCTCGCGCGGGTAGCCCTTCTCGGCGATTTTCATCAGCGCGACGAACTCGCCCGCAAACAGCTCGCGGCGGCGGCCCTCCCAGGCGAGGGTGGCCAGACTGCGGGCAAGGTCGAAGTCGCCCTTTACCTTGCCGTAGCCAGTCTCGTGCCCGAAAATCGCGATGAGGATCGGTGCCGGAACGCCGTAGCGCGCTTCAATCGCCGCAAGCGTGCTCTGGTCCTGGGTATAGACCGCCCGCCCGCCGCCGATCCGCGCCGCATCGACATGGGTGCGGATATAGTCCGACATCGGCGGATAGCCGCGGGTGGTGGCGCTGCCGGGCTGGTTGTTGTCGAGCGCGATCACGCGCGGATTGGGGGTGAGCCCGGCGGTCATCCGCTCCAGCGTATCCTCGCGCACGCCCTCGGCCCGGGCACGGGCCTTGAGCAATTCGAGATAGGCCTCGAACGGAATGCCATCGACGCTCGCCTGCGCGGTCGCCGGCACC
Source organism: Erythrobacteraceae bacterium (assembly GCA_027487015.1). Classification (GTDB taxonomy): domain Bacteria; phylum Pseudomonadota; class Alphaproteobacteria; order Sphingomonadales; family Sphingomonadaceae; genus Erythrobacter. Next base: position 11,157 of record JAIYEK010000103.1, on the reverse strand, counting down.
GAGGCGGGCGGCGCAGCGAGCGCGGCAAGAGCAAGCGCGGCGACAGGGAGGAGACGGGGAATCATGAAACAGGGGATGTCATACCTTGGATGAATTCCCAACAACCGGATCGCCGTTCTCCCCCCTTGGCAGGCTGAAGGGTGGTGACAATACCGCCGTTCGACGCTAGCCGGTTGCGACATAGGACAGGTGGCCGAGTGGTTTAAGGCAGCGGTCTTGAAAACCGCCGTAGGTGCAAGCCTACCGTGGGTTCGAATCCCACCCTGTCCGCCAGCTTTGCGGGCTTTCAGGTCAGCGAAGGTGGCGGATTGCGGCGAGGTGGACGGGCCCCCGGTTCGACCCGAAGTCGCACCGCGGCGAAGGGCGGCCGCAGCGAAGCGCAGGCCAATCCCACCCTCTCCGCCATCATCCTTGGCAGCTCTCCGGGATCGCCCCCTAAACCTTCCTGAGGTACACCGTAAGCTGCATCCCGGTGTTCGTGCGAGCCATCCACCAACGAAGCGGGCCATGTAGCGCCTTGGGAACATGATAGATGTCGCACACCTGATAGAGGTGCTCGACAATTTCGTATCCGTTGATCCGGCCGTTGCGCTCGAAGGAGGTCAGCCCGAATTCGTAGAGGTGGAATGGCGTGTGCATGGGGCTGATGTTGGTGACGTAGTTCGTCCCCATAAGCCGGAAGTAGAGGTTGAAGATCTTCGACATCAAGTGGGCCGAGGAAGGCACCTCGACCTGGATGATACCGCCCGGCTTGAGCCAATGGAGCGCGTTCGCCAAGGCTGCTGACGGGCGGTAGATGTGCTCCAGCACCGCGCCAAAGGTGATGAAGTCAAAGCTCGCCGCCTCGAAGTGGGCATCCTCGACCGCTGCAAGTTGCAGCCGTTCCGTCCCGATCCGCGTGGCCGCTCTTTGGAAGAATGGTGCAGACGGCTCTATGCCCCAGGCATCGAAGCCTGCGTGGGTCAGCGACTGCATCGCTTTGCCAAGCCCGGCACCGATATCGAGCGCTGTCATCCCCTGCCTGAATGGCAGGAGGCGCTTGGCCGCCGCGATCTCTTCCGCGAAATAGCCGGGCGACCATTCGAAGGCGTTGGCCGACCAGTAGGCATCAGGCGGAACCCCATAGTGATCGGAAAGCAATGCGGGGATTGGCTGGGGATCGGCGAACACCAATTCGCAATCCCGACATTTCTTGACCGACACCGCGATCCCGGATGCCTCGCGTGGCCGTGCGCCCTGAGTGCCGTTGAGCCGCAAGCCCATGGGCCTGCTCTGTCTCGACCCACACATCTCGCACGCGCCGACCGGTCTGAACCTGTACGAGCGCTCAACAGCCGCTTCGGACCGGGCGACCTCATGACCAATCTGCTCTTCGGATGATCCAGTCACAGTCAATGTCCAGCCAGTCCCGTCCGAGCGTGATGCCCACCCTACAACGTAAAGAACTGGATAAACACAAAGAACGTTACCACGATCTCCTTCATCGCGTGCGAGGGCGTCACGACGCGCAAGGCAGCTCGCGGGCCTAGAAGTGCAGCGCCCGGCCGTAGGCGTCGAGCACGCTTTCGTGCATCATCTCGGACAGCGTCGGGTGCGGGAAGATGGTCTGCATGAGCTCGGCTTCGGTGGTCTCGAGCACCTTGCCGACGGTGTAGCCCTGGATCAGCTCGGTCACCTCCGCACCGACCATGTGCGCGCCGAGCAATTCGCCGGTCTTGGCGTCGAACACGGTTTTGACGAAGCCCTCGACCTCGCCCAGAGCGATAGCCTTGCCGTTGCCGATGAAGGGGAAGCTGCCGACCTTGACCTCGTAGCCCGCCTCTTTGGCCTTCGCCTCGGTCATGCCGACAGAAGCGATTTGCGGGTGGCAATATGTGCAACCCGGAATCGCTAGGCGGTTGAGCGGGTGCGGGTGGACCTCGGTATTGCCGAGCTCCTTGGCGATGGCCTCGGCGGCCGTGACGCCCTCGTGGCTCGCCTTGTGCGCGAGCCACGGCCCCGGGGTGCAATCGCCGATCGCCCACAGACCCTTGGCCTTGGTGCGGCCATAGGGGTCGATCTGGATGAAGCCGCGGTCCATTTCGACCAGCCCGTCGAGGCCGATGTCGGCCGTGTTGGGGACGATGCCGATGGCGACGATCACGTGGGTGAAATCTTGCGTAGCGCTCGCGCCCGCCTTGTCCTTGATGGTCGCGGTGATCCCCTTGTCGGTGACCTTGATCGCCTCGACCCCGGCGCCGGTCATGATCGTGATGCCCTGCTTCTTCAGCGACTTTTCGAGGAAGGTCGAGACGTCCGCATCTTCCACCGGCACGATCCGGTCGAGCATTTCGACCACGGTCACTTCGCTGCCGAGGTCGTTGTAGAAGCTCGCAAATTCGATCCCGATCGCGCCTGATCCGATCACCAGCAGCTTCTTGGGCAGCTCGGCCGGGGTCATGGCATGGCGATAGGTCCAGACGCGCTTGCCGTCGGCGGGCGCGAAGGGCAAATCGCGGGCGCGGGCACCGGTGGCGACGATCAAGTGCTTGGCGGTGAGCTGCTCCTCGCCCTTGTCGCTCTTCACCGTGAGACTGGTCGGCCCGGTCAGTGTGCCGGTGCCCATGTGGACGGTGATCTTGTTCTTCTTCATCAGATGCGTGACGCCCTGATTGAGCTGCTTGGCCACCCCGCGGCTGCGCTTGACGATGGCGGCCAAGTCCGCCTCGATCCCCTGCGCAATGAGGCCATAATCGCCAGCATGCTGCATATAATGAAAAATCTCGGCCGAGCGCAGCATCGCCTTGGTAGGGATGCAGCCCCAGTTCAAGCAGATGCCGCCGAGGCTCTCGCGCTCGACAATCGCGGTTTTCAGCCCGAGCTGCGCGCAGCGGATCGCTGCAACATAGCCGCCGGGGCCGGAGCCGAGCACGATCACATCATAATCAATGGCCATTGTCATTGTCCTTGGGGAGGAGAAGGGTTTCGGAAGCGGCAATCGCGCGCGGGCGGTTGTCCTCGCCGATCAGCACGAATTTGAAGGTGCCCTGGGCGACCTTGGTGGTCGCCTCGCCATTGCGCTCGCGGGCGATGGCCTCGGCGGCGATGGTGAGCGAGGTGGTGCCGGTGGCGAGGATGTCGCAATAGACAGAGAGCTCGTCGCCCACCGCCATCGCGCCGGGGAACGCAAAATCGGTCGCGGAGACAACCACGGCCTTGCCCTGCCCCACGCGGCTCGCGAGCGACCCCGCGCCGAGCGCCATCTGCGCCATCAGCCACCCGCCGAACACCCCGCCATAGGGGTTGGTGTCGGCCGGCATGGCGGTGACTCGGATCTGGGGGGAGCGGTCAGTCATAGGCGGACTTCCAGCCAAAGTGCCAGACGGCATAGATCATCCCCGCGTTGCAACAGGCGGCCAGTGCCATCCCGAACAGCGCCTGCGGTCCGAGCGGCCCCCCACCGATTTGAACCGTGCCGCGCGCCGCAAGATCAACGATCCAGATCAGCAAGGCCCCCGCCACTACTCCGACCGTGATGTGGAAAGCGGTGCCGGACAGGTCGCTTCCCAGCCAGCCAATCAGCCCGCGCGAAACCACATTGGCGAGCATCGCAGGGATCACCAGAAGCAAGGCGCCGACGATCAATGGCCCGATCAAGCGTGCCGACTGGCCGCCGATAAACCAGTTGTTGCTAGCCCCGACCATCGGGATGGACATGAACGGAGCGGCATAGACCGCCGCCAGTGCGCTCTGGGCGAAACTGATCCGATCAATCATCTGTGCCGCCCATCTCGCGGTGGCGCTCGACGAAGTTCCACCACAGCAGCGCGGACAGACCACCGCTTGCGGCTCCAAAGGACAGGGCAATTGGAATGACAGCAATGCCCAACCAAGTTGCAAGCAATGCCACCGAAGCTCCGGCTCCCAATACGAGTCCCGCCGGCACGAGCACGGCGCGGCGCGATGCAAGGTTCTTCTCCCGCATTAGCAGGAGCGCGGGCAGCCCGACTATGAGGCCACCGGCCATCACGAACACAGCGTATATCGGCACCAGCAATAGCGGCGCGAACAGGCCCTTAAGCAGATCGAAATCACGAAACCCGTCGTCAAAGCTGGAGGCTATGGCGCCTGCATAGGCGAGAAACACAGACACGATTCCCGCAACCAGCAAGAACCCCAAAGCCTGCCTGGCGGTGCTCACACCACCAGCCCCATCGGGTTCTCCACGAGCTGCTTGATCGCCTCCATTAGCTGCGCACCATCCGCGCCGTCGATCGCGCGATGGTCGAAGCTGCCCGAGGCGTGCAGCACGGTCGCCACCTCGATTGCGCCGTTCACCACATAGGGCGCCTGCTGTCCCGCGCCGACCGCGAGGATCATGCCCTGCGGCGGGTTGATCACCGCGTCGAACTGCTTGATTCCGAACATGCCGAGGTTGGAGAGGCTCGCCGTGCCGCCCTGGTATTCGTGCGGCATCAGCTTGCCATCGCGCGCCTTGCCCGCGAGCGTCTTCATCTCGGTCGAGATCGCGGCGAGGCCCTTGGTGTCGGCGTTGGTGATCACCGGCGTGATCAGGCCCGAGGGCGCGGCGACCGCCACCGAGATGTCCGCGCGCGAGTAGCGGCGCAGCGTGTCACCGTGGTAGCTGACATTGCACTGCGGCACCCGGATCAGCGCGCGGGCGAGCGCCTTAATGAGGAGGTCGTTGACCGAGAGCTTCACCCCATCGGGCTCGAGCGACTTGTTGAGCTGCGCGCGTAGCTCCAGCAGCGGATCGAGCCGGATGTCGATGGTGAGGTAGAAGTGCGGGACGGTCTGCTTGCTCTCGGTGAGACGGCGGGCGATGACCTTGCGCACGCCCGAGAGCTTTTCTTCCGCAAAGGGCGCGCCGCCCTCGATGGCGGGGGCCGGAGCAGGCGCGGCGGCGGGAGCGGGCGCGCTCGCCGCAGGGGCCGGGGCCGCAGCGGGAGCGGCGGCGGCAGAGGGTGTGAAGCTCTCGACGTCCTCCTTGACGATCCGGCCATTGGGGCCGGTGCCCTTGACCAGCGCCAGATCGATGCCCTTGTCGGCCGCGATCCGCTTGGCCAGCGGCGAGGCGATAACGCGCTCGCCCGAAGTTGCGGGAGCCACGGCCGGGGCTGGAGCCGGTGCAGCGGTTACAGGCGCAGCAGTAGACGCAGGCGCGCTGCCGCCCTTGGCAATCGCGGCCTCGACATCTTCCTTGGTGATCTTGCCCTTGGGCCCGGTGCCGGTGACGCCTGCAAGGTCGATCCCGTTCTGCTCGGCGAGCTTCTTGGCGGTAGGCGTGGCGGCAGGGCCATCCGCGGCAGGCGTTGCGGCTGCCGGAGCGGGTGCAGGCGCGGGCGCCGCTTCCTCGCCCTCAACGGTCAGCCGCGCGATCACCGCGCCGACCTTCACGCCTTCGGTCCCCGCCTCGATCAGGATTTCCGAGATCACGCCTTCATCGACCGCTTCGAACTCCATCGTCGCCTTGTCGGTCTCGATCTCGGCCATCACGTCGCCCGAGGCGACCGTGTCCCCCACTTTGACCAGCCACTTGGCGAGCGTGCCCTCTTCCATGGTGGGCGACAAAGCCGGCATCTTGATGTCGAGGGCCATGATCCGCTGAAACTCCCGTGAACGATCCGTGGCCCGTTCTCTGGCCAATTCCCTAGCGGCGGGCAAGGCCCAGAATGGCAGTTGAGCGCGGCCCCTTGCCAATCCATACGAATGCATTGATACCCCGGGGCCATAACGGGGCCGAGACGATGCGCACATTTCTAGTCATCATCGACGAGAGCGAGGAGGCGACCTCGGCACTGCGCTATGCCGCAAGGCGCGCGGTGGCGGTGGGCGGCGCGGTGCACCTGCTGGCGCTGGTACCGCAGCAGAATTTCAGCGCCTTCGGTGCGGTGCAGGCGACGATCGAGGCCGAGGCGCGCGACCGGGCAGAGATGCTCGCCCACGGCGTCGCGGGCAATCTGCTCGCCGAAAGCGGGATCATGCCGACGATCTCGGTCAAGATCGGCCAGGGGCAGAAGATCGTCAGCGAATTCCTTGCCGAGCATGCTGAGGTCGCCGCACTGGTGCTGGGCGCGGCCAAGGGCGCGGCGCCGGGCCCGCTGGTGACGCACTTTTCGAGCGCGGCGGGCTCGCTCCCCTGCCCGCTCTACATCATCCCCGCCGATTACGACGAGGCCGGGAACGCGCTGCACCTCTAGGCGCGCGCCTACTTCTTGCGGCCCTGATGACGGATGTTGCCGGGCCGCCCGCGCTGGCCGACCATGAACTTGCCCGCCTTCTTCGGTGGCCCGCCCGCACCGCGCCTCTCCTGTGGACGGCTTCCGCGCGGCTCGATCGTGCTCGCATCGGCATCAGGCAACACGAACTTGAGCGACCCGGTGAGCGGGTTGGACTCGGCCAGCCGCAGCTTCAGCCGGTCGCCGGTGGCATAGATCGTCCCGCTGTCCGTGCCGACGAGCGCCTTGGCGGCTTCGTCATAGCGGAAATATTCGCCGCCGAGGGTGGAGATGGGCACGAGGCCGTCACCCCCCAGCCCGACGATGGTGGCGAAGAAGCCGAAGGACTGCACGCCGGTGATGCGGGTGTCGAACACCTCACCTACGCGGACCGATAGCCAGGCCGCGACGTAGCGGTCGATGGTGTCGCGCTCGGCCTCCATCGCGCGCCGCTCGGTCTGGCTGATCGCGTCGGAGACCTGTTGCAGGCTGGCGCGGTCACGGTCCGAGAGGCCGGAGGTCGCGGGAATCGAGCCCGGCGGTGCGGGTTGCTCGAGCTTGTAGGCATCGACCAGTGCGCGGTGGACCAAGAGGTCCGAATAGCGCCGGATCGGCGAGGTGAAGTGGGCATAGGAGCCCAGCGAAAGCCCGAAGTGCCCGGCATTGGCGGGGCCGTAATAGGCCTGCGTCTGGCTGCGCAGCACAGCCTCCATCACCAGCGCCTTCTCAGCCTCGTCGGAGATGTCCTTGAGCATCCGGTTGAACAGGCCCGGCGTCACCACCTGGCCTAGAGCAAGCTTCTTGCCCATCGTCGCGAGGTAATCGCGCAGGGCAATCAGCTTCTCGCGGCTCGGGGGCTCGTGGATGCGATAGACCACCGGCGCGGTCTTGGCCTCCAGCGCCTTGGCCGCCGCGACATTGGCCGCGATCATGAAATCCTCGACCACGCGGTGCGCATCGAGCCTTTCGCGGATCGCGATCGAGGCGATGCGGCCTTGCTCGTCGAGCACCACGCGGCGCTCGGGTAGTTCGAGCTCGAGCGGATTGCGGGCATCGCGCGCGGCGGCGAGTGCCTTCCACGCGGTCCACAGGTTGGCGAGGTATTCGGGCGGGTTGCCATCGTCCACCGCCTTCTGCGCATCCTCATAGGCGATGTTGTGCGCAATCCGCACCAGCGCGCGGGTGAAGCGGAAACTCGACACCTTTCCGTCGGCGTTGATGTGCAGGTGGCAGGCCATCGCCGCGCGGTCCTCGCCTTCCTTCAGAGAGCACACGTCGGCCGAGAGGACCTCGGGCAGCATCGGCACGACGCGGTCGGGGAAATAGACCGAATTGCCGCGCTTCCTCGCCTCGCGGTCAAGCGCGGAGCCGGGGCGGACGTAAAACGAGACATCGGCGATGGCGACCACCGCGTTGAAGCCGCCCTGCCCGTCCGGCTCGGCCCAGATCGCGTCGTCATGATCGCGCGCGTCGGCAGGGTCGATGGCGACGATGGGCAGATGCCGCAGGTCCTCGCGGGTCTTATCCGACAGCTTGAGCTTGGCCGCGCGGGGGGCTTCTTCGAGCACCTCCTCGGGGAAGATATGCGGGATGCCGTGCTTGGCGATGGCGATCAGGCTGAAGCTCCGCGGAGCGAGCGGATCGCCGACCACTTCGATCACCTTCACCCCGGCGCGTTCGGAGCGACCGACCCTTTCGGCGATCACCAACTGGCCTGCCTCCGCCTCGCCGCGGTCAGCAATGGGCGTGGACTGGCGCACGCGCTTGTCGACCGGGGCCAGCCACGCCTTGCCGGTCTTGTCGATCTCGACAATCCCCATCAGGCCCTCGGTGCGCGAGGGCAGCTTCTTCATCACATGCGCGCGCAAGCCCTGCTCGGTCTCCTCGGTCCGGGCGAGCACGCGGTCGCCGCGCTTCAGTGCCGGCGGGCGCTTGACCCCGGGGCGCGGGCGCGGTTCGCGGATGGTCAGGCGCGGCGGCTTGCCGGGGGCCTCGGGGTCCCAGTTGTCGGGCTCGGCGATCAGCTCGCCATCATCGACATCAACGATCCGCAATGTGGTGACCTTGGGCACCCCGCCCATTCGGTGGAAGGCCGACTTCGAGCCGTCGATCAGGCCCTCTTCCGCCATGTCCTTGAGCAGGGCCTTGAGCTTAATCTTCTCCTGCCCCTTCAGCCCGAAAGCTTTGGCGATCTCGCGCTTGCCGGCGGGAATGTCGGAGGACTGGATGAAGTCGAGCACTTGGCTCGCGCTGGGCATCCCCTGGGGGAGCTTGGGAGGTTTGGGCATGCTCTCCCTTAACCGTTCGGGCTGAGCTTGTCGAAGCCCTGTCTGTCCTTTCTACATTCCGCTGAAAAGAAGAGCGGCCCTTCGACAAGCTCAGGGCGAACGGTGCTTATTCCTTCCCCACCGGCGCGAAAGCCCCGCCCGGCACCGCGCTGGAGACGGGGGAGCAGTATCCCCCCGCGCAGGCCGCGACGCCGAACATCCAGTCGTCGCCGCGCAGTTTCTTGATGTGCTTGAACTCGCGCGCCGCGGTGACCGCCGCGTCATTCGCTCCCAGCGGCCCATCGATCGTGACCAAGGCGGAATCCTTGCCCCACGCGGGCGCATCGGTGGCGCGGGTGACAACTTCGTAGAGCGAGGCACCGGGCACCGCCTTCCACTTGATCTCGGTATCGAGCCGCACCGCCGCATTCACCGTCACCGCAGGCGGCATCGGGGCGCGGGCGAGGGCATCGAGCGCCCGCACGTTGAGCTTGGTCACTCCGGCGAGATAGGCGAAATCCATCTCGTCGATGGTGTCGCCATAGGTCACGCCGTTTTCGGTGCGCAGGTCCTGGTGCTGGTGGTCGTAATCCTCCACCCCCACGGAAAAGCGGATCGCGGGGTAGCCCTTCTGGAGGAACGGCACCTGATCGCCGCCCCGCCCCATCCGATCGGTCCGCCAGATCTGGCGGACTTGCAGCTCACCCGGGTGCTTGGCCGAGAGCCCCGCCACCCAGCGCGAGAGGTTGCGCGAGGGCGTGTCGTTCTCGCCGCCGAACCGTGTCTGCGCCGCGCGCAGCCGGTCGGTGAGGTCGGCGCGGGGCCCTTCCGAGAAGACGCGCACCACCTTGGGCTCGCAATAGCCATCCGCGCCGCAGGAATTGCCGACGATGTCGTTGTTGAGCACCGCCTTGACCGTGAAACCCTGAGCCTCGGCCCAATTGGCGAGAATCTGCCCGCCGTGGAGCCCCTGCTCCTCGCCAGAAAGCAGCGCATAGATGATGGTGGTGGGGTATTTCTGGCCGCTGAGCACCCGCGCCGCCTCGATCACCAGTGCGGTGCCGCTGCCGTCATCATTGGCGCCCGGCGCATCGGAGGTCGCGTCCATAACGTCGGTGACGCGGCTGTCGATGTGGCCCTGCACGATCACCACCTCGTTCGGGCGCTCGGTGCCGCGCTGGATCGCGACCGCGTTGCGCACCAGCGTTGGGGTGGGCACGCGCGGGCCGGTGACGGTCTCGCCCACGGGGAGCACCTCGAGGCACCCACCGCACTTCGCGCCGATGCGGCGGAACTCCTCGAGCCCCCAATCGACCGCCGCGCCGATGCCGCGCTTGGGATCGGTCTGGGTGGACAAGGTGTGCCGCGTGCCGAAGCTGACGAGCTTGGCGACGTCCTTCTCGAGGCGCTCGGCCGAGACGTTGTCGGCCGGATGGGTTTGGGCGGAGACCGGGGCGGCCACGAGGGCGGCGAGCAGGAGGGCGCGTTTCAACATGCCCCCTGTCTGCCCGCCCACTCCGCGCTAGGCAAGACTAGTAGGCGCGCGCCACCAGAATGCGTTCGGTCGCAGGCGCGCCGGTGAAGATGCAGGTGCCGGTGGCAGGCTCGCCGCCGCGCGGCACGTTGCGGATGGTGAGCTTCAGCGCCTTGAGCTTCTCGACCACGGCGTCGAGCGCCGCGCCGGTGGGCTTGGACCATTCGACCTCGACCCAGCCGGGATACTTGCCGCCCTTCTCGAAGTGATCGGACACCGCCTGCCATTCGGTCACGCCGAGGGTGATGTTGGCATCACGGCGCGCGCGGGCTTCCTCGTAGAGCGACGACTGGATCGCTTCGAGCACCACGCCCGCTTCGCCCACGAAATCCGCATGTGCGGGATAGGTGAAGGCGGGCTTGCCGTTGGCCGTGTTCCACAGTTGGTCGCGGCGCAGGACCGCGATCTTGCCCTCGGCCATGTCGCGCGGGCCGACCTCGATGATGACGGGCGCACCCTTGCGCACCCAGTCCCAGCGCTTGGCGGCGGCCTTGCCGGGCTTCACGTCAATCAATACGCGGATGCGCTCTCCCAGCGCGGTCTGCCCTGCCAATGCCGCGCGAATACCTTCGCAATAGGCGATCAATTCAGCGTCTTCCGGAGCCTCGCGCAGCATCGGGATGATGACGATCTGCTGCGGCGCAATCGCGGGCGGCACACGCAAGCCGTCATCGTCGCCGTGGGTCATGATCACCCCGCCGATAAGCCGCGTCGAGACGCCCCAGCTGGTGGTGTGGCAGAACTGCTGCGTGCCCTCGCGGTCCTGAAACTGGATGCCCGCCGCATGCGCGAAGTTGGTGCCAAGATAGTGCGAGGTGCCCGCCTGGAGCGCCTTGCCATCCTGCATCATCGCCTCGATCGACCACGTCTCGACCGCGCCGGGGAAACGCTCGTTCTCGGGCTTCTCGCCGGCGATCACGGGCAGCGCGAGCTGCTCTTCAGCACAGGCCCGGTACATTTCCAGCGCGCGGTGCGTTTCGGCGAGAGCGTCCTCGCGGGTTTCATGCGCCGTGTGGCCTTCCTGCCAGAGGAATTCGCTGGTGCGCAGGAACATCCGCGTGCGCATCTCCCAGCGCACCACATTGGCCCACTGGTTGGTGAGCAGCGGCAGATCGCGCCAGCTTTGCACCCAGCGCGC
>JAIYEK010000174.1 GCA_027487015.1 Erythrobacteraceae bacterium | reverse complement strand
TTCATGCCCTCGGGCGGGCTTTCGGTGGAACGCTCCACCACCGAGCGCGAGCTGTTCGGCTCGCCGAAGCAGGAACGGCTCGACCAGATGCGCGGCAAGACGGTGTGGATCATCGGCGAGCACCTCGCCGATTACCTCGCCGAAACCGCGCGCGCCTTTATCGAGGATTGCCATGTCGCCAACGTGGTGCTGATCACCCGCACGGCGGAAGGCTTCGAGGCGATCAAGTCGCAGCTTGACGAGGATGTGGCGCAATCGCTGACCTCGCTGGTCAAGACCACCGATATCGAAGCGGCGATGGACGAGGCGCTGACCCAATGGGGCAAGCCGACCACGATCCTCTCGACGCCGATGTCGGCGCTGCCGGGCAAGCTGTTTGCGATCGACGATCCGCTCACCCCGGACGAGTTCCGCACCGTGGTGGCTGACAACCTCACCCACCACTTCCGCGTCTCGCGCCGGGCCTCGCTCTATGACGATTGCCAGCTGGTGCTGACCAGCCCCGACGTGGCGATGGGCGACAAGTCCCCGGCATTTGCGCTAGCGAACTTCATCAAGACCACGCTCCACGCGTTCACGGCCACTCTGGCGGTCGAGAACGAGCGGCTGGTGCATGATGTGCCGGTCAACCAGATCAACCTCACCCGCCGCGTGCAGTCCGAAGAGCCGCGCGATCTTGACGAGCATCTCGAAGAGGTGCGCCGCTTCGCCCGCGCAGTGCTGCTGGTCGGCGCGCCGCTGCCCGACGCGGAGGACTCGCGCTACCGGGCGCGGATCTATCGCGGCATGTCGATGACGGTGTAGGCTGGGTCACGTGATCCAGTACCTACCCTTCGAAAAGCCGATCGAGGCGCTCGACAAGCATGTGGCGGAGCTTGCCGCCCATGCCGAGGGCACGGCCGAGGCGCGGATGCTGCGTGAGCGGGCGGACAAGCTGCTCGCCGACACCTATGCGCGCCTTACCCCATGGGAGCGCACCCTCGTGGCGCGCCACCCGCAAAGGCCGCGGTTCGAGAAGCTGGTGGCGGGGCTGTTCAGCGAATTTCTGCCCGTCGCGGGCGACCGCACCTTCGGCGACGATCAGGCGATCATCGGCGGCTTTGCGCGCTTCGAAGGACGCAAGGTGATGGTGATCGGCCACGTCAAGGGCGAGGACACGCCGGGCCGCCTCAAGCACAATTTCGGCATGGCGCGGCCCGAAGGCTATCGCAAGGCGATCCGGCTGATGGAGCTGGCCGACCGCTTCGGCCTCCCGGTGGTGACGCTGGTCGACACCCCCGGCGCCTTCCCCGGCGTCGATGCCGAGGCGAGGGGGCAGGCGGAAGCTATCGCCCGCTCGACCGAAGCGTGCCTCGCATTGGGCGTGCCGCTGATCGCGGTGATCATCGGCGAGGGCGGATCGGGCGGGGCGGTGGCGCTCGCGGCGGCGAACCGCGTTCTGATGTTCGAACACGCGGTCTATTCGGTGATCTCGCCGGAAGGCTGCGCCTCGATCCTGTGGCGGAGCGCCGCGCAGGCCGCCACAGCGGCCGAAGCGATGAGGGTGACGGCGGGTGACCTGCTCAAATTGGGCGTGATCCACCGCATCGTCTACGAACCGCGCGGCGGTGCGCATCGCGACCATGCCGAGACCGCCAAGCGCCTGACACTGGCGCTGCGCGCGGAACTCGATGTTCTCGCGGCCCTGTCCCCCGCCGAGCTGCGCCGCGAGCGTGAGGAATTTTTCCTCAGGCTCGGCTAGAGCACGTTCTCGTATTCCAGCGCCTTTGACGCCGCCGGCAGGCTGATCCGGTCGCCATCGCGGCTGATGCGGATCTCGCCACTGAAAGCCTCGCTGGTGCCTTCGAGGAACAGGCGCTCGACCATCCGGAAGGGCATCGGCGGGATGGTGTGGTAGAAGACCAGCATCCGCGCATCCGCGAGCTGGGCGACCTTAGCCGCCTCGACCGGGGAGGCGTGGTAGCTCGGGATATCGGCCATCACCTTGGCAATCGGGGCCGAACCATTGCGCTCGGCGGCGGCCTGCATCTTGCCGACAAGCTCGCGGTCGAGCGCCTCGTGGAACAATACGTCCACGCCCTTGGCGGCGCGGGCGAAGCGCGGGTCGTAGGCGGTATCCCCGCTGATCGCCACCGAGCGCCCCTTGTAGTCAATCCGGTAGCCATAGGCGTCCTTGACTGGATCATGGCTGACGCGGATCGCGGTGACGGTGAGATCGCCCTTGCGCAGCACCACCACGCTGTCGGCGCCCGGCGGAATGACGATCTCCTCGGCCGCCAGCCCTGCGCCTGCCGGATTGGCGACAGCCGCGCCATGATGCGCGGTGCGGTAGGCGGCGTCGATCGCGTAGGCGCGGTTGAAGCCGTCCGCCACGGCGATGGTGCCCGGCGGGCCCGAGACCGGCAGCGGCGCGCCACGCGCTCCCTGGACCCAGCTCTGCACCATCAGCTCGCCAAGCCCGTCGAAGTGGTCGGAATGGAGGTGGGTGAGGAACAAGCGGTCGGTCTTGCCGACCGGAAAGCCCATCCGCCCCAGCACCCGCATGCTGCCCGACCCGACGTCGAAGATCATCCGCGTGTCGCCCGCGATCACCGCGATGCACGCGCCTGCGCGGCCCGGATCGGCCATCGGCGAGCCTGTGCCGCAGACATAGGCGTGGAGCCCATCGGGGAGCGCGGTGCTGGGATCGTTGCCGACCTTATCGTCGATGACCCGCTGGACCAGATAGAGCGCAATGGGCCGCTCGAAGATCTTGAAGGCGACGAGCCCGACCCCGACAAAGCCGAGAATAATGAGCAGGATGCGGGCCGTGCGGTTCATTGTGGTGTCTTCCCCCCTTGCGCCGCCAGCGCCTCCAGCATCCGTGCCGCCAGCGCGGCCGCTGCTGCGCGGGTTGCTGCACGGTTGGCGGTGTCGGCGACTTCGTAGGTGTAGGAGGGGATCGCGTAGGTCTGGTGGAACCAGTTCTTCGCTGTCCCGCTGCCGGGATTGGCATTGCGCGGTTCGAGGGTGAAGGGGTAGCCCGGATAGGCCTGCTCCTGCCCGCCCAGCCATGCTGCGAGGAATTGCGCCTGGCTTTCGCTCGCCTCATTTCCCTGAACATAGAACAGGTTGCGCGCGGTCGAGTGGAAGTCGACCATCAGCACCGGGCGCACCTGCGCAGGCAGGGCATCGAGCCACGCTTTCACGCTGCGCGCCTCGGGCTGAGTGAATTCCCCCCAGTCGCGGTTGAGGTCGACCGCGCCGCGATTGGCGCGCCAATGGCCGCGCACCACCCCGTCCGGGTTGAGCAACGGCACGACAACCACCTGCACACCACCCAGCGACGAAGCGCGCACGGCAAGGGCATCGACGAAGGCCTCCATCGCGATCGCGCCGGTCACCTCGGGCGGGTGCTGGCGGCCGAGCAGGATCACGAGGTTTGGCGAATCCTTGCGGCCCAACCGGATCGCTTCAATGGGGCGGCCATCATGCGAGGTGCCGAGCGTGAACACCGGCGCGCCGCTGGCCTTGCTCCAGCGGGCGAGGGCGGACGCAGTGTCAGCGGGCACCACCAGTTCCTGCGCCGCCACCATGCCGGCCCCCGGTGGCAGTTCGAGGCGTGCGGTCTTGCCGTCTTCGCTGACCTCGGCCGGAAGGTCGCGCCACTCGCCGCCTGCCGAAAGCTTGGGGGCATAGCGGTGTCCGCTTTCGAGATAACGCAGCGTGACCGACACCGGCCCCTCGCCCGATGCGGAGTAGCGGAAGGCATACCACGGACTGGGATTGATCGGCGGGGCGTGTTCGGGCGTCACCAGCAGCTCGAAGGCGCGCTCGCCTCTGACCGCGCAGGCGCTCGGCGCGGCGCCGTCGAAATCGAAATGGAGGCTAACCGAGGCGCTGCGGCACTCCGCGACGTTGACCCTCGCTTCGGATAGCACCCCGATCCCCGCTGGCGGCGGCGGCGCCCCCGCACATGCCGCCGCCAGCAAGGAGAGGCTGGCCCAAACGTATCGCGCTGCGATGCCCATGGGCCAAGGCCTATCAGAAGGTCTTGCGCAGTTCGACCCGGAACACCCGACCGCGCGCCGAATGCAGCGAGCTGAAGAAGCCCAGCTCC
>JAIYEK010000006.1 GCA_027487015.1 Erythrobacteraceae bacterium | reverse complement strand
TTGTGCAACGCACAATTGCATAAGGGGCAATCGGGGCCGAACGAAGGCGCGCTTGTTTTTTGCACGTGAAATCGGCGCGCCAAGGGTCTAGAGGCCAGCGACCATGCACGGTGAACACCCCCCACAAGACCTGTCCGAGACCCCCGACAACCTGCCCGAACCGGCAGCGGCGGTGCTGTCGGGGCCGGCCGAGGCCGCGCCCAAGTCCCGCAGCCTTGCGCCCTTGCGGATGGTGTTCGGCACTGCGCTGCAATACCCGCGCGAGATCGCGCTGGCGCTGGTCGCACTCGTCATCACCTCGGCGGCGACTTTGGCGATCCCCTACCGTTTCAAGGTGATCATCGACGGGGCCTTCTCCGGCGGCGCGGACCCGGTGCAAATCGGCCATGCCTTCCAGTACCTGTTGATGATCGTCGCGATCCTCGGCCTCGGCACGGCGATGCGGTTCTATTTCGTGAGCTGGATCGGCGAGCGCGTGGTCGCCGACATCCGCCTCAAGGTGCAGAACAACCTGCTGCGCCTCTCGCCCGGGTTCTACGAGGTCAACAGCCCCAAGGAGATCTCGAGCCGGATGACCAGCGACACCGCGATCATCGAGAATGTGGTGGGCACCACGGTTTCGGTCGCGCTGCGCAACACGCTGACCGGGATCGGCGGGATCGGCTTTCTGGTCTACCTCGCGCCCTCGCTCACGCTGGGCCTGCTGATCGGCATCCCGCTGATCATCATCCCGATCGTGTTCTTCGGGCGCAAGATCCGCGCCGTCTCGCGCACCAGCCAGGACCGTATCGCCGATGTCGGCGCCTATGTCACCGAAGTGCTCTCGGCGATGAAGATCGTGCAGAGCTTCGGGCAGGAAAGCCGCGAGGCCGAGCGCTTCGCTAGCGTGGTCGAGGGCACCTTTGCCACCGCCAAGCGCCGGATCATGCTGCGCGCGGCGATGACGACGGTGGTGATCCTGCTGGTGTTCGGCGGCGTGGTGCTGGTGATGTGGCGCGGCGCGCTTGCCGTCGCGGCGGGCGAGATCAGCGGCGGCACCATCGCCGCTTTCGTGCTCACCGGCGGGCTGGTCGCGGGCGCGCTTGGCGCGCTGACCGAGGTCTACGGCGACCTCTTGCGCGGTGCTGGCGCGGCGAGCCGGCTTGCCGAACTGCTCGAAGCCCGCCCCGAAATCGCGCCTCCCGCCCGGCCCGAGCGTCTGCCCGAGCCTGCGCGCGGGAGCCTCAGCTTCCGCAATGTCAGCTTCCGCTACCCCGCGCGGCCCGACACCGCCGCGCTCAAGGACTTCACGCTCGAGATCGAGCCGGGTGAAACCGTCGCCATCGTGGGGCCTTCGGGGGCGGGCAAGTCGACGATTTTCCAGCTGGTCGAGCGGTTCTATGATCCGCAGGTCGGCACGATCCGCTTGGACGGCGTGCCGCTAACCAGCGCCGACCCGTCCGAGATCCGCTCACGCATCGCGCTCGTCCCGCAGGTCGGGGTGCTGTTCAGCGCCAATGCGCGCGACAATCTGCGCTACGGCAAGTGGGACGCGACCGACGAGGACATCTGGCAGGCCGCCCGCGCCGCCAATGCGGAAAGCTTCCTGCGCGCGCTGCCACTGGGGCTCGACACGCATCTGGGTGAGGGCGGCACGCAGCTGTCCGGCGGCCAGCAACAGCGCGTCGCCATCGCCCGGGCGCTGCTGCGCGATGCGCCGATCCTGCTGCTCGACGAGGCGACCAGCGCGCTTGATGCCGAGAGCGAGCAGCTCGTCCAGCAGGCGTTGGAAGCCCTGATGCAGGACCGCACCACGCTGGTGATCGCCCACCGCCTCGCCACGGTGCGCGCGGCGGACCGGATCGTGGTGCTCGATGAAGGCCGGATCGTCGAGCAGGGCACGCACGAAGTGCTGACCAAGGCGGGCGGGCTCTATGCGCGTCTGGCCCGCTTGCAGTTCGCCGCCGACGCGGCCTGATTTTCGCCGGCCAATCCCCGCGGCACGGGGAGCGATTCATCGTCCGCACGCTCCACAAATCGACGAAGCGCTTGCGCCGCCGGACGAAGCGCAACCCTTTGCCCCGTGCGACGTTACTGTGACGCCACACCGACATCCTGTCGGAGATACTCAGGGACCCGAGCATCACATGATCCACAAAACCGCTGCCCTTCTCGGCGCGAGCCTGCTCGCGCTGGCGACCCCCGCGTTCGCCGACGATCACGCGCATGACGAACAGGCCGACGCCCTGCAGGGCGCCGAGACCGCCGCCGCGCCCGCCCTTCCCACCATCAGCTTCGGCAAGTGGGGCTTCGACCCGGAATATCTCGCCGCCGACGTCAAGCCGGGCGACGATTTCAACGCCTATGCCAACAAGAAGTGGATCGACGCCAATCCGCTCCCGCCCGAATTCAGCCGCATCGGCGCCTTCACCCTGCTCGGCGAAAAGAGCACCGCTGACGTCAAGGCGCTGATCGACGATCTGACCGCCAAGGACCCCGCCAGCCTTTCGGGCGACCAGAAGCGCATCCTCGAAACCTACCGCGCCTACCTCGATACCAACGCGATCGAGGCCGCCGGCCTTGTCCCGACCTACCCCTATCTCACGCGCATCTACGGCGCGACCTCGCTCGACAAGCTGGCGATGCTGTGGGCCGAGCCCGGTATCCCCAGCCCGGTCAGCGCCTTCGTGACCATCGATGCCAAGCAGCCCGACCGCCAGATCGCCAGCGTCGGCTTCGGCGGGCTCGGCCTGCCCGACCGCGACTACTATCTCGACACCACCGAGAAGGGCAAAGCGATCCAGGCCAAGTACAAGGCCTATCTCGCCTTCCTGCTCGGCGAGGCGGGCTATCAAGATCCGGCCGCCGCGGCCGAATCGGTCTATGCCTTCGAAGACCAGATCGCGCGCACCGTCACCTGGGACCGCGAAGTGCGCCGCGACCGCGACCTTACCTACAACCTGCTGACCGCACAGGAACTCGCCGCGATCGGCGGCAAGCTGCCCGTCACAGCGATGCTGGAGAAGGTCGGGATCGCGCAGAGCCCCGGCTTCCTCGTCAGCCTGATGCCGCCGACGGCCGAGGAAATCGCCGCCAAGAAGATCAACCCCGCGACCCTCGCCAAGATCGGCACCGGCCTTCCGGGCATGTTCCAGCTGCTGAGCGAGACCGCGCCCGCGACCTTGCAGGCGTGGATGGCCAAGGAGTTCCTCTCGTCCCACGCGCCGGTCCTGCCCAAGCGCTTCGATGACGCGCGCTTCGCCTTCTACAACAAGACCCTGCTCGGCACCCCCGAGCAGCGCCCGCGCTGGAAGCGGGCGATCGGCGAGACCGAGGGGCTGCTGGGCGAGCTGGTCGGCAAGGAATATGTCGCGCGCTACTTCCCGCCCGAAAACAAGGCGGCGATGGACGA
>JAIYEK010000327.1 GCA_027487015.1 Erythrobacteraceae bacterium | reverse complement strand
CGGATGGCTCGCTCGGCTAATATTATTAGGTCTGGCAGCAATTGTCCCGCTTTGCAACGCGCCTTTCACGCCAGACTGTGACAATTTCCCCATCCTGATAAGACGAATAAGCGCAGCCGAGCTATCCTCGCCATCCTGCAGGTGCGAAGAGAAGCGATTCGCCGCGCGGCCGTGTGCTTGAGGAGTTCCCCCGGGTGTTTTTCGATGATCGCCTTGCCACCGTGCTGCGCCAGCGCGCCACCGGCGAGGCGAGCTTGCGCACCCAGTACCGCCAATTGCTCGACCTGCTCGGGCGCGAGCAGGTGCATCCCGGGCGGCGTGACCGCAGCCTGCTCGCCGCGGCGTGGCTGCGGCTCGATGCGCTCGCCGAGGCGATCCCGGCCGCCGCCCGCGCCAGCATGATCCGCGAGCCCGGCTGGCGCTTCCAGAGCCCCGATCTCGTGGTCCATCTCGCCGAACAGGAGCCCGAAGTGGCCGCCGCCGCCGTGACCCGCGCCGACCTTGCCGGCGAGGACTGGGCCGCGCTGATCCCGCGCCTTCCGGTGCGCGCGCGCGGCTTCCTGCGCCTGCGCCGCGATCTGCCGGTCGATGTCGAGGCCGTGCTCGAGCGGCTGGGGGTGCATGACCGCGGGCTCCCGGCCCCCGCGCAGCGCGCCGACGCCCCCGCTTTCGCCGAAGCCGATGACCCGGCGCCGCCCGCGCCCGCTGTGCCCGCGCCCGAACCGCTTGCGCTGCGGCCTGCCCCCGTGGTGCTGCGCGACATCCCGGCCGCGCCCCCGCCTGCGGCCATCGAGACGCCCTCCCCCGCGCTCACGCCCGCCCCCGCACCCGCGCCAATCCCGGCCACCGCGCGTAGCCGCGACGAGACCGGCCGCACCGAAATCTCCGCGCTGGTCGAACGCATCGCCCAGTTCCGCCGCACCCGCTCCGAAAGCCAAGCCGAGCTCGAACGCTCGCCCCTGCTGCCGCTTGGTGAGCTGCCCGAGCGCTCCGAGCGGATCATCACCGTGTTCGGCTTTGCCACCGACACCACCGGGCGTATCGCCTGGGCCGCGGCCGAGGCTGCGCCGATGGTGATCGGAATGCGGCCCTTCGGGGGTCATATGGGCAGCGATAGCCCCGACAACGGGATCGCGCGCGCCTTCCAGCGCCGCCAGCCGATCACCCGCGCCGCACTCGGCCTTGAGGGCGCGCCGGCGATCACCGGGGACTGGATCGTCGATGCCGAGCCGCGCTTTTCCGAGGAAGGCCACTTCACCGGCTATTTCGGCCGCCTGCGCCGGGTGCAGGACGCCGCCGCCCCGGCAAGCGACAGCCCCGAGGCACGCGAGGCCGACCGGATCCGCCAGCTGCTCCACGAGCTGCGCACGCCCGTCACCGCGGTGCAGGGCTATGCCGAGGTGATCCAGCAACAGCTGTTCGGCCCGGCCCCACACGAATACCGCGCGCTCGCCGCCGCAATCGCCGCCGATGCGGCGCGTATTCTCGCCGGGTTCGAGGAGCTCGACCGGCTGGCTCGGCTCGAGACCGGGGCGATCCGCGTCGAGCCGGGCGAAAGCGATCTGGCCGCGCTGCTGCGCCGCACCGCCGGACAGCTCACCGCCGTGCTCGCCCCGCAAGGCGGCGGCTTCGATCTGGGCTTTGCCGATGATGCCTGCCTGATCGCGGCGATCGACCCCGACGACGCCGAGGCGCTGGTGTGGCGTCTGCTTGCGAGCCTCGCTGCCGCTGCCACTCCCGGCGAGCGCATCACGCTGCGGCTCGATCCCGTCATCGGCGCCGGGCGCGGCGAGGTGCGGCTGCGCTGCTCCATCCCGGCGCGGCTGGCCGCAGCGGGCGAGACCAGCCTGTTCGCCGCCACCACCCGCACCGGCGAGAGCGCAATCAGCCCCGGCCTGTTCGGCACCGGCTTCGCGCTGCGGCTCGCCCGCGCCGAAGCCCGCGCGGCCGGAGGCACTCTGCGGCGCGATGGCGACGCGCTGCTCTTGACGCTGCCCCTGCTTGGCGGGAATAGGGAGCTGCGGGACGCAGCCCATGCCTGAACAGCCTGCGGCGGGGAGACGCAGACAGGGGATGAGTTCAGGTTCGATGCTCGAGGTGCCGCCCGCAGGGCGCAGGGCCGACTTTGCTCCCGGCTTCGGCCAGCGGGTGCTGCTGACGGTCGACACCGAGGAGGAGTTCGACTGGCGCGCTCCCTTCCGGCGCGAGGGCTATGGCCTCAGCCATGTCGCCGCAATCCCGCGCTTCCAGGCCTTCTGCGAGCGGCTCGGCGCGCATCCGGTCTATCTGGTCGACTGGCCAATCGTGCATGATCCCCTTGCGGTCGAGGTAATTGGCGACGCGGTGCGGCGCGGCACGGCCGACGTCGGCGTGCAACTCCACCCCTGGGTCAACCCGCCCTTCGAGGAGGAAGTGAGCACCGCCAATTCCTTTGCCGGCAATCTGCCGCAGGCGCTCGAAGTGGCCAAGTTCACGCTGCTGCGCGATGCGGTCGAGGCGGCGTTCGGCGCCGCGCCGCAGATCTATCGCGCAGGACGCTACGGCCTCGGCCCGAACACCGCCGCGATGCTCAAGCAGGCGAGGATCCGGATCGACACCTCGGTCCGCTCGCTGTTCGATTACAGCGATCAGGCCGGCCCCGATTACAGCAACCACCCGCTCACGCCCTATTGGGTCGATCCCGAGCACCGGCTGCTCGAGCTGCCAGTGACGAGCGCCTATTGGGGCCCGCTGCGTGCGCTCGGCCCGCTGATCCACCGCGTTCAGCGCTATGTGCCGACGTTCTTCTCCGGCTTCTCGCGCCTGCGCCTGCTCGAACGCATCGCGCTGACGCCCGAGGGGGTGTCGGCCCACGAGGCGCTGCGCGGTGTCGACCTGTCGGTGGATGCGGGGCTGCCGGTGCTGGTGCTCTCGTTTCACAGCCCGACGCTGGCCCCCGGCCACACGCCCTATGCCACGAGCGAGGCGCAGGTCGAGGCGCTCTATGCCTGGTTCGAGGCCGTCTACGCCCGCCTCGCCGCGCGCGGCGTCACCAGCTGCACCGTCGCCGAGATCATCGCCGCGACGGGCGCATAGTGCCGCTTGTCTCGGCCGCTCCTCCGGAGTAGTGCGAGCCCATCGCCCTGCCCTGCCCCGGCGCTACGCGCGCAACGGGCCTGTAGCTCAGCGGTTAGAGCTGGCCGCTCATAACGGCTAGGTCGCGGGTTCGAATCCTGCCGGGCCCACCGGGGGCGGGGGCGAGCGCTTGAAAAGGCGCAACAAGTTGGGGATCGGGGCGTATCGCAGCGCGTGACACATTTGCGATGCAATAACCGCGTCGAACTAGTCTCAGCTGTTCACAGACCGCCGAGATGCGCTGAACACGCCATCCGGCCGGCTTGAACGCGACTTAGCTGCCAAGGTCGATAGCATCACGGCCTTCCGGTACCCGTCAGGAACGATCGCAGACCCCGGCTCCGTGCGAAGACTTTTGATCCCGCCCAATGCCTGCGCATCTAATCTGCCCAGCCTCATCGTAGCTTCACCCGCTACGGCGCCATGACAAACCTACCACGCCGCGGCGCTGGGGTACAAAATGACAGTTATTGCGGTTTACAGTGCCAAGGGCGGTGTGGGGAAAACGACCATCGCAACAAACCTGGCATGGTGTTCGTCACAGCGGCATGCCCAAAGGACCTTGCTTTGGGATCTCGATTTATCGGACGGCGTCGGGTTCATGTTCAGGATCGAGGAAAGGCGCAAGAGGCAAGCGCGAAGCCTGTTCGCCGGGGACGTTGATGCGCACGAACTCATCAGGCCGACGGGCTACGTCGGGCTTGATGTGCTGCCCGCAGATAACAGCATGCGCGAGCTTGATTTCATGCTCTCGCGTTTGGGCCAGCGCAACCGCTTGGCCAATATCGGCAGGAAGTTGTCACGCAATTACGAGCGCCTGATTCTTGACTGCCCGCCGGTGCTAAACGAATTGAGCGCACAGATTGTGCGAGCTGCGACTGTCATCATCGTACCGCTTCCGCCCTCGCCCCTTTCTGCGCGTGGTTTTGACTTCGTCGTCGAGGAAATTCGTCGGCACACAAGGAAACCTCCGCCGATCCTTCCCTTGCTCTCCATGATCGACCACCGCCGTACCCTTCACCGCGAGGTCCTTGCTGCAAACCCATCATGGCCCGCAATCCCGCTGGCAGGAGCAGTGGAGCAGTGCGCGGTGCGCGGCCGCCCGGTCGGCGCCTTTGCTCCCCGCTCATCGGCTGCCGTTGCCTTCGCGTCCTTATGGGCGGGGATCGAGCATAAGCTGAGCCAGCTGGCGGCCCGAAGTCATTAGAAGAACAGCAACTTCGCGCACCCAAGCCCGCAGGGGTGTCCCGAAGCGGTGCACGTCGAAACTGTGCCACGGCTCGTCCCGGCGACGGCTTGCGCTGGGCAACCGGTCGCCATAGGCGGCGCGTATGCCAACCTCGCAGAATGCCGAAGCGCGCCGCGCAGAATTGTCCGGCCTTCTTGCGCGCGTGGCAGCAGGGGATCGCCGCGCGCTGAAGACCGTCTACGCGCGAACCTCGGCCAAGCTCTACGGCGTGTGCCTGCGCATCGCCCGTGATCGCGATGCGGCGGAAGACATCCTGCAGGACGTCTATCTCAAGGTCTGGAAGCGCGCCGGGGGCTTTGATCCGGGGCATGCCAGCCCGATCACATGGCTGTGCGCCATTGCCCGCAATGCTGCGATCGACTGGGTGCGCAAGCACGGCCGGCCTGCGATCCCTGCGATCGAGCAGCCTCCTGACGCCGGCGACAGCGAATGGGACGCCGCACTGGAAGCCCTGTCCCAAGACGAGGAGCGCGCGCATATCTTCGACTGTCTCGAAGCTCTTGCCCCCAGCCAGAGCCGCGCGATCCGGCTCGCTTTTTTCGATGGATTGAGCCATCCCGAACTTGCAAGTGCGTTGGGGGCGCCGCTCGGGACGACAAAGAGCTGGATCCGCCGGGGCTTGCTGCAATTGCGGGGATGCCTTGAAGGTGACTAGCAAACTTTCGTCCGAAGAGGCCGCGCTGGCCGCCGAATTCGCGCTCGGCGTGCTCGAGGGCGAAGAGCGTGTGCAGGCGCAGCGCCTGTCGCTGGCCAACCCGGCCTTCGCGACGCGGGTGGCACGGTGGCAGCGCCGGCTCGATCCGCTCGGGCAAGCCTTTGCGGAGAGCCCGCCGCCGGACGTGTGGCCCCTGATCGAGGCCCAGCTCGACGCCGAGGCGCGCTCGGGCGAGATCAGGACGCTGCGGTTTTGGCAGGTTGCGGCGGGTGCATCGGGTGTGCTTGCCGCGGGGCTAGCCGCGCTGATGATCCTCGGCCCTGCCCCGATGCAGCAGAGCAGCGGGCCGGTCGCACCTGCCTCCCCGGCCCCGGTCGTGATCGCGCAGCTGGCCGGAACCGGCGGCACCCTGCTTGCCGCCAATATTGACCCGCAGGCGCGCTATCTCAGCATTCGTGCCGTCAGCCTGCCCGAAACCCCCCTCTCGCCCGAGCTTTGGGTGATCCCCGGCGATGGCGTGCCCCGGTCGCTCGGCTTGATTGCGCGCGGCGGGACGACACAGGTGAAGCTGCCCGAAAACCTGCGGCCGCTGCTGGTCGATGGCGCGCTGCTCGCCGTGTCGCTCGAAACCGCCGCCGATGCGCCTCACACCGCGCCGAGCAGCACCCCGATCGCCACAGGAAAAATTTCGGTGATCTGACCGGGCCGCATCTGGTCGCGCGACAATCCTCGTAACTTAAGCTGTGAGAGGGCGGGCTGCGACCCAAACCCCAAGCGAGCGACTGGCTCATGCCTTCACCGATGATGTTGCTCCCCCGCGGCATGATCACGCGAGGTCGTCACCGCTCGTCAACCCCGCAGCCAGACGTCGCCCCCCCCGCTGGCAGCTGGACGATTGCCTCGGCAATCGGCCCGCCCTCTCGCACCCGACACGCACTCACCTCCTAGCGATCAATCCGGAGAATCCCATGAAAGCAATTACCCTTGCCGCCGCCTCGGCGGCACTCGTCGCCATGCCCGCCCATGCCCAAGACGCCTTCGACGGCGTCTATGGCGGCGTGTCGATCGGCTATGATTTCCAAGCCGGCGACAGCGATGAAACGATCACCTTCGATCGCGGATCGAACGGCACTTTCGGGGAAACCGTGACCACCGCCGCCGGCGCGGATGCGTTCTCGCCCGGGTTCTGCGGCGGCGCTGCGACCTCGCCGCAGAATGCCAACTGCACGGATGATTCCGATGGAATGACGATCAGCGGGCGCTTCGGTTACGACCGGCAGATGGGCAAGTTCGTGCTGGGCGCCGTCGGCGAAATCGCCACCGCCGATGTGCGTGATGCGGTCTCGGCATTCAGCACCACGCCTGCGTTCTACTACATCGAACGCGAGATCGATTACACCGCCGCGCTGCGCCTGCGCGCCGGGTACACGCTCGCGGAATCCACCCTGCTCTATGCGACCGGCGGCGTCGCTTATGCCAAGCTCGACCAGGAGTTCGAAACCAGCAACACCGCGAACGCCTTCACGGTGCTTGCCGACGAGGAAGCCTGGGGCTTCCAGCTCGGCGGCGGGATCGAGCAGAAGATCGGAAAGAACTTCTCGCTCGGCATCGAATATCTCTACACCGGCTACAATGACGATGACACGGTGATCCGCGTGGGCCAGGGCACGGCCGGGGCGACCAACCCCTTCGTTCTTGCCGGCGGCGTCGACTTCAAGCGTGCGGGCGATGATTTCTCGCTGCAAACCGTCAAGGCGGTGGCGAGCTACCGCTTCTGATCCACGATCGGCACGGGAGCGATGGTGCATTGCTCCCGTGCCGTTTCGCCGCGCGCGCGGTCGTGACTGCCTAGAGTGAGGTGATCGTCCCGGTTGCAATCGGCGTGCTGCTCGGCGCGTCGTGCGGGGCGCCGTCGGCCAGCTCGAGCGAGATCGCCAGCACCGCGCCCTCGGCGACCAGCTGGCGCTGCTCGGGGGTCAGGGTCACCAGACTGGTGCCTTGCGGATTGATCAGCCCCAGCGACCGCGGAACGCCGTCACGGGGGATCACCCACAATTCGGGCACAAGCGCGCTGGCGGGTAACACCACGGCGCGAACCTTGAGCTGCCCTTTGCCGGTGTCGAGACCGGCTGCAATGAGGGCGTCTTTCCCTCCGGCCAGCTGTGCAAAGACTGCGGGCGCCGCTGCGGGCTGCGGCACGGCGGTGCTGCGCTGCTCGGCAGGGCTCAGGATCATGACCGCCGCAAGGCTTGCTGCGAGGCTGCCGGTGAGGAAACTCGTCCCCTTCCAGAAGCGCACCTGGCGCACTTGCCTGCGGGCGATCAGCACATCGAGCCGGGCTTCGATCGCCTGCCACACATCCGGCGGCGGGACTTCGGCATAAGCATGGAACAATGGCTCGAGCCGCTGCTGCCAGCCGATGACGCTGGCGGCGAACTCCTGACTTTGGACCACCTGCCGCAGCGCCACGGCCCGGGCTTCACCCTCGAGCACGCCGAGCGCCAGCTCGCCTGCGAGCGCATCGAGCGCCGGGGAAATCGGGTTAGCCATTCTGCAAGCACCCTCGCAATTGCACCAGACCACGCCTGATCCAGCTCTTGGTTGTGCCCAAGGGAACCTTCATGCTGGCTGCCAGATCGGAATGGCTGAAGCCGTCGAAGAAGGCCAAGCGGATCGCGTGTTGCTGCTGGCTGGGCAGCGCTTGAAGACAGTCGAAGATCAGCGCGCGGCTCTCGTAATCGGCAAGCGCATCCATCGCGCCGTGGAAGTCCTGCGTCAGGCTTTCGGTCATGACCGACAGCGCAGGAGCCGGCGCGCCATATTTGCGCAGCCAGTCGATCGAGGCGTTGCGCGCGATCGCGCAGAGCCAGGTGATCGGGCTGCCCTGCCGATGGTCGAACCGCTCGGCGCTGTTCCAGATCTTGATGTAGACGTGCTGCAGAATATCCTCGGCCGCCGCATGGTCGCGCGTGATCCGGATGCACACGCCGAACAGCTTGGCGGAGGTCTTGGCGTAGACCATCGCAAGCGCCTTGCGATCGTCCTTCGCCACACGTTCGAG
Organism: Erythrobacteraceae bacterium; assembly: GCA_027487015.1. Classification (GTDB taxonomy): domain Bacteria; phylum Pseudomonadota; class Alphaproteobacteria; order Sphingomonadales; family Sphingomonadaceae; genus Erythrobacter. The sequence goes on along the minus strand of JAIYEK010000327.1, from coordinate 2,905 downwards.
CAGCGCGACTAGCTCGTCACGCGCAGAGGCGGCGCCCTTGCCTTGCGCCATCGCCTTGGAAGGGCCCTCTCCCTCTACGAGAGCCAGCTTGGTACGGATATTCATCGGGTTGGTATTCCGCCAGTTCAGATGCTTATGTCATTCGGGCCGATCGCAGGGTCTGCGTGCGCAGGCTCGCCGGTTGATGCGACCGCAGGCGCAACGGCGAGAACGGCGAGGATCAGCAAGACGGCGGGAAGCAGGATGTTGCGCATGAGGTTTCCTTAGGTAGCGGCGATCACAAGCCGGTCTGAATGGAGGCATGGGCGCCATCCAGCCGGCGCACAGCGGTCTGACCGAGCCGCGCATATCCGGGCGCCCGGGCTTGCCTGATCCTCGTCATCACATTGGTTCCCTCTCGCGACCCTTGGTACCGGCTGCAGATCTGCGCCGCCTTTACTCAGAGCTACGAGGCGGTTTTCGCGATTGGATGCCGAGCGATGCCCGGCCCGAAAATTTTTTGGTGCTAGGCTGGTGCCGCGAAGGCCCGGCGATAAGGAGTTTCGACATCGCGCTTGCGCGTGACCCGCCGTTGTGACACTTAGGGCTCATCAATTCAACTTAAGTGCTTGAATTATATAGATCGGCGAGCGGCGGACGTGAATCCTGCCGAGCGGTCGAGAGCAAAAGTGTCGGGGAGTGGCGCAGTCCGGTAGCGCGCTTGCTTTGGGAGCAAGATGTCGCAGGTTCGAATCCTGTCTCCCCGACCATTCCCTGAAAACGACGGTTTTCTGGGGTTTCTTGCGGCTCGAACTGACCGACGATCTCGCGATCCACCATGGGTCGAACAAGCTAGCCCGCGCGGGTGGCTGAACCGGCAAGCAGCCTGCGTATTCGCCACCGCGATCCTTGAATCGACGCGGCAAGCCTTTTGGGACAGTTTTGAGCGGGCGGTCGGAAAAACGACAAGCGCCGACACAGCTTTGACCCACTGACAGGTCTCCCAATCCCCGCAATCCAGACACTTCCGCCGAAGCGGGAGCCTGTTGCTGCATGTCCTGACGCCGCGGTGGGCGCCAGACGGGGCTGCTTGGTTGGGGGAAACCTGCCTGAATTGTTAATGCGACTAATTTGCATTTACAACTACCGCAGCAGCCGATATCGAATCCCTCCAGCCAAGACAGGGGTCTTCGATGCCACTCACCTTTCCCTCCCGCACTGCCGCGACCCGCGCACGCCGCGCTTCGGAGACGCCAGCATGAAGCGCGCGGGAATCAAGGCCTGGGCGTGGGTTCACAAGTGGTCGAGCCTCGTCTCCACCGCCTTCCTGCTGATGTTGTGCGTCACCGGACTGCCGCTCATCTTCCATGACGAGATCGACCGCCTGAGCGAGCCGCAACCGCGCTTCGGCATGCCGGGCGTAGGCTCATCGGGCACCGCGCCGGGCCTGCTGCCACTGGACGCGATGCTCGCCCGCGCGCTCGCCAATCGGCCGGGCGAGGTGCCGCTCTACATGGCCTTCGACAACGACCAGCCCTCGATGACCATCACCACCGGCCCGCGCCCCGATGCGCCCGCGAGCCAGATGACGATCCAGTCCTTCGACCGCTCGACCGGCGAGTTGATCGGCGCGGTCTCGGAAGAGAGAGTCAGCGGTGTGGGCGCGGTGATGCATTTTGTGCTGGAGCTTCACACCGACATGTTTCTCGGCCTGCCGGGGATGCTGTTCCTCGGCGTCATGGGGCTGTGCTTCGTCGCTGCGCTGGTCTCGGGCGTGGTGCTTTACGCGCCTTTCATGCGCAAGCTCGACTTCGGCACGCTGCGCACGTCCCGCAGCGCCCGCACCAAGTGGCTCGATTACCACAATCTTCTCGGCATCACTGCGCTCGCATGGATGCTGGTGGTGGGGGTGACCGGCGTGATCAACGCCTTCGCCGTGCCGATCGAAGCGGCGTGGAAGGCGAACGAGCTGGCCGCGATGACGCGCGAATATGCCGGGCGCGCGCCGCTCGATCCGACGCGCTATGGCTCGCTCGACACGGCGATGGCCGCCGCCCGCACAGCGCTTCCCGGCAACAACCCGCAGTTCATCGCCTTTCCCGGCGGCACCTTCAGCTCGAACCACCACTATGCGGTGTTCTTTCAAGGAGCGACCCCGCTCACCGAGCGCCTGCTGACGCCTGCGCTGGTTGATGCCGAGACCGGCACCTTCACCGCCGCGCGCCCCATGCCGTGGTATTATCAGGCGCTGTCGCTGTCGCGCCCGCTCCATTTCGGCGACTATGGCGGGTTGCCGCTGAAGCTCCTTTGGGCGGCGCTGACGCTGTTCACGATCCACGTGCTGGGCACCGGGCTTTACCTGTGGCTGGCGAAGCGCAGAGCCCCTGCCCCCGTCCAAGCCCCCGCCCCGCAAGTGCCCGCGCGTGTCGCCGAGCCCGCCGAATGAGCCGCGCTCGCTCCCTCACCACGATCTTCGCGTGGCCGTTGGCGCTGTTCTTGCTCGGCCTTGCGGGCCTCGTCATCGCGCTGACCGGCGATGGCTGGCGCGACGCGGCCGCTTGGGCCGCGCTCGCCGCACCGCTTGTCGCTGTCGCCGCGGCCATGCGCCTGCGCCGCCGCTGAACCGCTTTTTTCCTCCCCCTAACCATAAGGAACCCCAAGTGACCGTTTCGACCACCCGCCGCCGTCTGCTGCTTGCCACCGCAATCGCGCTCGCCCTCCCCGCCCTCCCCGCCGCTGCGCAGGTGCGTGAGGATGAGACCGCCACCATCATCGTCACGGCACAGAAGGCCAACCGCTCGGGCGTGGAGCAGGAGGGCAGCGTGGGCGTGCTCGGCGACAAGGACGCCGCCGACGTGCCCTTCTCGATCCGCAGCTACAACGAGGCGCTGATCCTCAACCAGCAGCCGCAGACGCTGGGCCAGGT
>JAIYEK010000346.1 GCA_027487015.1 Erythrobacteraceae bacterium | reverse complement strand
TGCAGAATTCCATGATGTTCACGCCGCGCTGACCCAGCGCCGGGCCGATCGGCGGCGAGGGGGTGGCAGAGCCCGCGGGCACCTGCAGCTTGATATAGCCTTCGATTTTCTTGGCCATGGGGCCATACTCCTGTCGCACTATTGCCGCGCTGTTTCCACCACGGCTCATGTTGAGCGGTCAGACGCCCCGGCCTTGTGCATGGCCCGGGCTCCCGCACGGAATCACCCGGCCCACGGCCAAGCGAAGGCGGGCGGTTAGGGCCAAGCGCACAAAAAAGCAACCCGCAACCGCATCGCCTGCGCGCCCGCTTTGACATGCCCTGATCGCCTGTCTAACTCCTCGCCGGAACAGGCACATGGGGGCGCGCGTGACGGTTGAACTGCGGGGCGATGCGAGGATCGTGAACGGCATTCCCCGGTATGTCGATCTCGACAATTACTCGGAAAGCTTCGGCTTCCAGTGGAACATGTTCGATCGCACCCAACTCCACCGGCACAGCTCGGAGATGTTCTGGCATCTGACCGGCTGGACCAAGGAGGAACTGGTCGGGGTCGATCTGCTCGAGGCAGGCGCGGGCGCGGGGCGGCTCAGCCGGGTGATCCTCGAGGAGACCGAGGCCAATCTCTATGCGCTCGACTATTCCTCGGCGGTGGAGGCCAACCTGCGCTCCAACGGCGCCATCGCGCCGGAGCGGTTCCACCTGTGCCAGGCGAGCATCTACGACATGCCCTACCCCGACGGCTCCTTCGACAAGGTGCTGTGCCGCGGGGTGTTGCAGCACACGCCGAATTTCGAGGAATCGGTGCGCGCGCTGATCGCGAAGGCCAAGCATGGCGGCGAGATCGCGGTTGATTTCTACGAAGTGCGCGGCTGGTGGACCAAGATCAACGCCAAATACATGCTGCGCCCCTTCACCAAGGGCATGCCGAACGAGAAGCTGCTGGGGCTGATCGACCGCAATCTCGACTGGATGATGAAAGCGCATGACGCGCTGGCGGGAACGCCCTTGCGGCATCTCACGCGGTTTCTCCCGCTGGTCGACATTGCGGGCACCTTCCCGCCCGATCTGACGCCCGCACAGCGCCGCGAGTGGGCATTGCTCGACACCTTCGACATGTTCTCGCCCGAATACGACAACCCGCAAACCACTGCGGCGGTCGCGCAGATGTTCACGCGGGCCGGGGCCGATGTGACCTTCACCGCCCCTGGGATCGTGCGCGGCGTCCGGCGATAGGGCGGCGCCGGTCGCGATCCGCAGACTCTTCACGAATCGGCAAATTATTGTAGTTATGCTTTTTCCCCGACCCGTCCGGGGATTGCACAGGGGCGCATCGATGTTTCGCATTGCCATTCAGATCAAGGAACTGATTTCCAGCAACGTGACGAGCGCGATCGAATCCGCCTCGAACCCGGCCAAGATGCTGACCCTGTTGCAGCGCGAAATCGAAGAATCGATCATCACTCTGACCGGCGAGCACACCCGGGTCACCCAGACCAAGCGGCGGCTCGAAGCCTCGCTCACCCAGCACGAGCTGCGCGAGGCCGACTGGAGCGACAAGGCCAAGACCGCGATGGATCACGGCCGCGAAGATCTCGCCCGCCAAGCTCTGCTCGCGCGCGAGGATTGCCGCCAGACGATGGTGCGCCTGAAGGATGAGATCGCCGCTGCCGATGCCAACCTTGCCGAAATCGACGCCGCGGTGCGCGAGCTTGAAGTGAAGCGTGACGAGACGCGCGCCCAGGCCAAGGCACAGATGGCGGCTGACGAAGCCGCGCGTACGGGCTCGGGCGGCGGCTCCGCCAGCCGGGCCGAGGCGCACCTCAACCGCATCAACACCCTCGGACAACGCGCCCATTTCGCGGCCGAGGACGAGGCACCCTTGCGCACCAACGCCAGCGTCGAGCGCGAAATCGAGGAAATGCGCCGCGCCAGCGCGATCGAGGCCGAACTCGCCGCTCTGAAGGCAGGCACGCCTGCGCCGGCGAAGAAGGCGGCCGCCAAGAAGCGCTGATGGCGCGAAGCCCGGCGGGTCAGACCGCCCGCGGCACCCGCAGCCCCTTGGTGCGGCTGGTGAGGTGGAATTGCTTGCAGAGCGCGCACTTGTAAGCGCGCAAGGTGACGTCCGCCTGCAAGGCGACCGCCTCGGCCTCCTCGCGGGTGGGGAAGCGGCGCTTGCGGTTGCAGATGCCGGGGCGGGTTTTCACCGCGCTCAAGCAGCGGAGCGGTAGCGCAACAAAAGCACCGCCCAACCCATTACTTGACCAGTTCGACTTCCTCGAAGCCCAGCTCGACCGGGGTGGCGCGGCCAAAGATCGACACCGACACCTTGACGCGCTGCTTGTCGAAATCGAGCTCTTCGACGATGCCGTTGAAGCTCGCAAAGGGACCCGCGTTGACCTTGACCGAATCGCCGATCTCGTAATCGACGCTGATGTCGCGCTTGGGTGCGGCCTGGGCTTCGGCAACGCCGCCGAAATAGCGCGAGGCTTCCTTTTCGGAGATCGGCTGCGGCTTGTTGCCCGAGCCGAGGAAGCCGGTCACCTTGGGGGTGTTCTTGACGAGGTGGTAGATGTCGTCAGTCATGTTCAGCTTGGCGAGCACGTAGCCGGGCATGAACTTGCGTTCGACCTGGACTTTCTTGCCGCGCTTCACTTCAGTCACGGTCTCGGTAGGAACCTGCACTTCCTCGACACCTTCCGACAGGCCGAGGCGTTCGGCTTCGGCGATGATCGCGTCGCGGACCTTGTTCTCGAAACCGGAATAGGCGTGAATGATGTACCAGCGGGCCATGGAACGTCCTTGGGAAATGGATCTTGCAAGAAAGGTAGAGGCGGCAGGCCTTACTTGAGCAGGCCGATCAGCGCGTTGACGATCACGCCGAACACGGTGTCGATGCCGAGGAAGAAGACCGAGAGGATCAGCATGAAGATGAACACGAAGATCGCGGTGCGCACGGTTTCTTCGCGGGTCGGCCAGACGATCTTGTTCGTCTCGGCGCGCACCTGATTGAAGAACTCGCCGGGCGAGGTCTTGGGCTTCTTGGGTTCTGCCCCGTCCTTGGGAGCGATCATCTTGTCGGCCATGCCAGCCAGTTCCTTCGCGTAATGCCGTCGCGTCTCGACCGGCCGGCTTTCAGGTAGGGCTCCGCGCCGCCCGGGACAAGGTCGCCGGAGGGGCTGGAGATTCTGCCGATGTCGGAGAGACGAGAGGGGCCTTACGCGCAGGCTCGCGCAAATGCAAGATCGCTTGGCGGTGCGCGCAGCGGGCTCAGCCGAGGCCGAGCGTCAGCAACCGCGCAAGCCCGCGCGGCTCGCTGCGCATCGGCTGCAGCGGGCCGTGGATGGCGCGGCTGCGGGCCGGATCACGGGTCGGGCGCGGGCTGACCCATTGGTCGGGACGCGAGGAACGGAAGGTGTAGGCGCTCATCCTTGGTGTCCTGTATTGGGTTGGCATTTCAATTCGTCGACAGGAATACACGGTTCGCCTTGCGACAAGATGAACAGGCGCTGCGGGAAAGCGCAAGGAAGAGGGCAAACAGTGCAGACACCACCGCCAAGGTATAGCGCAGATTCGGCCCAAAGGGCCGCGAGGCCAAGCGGCCGAGCCGCAGCGGCCCGAACGAAGCGTAGCGAAGTGGAGGATCAGTCGCGAGGACGAAGCGGCGGAGGCCGCTTCGAAAAACAAGAATGGCAGGGGTGACAGGATTCGAACCCGTGGCCCTCGGTTTTGGAGACCGATGCTCTACCAGCTGAGCTACACCCCTGCACTCGCTGAGGCGCGGCGTTTAGCGCCGCTGCCAGAGTTAGGCAATCCTCTTTGCCACAGCACTCTCGGCCCTGTATGTTGCAACGCGACATGCACGCACCGCAACGCCCTCCGATCCCGGTCGAGACCTTGCTGCTCGCCTATCGCAGCGGGATTTTCCCGATGGCGGACCGGCGCGACGATCCCGAGGTGTTCTGGGTCGAGCCGCGCGAGCGGGCGATTATCCCGCTCGAAGGCCTGCACCTCTCGAAGTCGCTCAGGAAGGTGATCCGCGCCGATCGCTTCGCGGTGACCATCGATCGCGGGTTCGAACAGGTGATCCGCGCCTGCGCCGAACCGCGCCCCGATCATCCCGAGACGTGGATTTCCGAGCGGATCATCCAGTCCTATCTCGGCCTCCACCGCGCGGGGCACGCGCATTCGGTCGAGTGCTGGCAGGTCGGGCGCGAGGGCTGGCCGGAGCTCGTGGGCGGGCTTTACGGGGTGAGCTTTGACCGGGTGTTCTGCGGCGAATCGATGTTCAGCCGCGTGCCCGATGCCAGCAAGGTCGCGCTCGTCTGG
>JAIYEK010000111.1 GCA_027487015.1 Erythrobacteraceae bacterium | reverse complement strand
GGCGCGACTACTGAGTAAATGCCTTGCGTATGTGGTCTAGCAGCGGCTTCAAAAGGTAGTTCATCAGAGACTGCTCCCCAGTGGTGATATAGGCCTCCAGTGGCATGCCATTCACCAGCGCCGTCTTCCCGATCGCGTCAAGCTGCGGGCCGCTGCTGTCGATCCTTACCCTGAAGTAGGGTTGCCCCGTTTGCGGATCCTCGATCCGTTCCGGGGAGATAAAGGCAACGGTCCCCAAGATTTCGGGCGACGACTCCAATTGGAGTGTCGAGAAGCGAAGGCGCACATGTTGGCCGATCCGAACCTGTTCAATGTCCGAGGGGTTGACTCGGACTTCTGCAAGCAACTTGTCCTGATCCGGAACAATCCGCAGGATCGTCTGACCAGGCGGTACGAAGCTTCCGGGCGTCACATAAGCAACTGAATCGACCACTCCGGTCTGCGGCGACCTTATCGTTGCGCGCTCCAAAGCATCGCCAGCATCGACTAGCCGCAGACGACCTTCGCCTAACTCGGTGACGACCTGGTTCAGCTCTTGACCAGCCGAAGTCCGCAGATTCTGGCGTGCATAGCTGATTTCGCGGCTGGTCTCCGTTATTCGTGCCTGAGCTTGGCGAATACTGGCCTCTGCGGCGGCAATTTCCCCCCGCAATACGACATCGGATCGCTCTATCTCGTTCAGCCTATTAATCGTCACCAATTCCTGTTGGTACAGCTTGCGCAGACCTTCAAGTTCCGGGGTGAGAAGCGACTGCTGCTTGCGCAGTGAAGCGATGCGGCTTTGGTGGCCTGTGATCTCGGCCTCCAGCTGCCGAAGTCTTGCCATCAGCATGCCCACCTGGGCCTCGGTCTCCGCCTGCCTCGCTTCGAACAACTCTCGTTCGCGCGCGACCGATGTCCCAATGGCAGTAGCCCGGTCAATATTGTCTATGGTGGCGAAGTCGGCATTGCCAGCTCCCGTGAGTTCAGCTTCAAGTCGCTGGCGCCGCGCCGCCAGTGCCGAGACGCCATCGGCTGACACTGCCGCAGTGGTCTGAGCGACATTTGTATCCAGGCGTAGCAGGACCTGTCCGTCGGAAACGCGCTGACCATCTGCTACAAGCAATTCGGACAGCACACCGCCAGTCGGGTGCGTGATCAGCTTTGTCTGGCTGGAAGCCGACAGGCTGCCAGGGGCGATCACAGCACCGGACACGGTTACGACGGTCGATAGAGCGATCATAGTTGCCGCGGTGATGCCGACGCTGAGATAGGCAATTCTAGAACGCTGTTTCAGACGGCTTTCGGGCAAAATGGCGTCAGGATCGAACTGGATATCAGGTGTCATGGGCTGCTTTTCGCTTCCGGGTGGGATGTTGGGCTCAGACACGAGCGGCCTCTTCCTCAGGCATGGTCTGGACATTGTTGCGGTCATTGATGGCCTTGAGCACCGCGTCGCGAGGGCCAAATGCGACAACTTTGCCGTCGGCAAGGTAGAGAATGTGCGTAGCGAACCGCAGCACTGCCTGACGATGCGTGACGACGATCGCCGTGGCATTGTTCTTGCGCAGATTGATTAGTGCTGCGGCCAATGCCTGTTCACCTGCCGGGTCCAAGTTGCTGTTGGGTTCATCGAGCACCACGAGGCTAGGCTTCTGGTAAAGGGCACGGGCAAGGCCCACCCGCTGTCTCTGACCGGCGGAAAGCCGCCGCCCTTCCTCTCCCACTTCCGTTTCGTACCCATCGGGCAGATGCAAGATCAGCTCATGGACACCGGCTTGCTGTGCGGCTTCAATGATGTCCTCCGATGTCGCGCGAGGGTCAAAGCGGGCAATGTTCTGCGCAACTGTCCCTTCCAGCAGCTCCACTGTCTGCGGCAGGTAGCCGATGAACCCGCCCAAAACATCGCTTTCCCACTGTGCGAGCGTCGCACCATCCAGCCGAATGGTTCCGTCGCTCGGAGGCCATATCCCCACCAGCGCCCGCGCGAGCGAGGACTTGCCGGCCCCGCTGGAACCGATCACGCCTACGATGGAGCCCGGTTCGCAGGCGAAGCTCACGCCATGGAGCGTTGGGATCTCCTGCCCGGCGGGTACGATTTGCAATTCAGAAACTTCCAGATGACCCTTTGGTCTGCTCAGGGCAACGCGCTCTTCCGGGATTCCGTATCTAGAAAGGGTTTGGTTCAGCCGTACCCAACTCGTCCGCGCCGATGAGAAGTTGCGCCACTGGGCAATCACTTGGTCGATCGGCGCGAGCGCCCGTCCTGCAAGGATCGAGCTGGCAAAGATTACACCGCCGGAAGTCTCTCCCGAAATAACCAGCCAGGCCCCGACAGCCAACAATGCGCTCTGGATGAACATCCGCATCGACTTGCTGACTGTCGAAAGGATGATGAGCGTATAATTGACGTCGGCCTGCCGGATGCTCAGTTGGGCATTGAGACCCAAGAAAGTTCGTGCAAAACGCTGCCGCATGCCGAGTGCTTGGATGGTTTCGGCACCTCTGCGCTTGCGATCAATGAGGTACTGCCTTTTCTGGGCCAGTTCATTTATCGTGCTGGCCGACTTCTTGTGAAGCTTTTCAGAGATCATCGTCAGAACTACCAGCACGCATGCACCGACAAGTGCAGC
>JAIYEK010000290.1 GCA_027487015.1 Erythrobacteraceae bacterium | reverse complement strand
TTCCCTCGCCCCCTGCTTGGCTGTAAGGCGGCCAGCATGGGCAGCAGCCAGAACATTCCCATCGCCGGCATCCTGCTTGCGGCGGTGACCTTCGTGGCGCTGCTGCTTCTGGGGACCGATATCGTCATCTCCGTAGCGGTGCTGACAGTGTGGGTCGGCTCGTTGCTGGTCGCCGCCGGCCGCCCGCCCGAACCGGCCAAGCCCAAGGCCAAGCCGCGCCTCACGCTCGAATCGATCAACGATCTTGTCGAGAATTCCTCGATCCCGCTCCTCATCACCGATCGCAACACCATCGCGCTCGCCAACCGCGCGGCGCGCAAGATGCTGGGGCCGCATGTCGTAGGCCAGGACGCGCGCGTCGCGCTGCGCCAGCCCGAGGCGATCTCGCTGCTCGGCGAGAACCGCCAGGGCGAGGCGATCGTGCGCGGGCTCGTGCGGCGCGGGGACATCTGGCAAATCAGCCGCCAGACCATCGATGACCGGCTGGCGATGCTCGAATTCATCAACCAGACCGCCGAGGCCGATATCAGCCGCGCGCACACCGATTTTGTCGCCAATGCCAGCCACGAACTGCGCACGCCGCTGGCCGCGATCCTCGGCTATGTCGAAACCTTGCAGGAAGATGACGGGTCGATTGAGACCCCGGTCGCCAAGAAATTCCTCGGAATCATCGAGCGCGAGGCGAAGCGGATGCAGGCGCTGGTCGGCGACCTGATGAGCCTCAGCCGGGTCGAGGCCGAAAAGCACGAGCTGCCGACCGAGCGGATTGACCTTGCCTCGCTGGTCGAACGCGCCGCGCGCGATGCGGCAGGGCCGCAGCGCGGCGATCGCCTCGACATCGATTTGAGCGCCGAGCCGGTGGTGCTGGGCGATCTCCAGCAGCTGGAACAGGTGGTGCGCAATCTCGTCGACAATGCGTTGAAATATGGCGCGGCTGACCGCCCGGTGCATGTGGTGCTCGACCTTGCGCAAGGCGATCTGGCGCGGATCGCGGTGGTCGACGAGGGCGAAGGCATTGCGCCCGAACAGATCCCGCACCTCACCCGGCGCTTTTACCGCACCGATCCGGGCCGTAGCCGCGCCTCTGGCGGAACCGGGCTCGGCCTCGCGATCGTCAAGCACATCGTCGAGCGCCACCGCGGCCGGCTCGACATCACCAGCGAGCTTGGCAAGGGCACCCGCGTCGTTGTGCGTCTGCCGCTCGCCGAACCCGATCCCATCGAGGAAACGGCCCTGTCCGAAGCCGAAGCCGAGGGCCTGCGGACCGAGCAAACCCAACAAGCGTCATAGACGTGTCTTATTTCTTCAACATGGCGCGGCCATGGCGTAAGGGCCGGTTGGCGCGGCGGGGGCCGGGTACGCACTTCTCGGCCAATTTAACCATCGCGCACTCCCAGCAGGAAACACAGGTCCGTTCATGTCGCCGATCACGCTGATCCTGATTGCTTTGGGCCTCGGCCTGCTCGGCTGGCTGGCGGGCCGCGCGAAGGCGTGGAGTTTCCAGTCGAGCGATCCCGCACTGCGCCCGGCTTCGCGCCCAATCTATCATGCCTGGTATGTCGCGATGTGGGTGGTGCTGCCGGTGCTCGCCTTCGTGGCCGCGTGGTCGATAATTGCGCCCAACCTCGTGATGCAATCGGTGCTCGCCACGCCCGAGGCCCAGGGCCTGACCGGTCTCGGCTTCGAACGTGACGCCTTCCTGGGCGAGGCCCGTGCGGTCGCGCTGGAGCAGTCGCCGGGTGTCTTCAATGACGAGGCCGAACCGCTGGTCGCGCCGTTCCGCGAGGCTTTCGGCTATTACAATACCATCGGCATTATCGTCACCGTGCTGATCGCCATCGTCGGCGGCGCGCTTGCCTTCCTGCGGCTCGCCCCGCAATTCGGCGCGCGCACCCGGGTCGAGCGGACGGTGTTGATGATCCTGCTGCTCGCCTCGCTGGTGGCGATCCTCACCACGCTCGGCATCTTCGTGAGCCTCGTGTTCGAGACGGTGCGCTTTTTCAGTTTCGTCTCGCCGATCGATTTCCTGTTCGGCCTCAAGTGGGGGCCCGACACCCTGGCCGCGCCCGATGCGGTCGACCCGTCGCGCTACGGGGCTGTGCCGCTGTTCTGGGGGACGATCTTCATCGGCGCGATCATTGCGATGGTGGTCGCGATTCCCTTGGGGCTGATGAGCGCGATCTACCTCACCCAATATGCCGATCCGCGCGTGCGCACCTGGATCAAGCCGCTGCTGGAGCTGCTCGCGGGCGTGCCCACCGTGGTCTATGGCTATTTCGCTGCGCTCACGCTCGCGCCGATGATCCGCAACGCCGCCGTCGCGCTGGGCGCCACCAATGCTTCGACCGAGAGCGCGCTGGCCGCAGGGATCGTGATGGGGGTGATGATTATTCCCTTCGTCTCCTCGATGGCGGACGATTCGATGGCCGCTGTTCCCGGCGCGATGCGTGACGGGAGCCTCGCAATGGGCGCGACCAAGTCCGAGACGATCCAGCGCGTGCTGTTCCCGGCGGCCCTCCCCGGGATCGTCGCCGGTGTAATGCTCGCGGTCAGCCGCGCGATCGGCGAGACGATGATCGTGGTGATGGCCGCCTCGCAGTCCGCCAACCTCACCGCGAACCCGTTGGAACCAATCTCGACCGTCACCATGCAGATCGTCAACCTGCTGACCGGCGAGCAGAGCACTGACCACCCCGCAACGCTGAGCGCCTATGCGCTGGGCTTCGTGCTGTTCATGGTGACGCTCGCGTTGAACTTCATCGCCCTGCGCGTCGTCAAGCGCTTCCGGGAGGCCTACGAATGAGCAGCATCCCCATCGGCGGCAATGGCACCGGCACCGAGACCGCCGCCGCGAAGGCGCAGCCTGTCGGGCCGACGCGCACCGCCGCCTTCGAGGCCCGCCTCGCCAAGCGCTACCGGGCCGAGCGCAATTTCCGCCTGCTGGGCTTTGGCGCGGTCGCGTTTTCGGTCGCGGTGCTGGTGTTTCTGCTCGGCAACATGCTGGTGAACGGCATCGCCGGCTTCCAGCGCCCCGAACTCGCGGTGACGATCAACTTCCCCGAAAGCGGCATCACGGGGGACGCCACCTCGCTGACTGCGCCCACCGCCGGACAGACGCTCGAGATGCAGGGCCTGCCCAAGATCGTGACGCAGTTCGCGGAAGCGCAGCTCGGAGCCGACGCCGCCGAGGAGATCGCGCCTGACGCCTGGCGCGATGTCGTCGCCGCGCTCGCCGACGACCCTACGCTCATCAGCCGCAGCGAGACCTTCCACCTGCCGACCACCTCGGCGCTCGGCGGCGCGCTTCGGGGCGAAGGCTCACCCGAGATGCAGGCGCTCGCCAAGAAGCTGTCGGCCGAGGGCAAGCTCGCGCGCAACTGGGACTGGGGCTTCCTCGTCCGCTCGGATGCGACCACGCCGCAATCGGTCGGCATCTGGGGCGCGCTCAAGGGCTCGATGCTGACCATGCTGGTGACGCTGGTGCTGGCCTTCCCGATCGGCGTGCTCTCGGCGCTCTACCTTGAGGAATACGCGCCGCGCGGACGCTGGACCGACATCATCGAGGTCTCGATCAGCAACCTCGCCGCGGTCCCTTCGATCATCTTCGGCCTTCTCGGCCTGTCACTGTTCCTCGCCGCCTTCCCCGACCTTCGCTCGGCGCCGATCATCGGGGGGATGACGCTGGCGCTGATGACCATGCCCGTGATCGTCATTTCGGGGCGCAATGCGATCAAGGCGGTGCCGCCCTCGATCCGTGACGGTGCGCTCGCTATCGGCGCCTCGCCGGTGCAGGTCGTCTTCCACCACGTGCTGCCGCTGGCGCTGCCGGGGATGCTGACCGGCACGATCATCGGCATGGCGCGCGCGCTGGGCGAGACCGCGCCGCTGCTCCTGATCGGGATGCGCATCTTCGTCGCGACCCCGCCCGAAGGCTTTTCCTCGCCCGCCACGGTCCTGCCGATGCAGATCTTCCTGTGGTCGGACGAAATCGACCGCGGCTTTGTCGAGCGCACCAGCGCGGCCATCATTGTGCTGCTGGTGTTCCTGCTCGCCATGAACGGCCTTGCCATCTACCTCCGCAACAAGTTCGAGAAACGCTGGTGACTGTGATCCATCCCAACATGGCTGACGAAGGCGCGAAGATCCGTGCGCGCGACGTCTGTGTCTTCTACGGCGAGAAGAAGGCGATCGACAATGTGTCGCTCGACATCTCGCCCGATTACGTGACCGCCTTCATCGGGCCGTCGGGCTGCGGCAAGTCGACCTTCCTGCGGTGCTTCAACCGCATGAACGACACGATCGGCGCGGCCAAGGTGACGGGCCTGATCGAGCTCGACGGTGAGGACATTCACGGCAACGGCATGGACGTCGTCCAGCTGCGCGCGCGGGTGGGCATGGTGTTCCAGAAGCCCAACCCCTTCCCCAAGTCGATCTACGAGAACATCGCCTACGGCCCCAAGATCCACGGCCTTGCCGAGAAGAAGGCCGATCTCGACGTGATCGTCGAACGCTCGCTGACCCGCGCGGGCCTGTGGGACGAGGTCAAGGACCGGCTCGACGATTCGGGCACGGCGCTTTCGGGCGGCCAGCAGCAGCGTCTGTGCATCGCGCGCGCGATTGCGGTTGACCCGGAAGTGATCCTGATGGACGAGCCGGCCTCCGCGCTCGACCCCATCGCCACGGCCAAGATCGAGGAACTGATCGACGAGCTTTCGGGCCGCTACGCGATCGTCATCGTGACCCACTCGATGCAGCAGGCCGCCCGTGTCAGCCAGCGCACCGCCTTCTTCCACCTGGGCAAAATGGTCGAGTACGGCCCCACCTCCGAGATCTTTACCAATCCCATCGAGGAGCGGACGAAAGATTATATTACAGGACGTTACGGCTGATGGCTGAGCACACCGTCAAGGCATTCGACGAAGACATCACCCGCCTGCGCGGGCTGATCGCCGAAATGGGCGGCCTCGCAGAGGTCGCGATTGCGGAGAGCCTTGATGCGCTGGTGCGCGGAGACGAGGTGCTGGCCGAGCAAGTGGTGGCCCGCGACAAGCGCATCGATGCGCTCGAGACCGAGGTCGACAAGCTCGCGGTCCGCATCATCGCCCTGCGCGCGCCGATGGCGGACGACCTGCGCGAAGTGATCGCGGCATTGAAGATCGGCGGGGTGCTCGAACGCATCGGCGACTACTCCAAGAACATCGCCAAGCGCACCGGCATGATCGAAGGCCGCGCCCGGTTCGAACCGCTCACCCTGCTCCCCACCATGGGCGAGCTCGCGGGCGAGATGGTCCACGACGTGCTCACCGCCTATGCCGCGCGCGACCCTGACCTGGCGCGCGAAGTGATCGCCACCGATGTCAAGGTCGACGGCTTCTATAATTCGATTTTCCGCAATCTTGTCAGCTACATGGTCGAGAACCCTTCGACCATTTCGAGCGCGGCACAGCTCTTGTTCGTGGCCCGCAATATCGAGCGGATCGGCGATCACGCGACCAACGTCGCCGAGATGGTCCACTTCGCCGCAACCGGCGTCTACCCGCCCGAAGGCGACCGCTGACACGCCATCGCTTTGCGCCGCGGCGTAGCGATATGGTTGTCATGTCGTCTCCATGTGCTTGCCCTCCCGTTGCACCGCGCCAGCGGGTGGCGCGCCCTTTGTTCACGAAATGTTTCACGTGAAACATCGGCCCGCCCCAGCGATTATTGCAATCGGGCCGCGTTTCATCAAACTGTCGTGCAAGTGACACATAGGCCAAGGGCCGCCTGCACTGCGGGCTATAGGAGACATGGGGCATGTCCGCTGCCAAACTTCTGCTGGTCGAAGACGATCCGGCGCTGTCCGAACTGCTCGAGTACCGCTTCCAGAACGAGGGCTATGCTGTACGCTGCACCGGCGATGGCGACGAGGCACTGGTGCTGGCGTCCGAGGAAGTGCCCGATCTCATCATCCTCGACTGGATGATCGAGGGCACCAGCGGGATCGAAGTCTGCCGCCGCCTGCGCCGCGACAAGGACACCGCCCACGTCCCCATCATCATGCTCACCGCCCGCGAGGCCGAGGATGACCGGGTCCGGGGACTGGAAACGGGCGCCGATGATTACCTCACAAAACCCTTTTCTCCCCGTGAGTTACTCGCACGCGTCGCCGCAGTGATGCGCCGCATCCGCCCGGCGCTCGCCGGTGAGACAATCGAGGTGGGCGACCTGCGGCTCGATCCCGTCGCGCACAAGGTCCAACGCCGCGGCCGCGCGCTGCAGCTGGGGCCGACCGAATACCGCCTCCTGAAGTTCTTCATGGAGAGTCCCGGCCGGGTGTTCAGCCGCGGCCAGCTGCTCGACGGCGTGTGGGGCACGGGTTCGGACATCGAGCTGCGCACGGTCGACGTCCACATCCGCCGGCTGCGCAAGGCGATCACCGTCGAAGCCGCCAAGGACCCGATCCGAACGGTCCGCTCGGCCGGCTACGCGCTCGAGGCGGTCTGACGCACTAGCGGCAGACGCCCGCCCAGCGGTCATCCTGATCGAGGTGGAAGTGGTCCTTGTGGGCCGCATTGTAATCGGGCGAGAGCACGGTTGCAAAGCTGCCACAGGCCCCTTCCCTCACCGCGCGCATGAAGCGGGCTTCGGGGTCATCGCCGTCCCAGTCCTTGAGCACGCTGATCCGGCGGCCATCTTCGAGCACGAAAGCGGCGATGTCGATCGCGTTGGCGGTGGCGTGCTCGCTCCACGGGCCCTCGCTGTCGCCATACATCCGGCGGCAGGAAAAAGCGCCAAGGTGCTCGATTCGCTTGATTTCACTGCCGAGGATCCGCCGCGCTGCCGGGGCGACGCTGTCGCGGCGCCATATGACCAGCGCGGCGGCAATGGGGCAGGTGACTGCGGGCGTGTCGGGCGCGAGCGGATAGCGGGCGAGGCGGGTGCGGTCGGGCCGCGCGCAGGGGCCCTCCCCGATCGGCTCCAGCGTCGTGAAGGCGATATCGCTGCGTTCGAGCACCGCGCGGCATTCGCTGACATCCGCATTCAGCCGCGCAAGCTTGGCGCGCGTCGCCCAACCCGGCGGGTCGCCGAGGTCAAGCGGCGCCCAGGGATTGTGCTGTGGGTGCGATTGGAGCCACTGCCAGCCGGCAATCGCGAGCGCGAGCGGCACCAGCGCGGTCAGGGCGAGGCGGGCGGCGCGGTGGTGGCGGTTGGGCTTCTTGCGGGGCATCGGGGGAACTCTAATGGAAATCCCGCGACTTGGGCAGGATTCTGTGATCGCGCGGGTGTCCGGTCACATTGGGCTGCGGGGCAAGTTCGTCGATCATGTCGCGCGGGCGCGGGCCGCGTTCCGGCATAGGTTTGTTGACCTCGTCCGCGCGGGCGAGCGGGGCATCGAGCAGATCGTCGGACAGCGCATGGAGCCGCACGGTCGCATCGGTCATGTGCGCGGCAATCACATGGATCACCTCGTCATCATATTCGACCCGCCCACGCACCTCCATCAGCCGCGCGCCCATCACCACCTTGCGCTGCTTCTCCTTCAAGTCAGGCCAGACCACGAGGTTGATGACCCCGGTCTCGTCCTCGAGCGTGATGAAGGTGACGCCCTTGGCGCTGCCCGGCCGCTGGCGGATCAGCACCACGCCGGCGACCTGCACCATCGCGCGGAACTTTCGGCTGCGTAGATCGGCCGCGCGGACAAAGCCCCGGGCGGCGAGATCGGCGCGCAGGAAGGCCATCGGATGCGCCTTCAGACTGAGGCGAGTGGTCTGATAATCGGCGACCACTTCCTCCGACAGCGGCATGGCGGGCAGGCGAATGGCGGCGCGCTCCACCCCCTCCTCGCGCACCCCGGCGGCGCGGAACAGCGGGAGATCGGGCGCAGGGATGAGGCTCCTCGCATCCCACAAGGCCTGCCGGCGGGTGAGGCCCAGCGAGGTGAAAGCGTCAGCGCTGGCGAGCCGCTCGATATGCGCCGGCGACAGCCCGCCCCGCGCGCGCAGATCGGCGATATCGCGAAACGGTCCCCCGCTCTCGCGTGCGCTCACCAACGTGGCGGCGACGTGTTCGGGAAGACCGTCGATCTGGCGCAGGCCAAGGCGCAGGGCGAGCGGCTCGCCCTCGCCCTCCAGCGTGCAGTCCCAGAGGCTCGAATTCACATCGACCGGCAGCACCGTCACCCCGTGCTCCCGCGCGTCCCGCACGATCTGCGCGGGCGCGTAGAAGCCCATCGGCTGCGAGTTGAGCAGCGCCGCCCCAAAGGCCGCAGGGTAGTGGCACTTGAGCCAGCTCGACACGTAAACCAGCTGCGCAAAGCTTGCCGCGTGGCTCTCGGGGAAGCCATATTCGCCGAAGCCCCTGATCTGGTTGAAGCAGCGCTGCGCGAAGTCGCGGTCATAGCCGCGCGCGACCATGCGTTCGACCATCATGTCCTGCAATTCGTCCACCATCCCCCGGCTGCGGAAGGTCGCCATCGCCTTCCTCAGCCGGTTCGCCTCAAGGCTGGAGAACTTCGCCGCATCCAGCGCGATCTTCATCGCCTGTTCCTGAAAGATCGGCACGCCCAAGGTGCGCCCGAGGATGCTGGTGAGCTCGTCCGGGGGTCCGTGTTCGGGCGCGGGCGCGGGGATGCGGACCGGCTCGGCGCCGCGCCTGCGCTTCAAATAGGGGTGCACCATGTCGCCCTGGATCGGCCCGGGCCGCACGATCGCGACCTGGATGACGAGATCGTAGAACTCCCTCGGGCGCAGGCGCGGGAGCATGTTCATCTGCGCCCGGCTCTCGACCTGGAACACCCCGAGCGAATCGCCCTTGCGGAGCATCGCATAGGTCTCGGGATCCTCGCGCGGGACCGTGGCCAGCGTCAGCGCGCGGCCATGGTGCGCGGTCAGCAGATCGAGGCATTTGCGGATGCAGGTCAGCATCCCCAGCGCCAGCACATCGACCTTGAGGATGCCCAATGCGTCGATATCGTCCTTGTCCCACTCGATGAAAGTGCGCTCGGGCATGGCGCCATTGCCGATCGGCACGGTTTCAGTGAGCGCGCCTTCGGTGAGGATGAAGCCGCCGACATGCTGGCCCAAATGGCGCGGCATGCCGATCATCTGCTCGGTGAGCTTGAGCACGCGGCGCAGGTGCGGGTCGGTGATATCGAGGCCCGTTTCGGCCGCGTGCTTCTCGCTGATCTCGCGCCCCCACCCGCCCCACACGGTGCGCGAGAGCGCGCTGGTGACGTCCTCGCTGAGGCCCATCACCTTGCCCACCTCGCGAATCGCCATGCGCGGGCGGTAGTGGATCACGGTCGCACACAGCCCCGCGCGGTGGCGGCCGTATTTAGCGTAGATATACTGGATCACCTCCTCACGCCGCTCATGCTCGAAATCGACGTCGATATCGGGCGGCTCCTTGCGTTCTTCGGAGATGAAGCGGTCGAACAGAAGCTGGTGCTTGGCCGGATCGACCGAGGTGATGCCGAGCACGTAGCAAACGGCCGAATTGGCGGCGCTCCCCCGCCCCTGACACAGGATCGGCGGATCGCACCCGCGCGCGAAATCGACGATGTCCTTGATGGTGAGAAAATAGCGGGCGAGATCGAGCTTGGCGATCAGCGCGAGTTCGCGCGCCAGCGTGGCGCGCACGGTTTCGGGCAGGCCTTCAGGGTAGCGCCGCCCCGCCCCGGCCCAGACTTCGGCCTCAAGGAAGGCTTGTGGGGTCTGACCGTCGGGATAAATCTCCTCCGGGTATTCGTAGCGCAGCTCATCGAGGCTGAAGCGGCACCGGTCCGCCACGTCGCGCGCGGCAACAATCGCGTGGGGCCAGCGGGCGAAGAGACGCTGCATCTGCGCCGGGCTCTTCAGATGCCGCTCGGCATTGGGGTGGAGCAGGTGCCCGGCCGCCGCCACCGTGGTCTTGTGCCGGATCGCGGTCATCACGTCCTGCAGCGCGCGGCGTTCGGGGGCGTGGTAGTGGACGTCGTTGGTCGCCAGCAGAGTGAGGCCGTGGGCGCGGGCGAGCCCATCGAGCCGCTCGATCCGGGCGATGTCGTCGCCGCGGTAGAGGTAGCTCGCGGCGATGTGCTTGAGGGTGGGGAGTTGCTCTGCGATATCGGCGACAAGGTCGGCAAAGCTGGCGGTGCGTTCCATACTTCCCCCGCCCCGGACCTGATCCGGGGCCCCGCTCTCTTGCGAACCCGTGTCGGAAGGTAGCGGGGTCCCGGCTCGGGGGCCGGGACGGGGAAAAGGGATGACGTTGCTCGGCACCGTGATGGTGAAGCGGGCCTCAAGATCATCGGGCGGGAGCAGGATCAGCTGCACGCCTTCGGCATGCGCCGCGAGCAGCGCGAGGTCGATCTCGCACACGCCCTTGTCCTGCCATTCCCCGGCGAGCGTCTGCATCCGCCCGGCGCTGATGAGGCGGCACAAGCGGCCATAGGCGACGCGGTCCTCGGGGTAGGCGAGGAAGGCGAGGCCCTCGACCGTCTCGATCCGGCAGCCGATCACGGGGCGCAATTTCAGCGTCTTGGCCTCGGTGTGGAGGCGCACCACCCCGGCCATCGAATTGACGTCGGCGATCCCCAGTGCGTCGTACCCCAGCGCGTGCGCGGCGAGCACCAGATCGACCGCGTCGGACGCCCCGCGCAGAAAGCTGAAGCAGCTGACGAGGCCGAGCTCGACGAAATCGGCACGCGGCGGGGCGGCGATGCCCTCGGGGTCGATATCGAGCGTGCGCTTGTCGGGGGTGAGCGGGGCGTCGGGCATGTCAGCCCACCCGTTCCGCGAACCGCTCCCGCACGCGCGCCAGATCCTGCGCGAACAGCGCCGCCTGCTGCTCGCGCGCCGCCCCGTCGAGCCTGAGCAGGTAGGAGGGGTGGACGGTCACCCACAGCTCCGCGCCATCGTCCAGCATGATGGGTGCTCCGCGCGCCTGATTGACGCTGACCGTCCGGCCCAGCAATCCGCGCGCCGCGCTCGCCCCCAGCGCCAGCACGATGCGGGGCTGCACGATCGCACGCTCGGCTTCGAGCCACCAGCGGCAGGTGTCGATCTCCTTCGCGCCCGGCGACTGGTGGAGGCGGTGCTTGCCCTTCCACGTAAACTTGAAATGCTTCACCGCATTGGTGACATAGGCCGCCCCGCGATCAATCCCGGCGCGGGCAAGATAGTCGTCGAGCAGCTGCCCGGCGGGGCCCACGAAGGGCCGGCCCGCGAGATCCTCTTGATCGCCCGGCTGTTCGCCGACGATCATCAGATGAGCGCCCGGCGCCCCCTCCCCCGCCACCGCGCGGGTGCCGCACTCGGCGATTGGGCAATCGCGGCAAGCGGCGGCGCCTTGGGCGACCTCGGTCAGCGTCCCCGGCCGCGCCCGCTCGGCCCGCGCGCCCGCCGCCACCATCGCCGCCTCGCGCGCCTGTGCGCCTGCGATGAGCTGCGGGATGAGCTCGGCCTCGGGCAGATTCTTCCAGTATTTCTTGGGCATTTCCGAGAGCATCGCGCCGACCTTCAGCCGCGCAGGGTTGAAGATCGAGGCATAGTAGGAGCGCCACAGCGCCTCGACCGGATCGCCCTGCGGCGCATCCTCGCGCCGCGCCGGGGGCCCCTCGCGCATGGTCTCGCCGTCCCAGTGGATGCTGCCGCGCGGGGTGAGGATCGACCAGCGCATATTGGCGAAGCGGCGCATGAAGAAGGCGGCTTCGGCGCGCACGATGTGGTGATCGGGTTCGAACCAGGCGACGAAGTGCGGGGTGCCGTCCTCCTCCTCAACCTCGCGGAAGCGGACGAAGGCGTGCATCTTGTGCGCGTCCCGCCGAACCGATTTGGCGAATTCCTCGAGGCGGCGCACCTCGGTGTCGGCCTTGTCCTCCATCAGCCGGGGGTTGCTCTGGAGCCGCCACAGCACGCGGTAGAGGAGGCCGAAGCGCGCGGGATCGCTATGCAGCGCGGCGCTGCGGGCGATGGTGAGAAAGCGCTGGCTGGCGCGCACGGGGCGCGGGTCGGCAGGGGGCGGAGGCAGGCGCTTCTCGCCGCGCGCGGGGCCTTCGGCGGCGAAGAGATCGCCCGTCCCGCCCGGTTCAATCCACGAGACGCGGTCGGGCGGCACATCGCACTGGATAAGCCCCCGCGCCCGCTCCCGCCAGAAGGCGAAGTCGTCAGGCGCAGACAGGTGGACGGCGTAGTGGGAGCCGAGGGAGACATTTTGCATCGCAGTCATCAGAACAGCTCCAGCTGTTCCTGCTTGGGCACGATCAGCCCCCTGAGATCCGCGCGGTCGGTGAGCATCGTGGGCCGCCAGTCGAGCGCGCAGATGAAAGGCCGCACCTTGGCAAGCGAGGCGGTGAGCCGCGCGACATCGTCCAATCGCAGCGTCCGGTGCCGCCGCGAGGCGAGGATGCGCGCCACCGCCTTAGTGCCCAGCCCCGGCACCCGCAGGAGCAGTTCCCGGGGCGCGCGGTTGACATCGACCGGGAAGCTCTCGCGGAACTTCAGGGCCCAGGCGAGCTTGGGGTCGATATCGAGCGGCAGGTTGCCATCCGCCCCGGCCGCATCGGCCACCTCCTGCG
>JAIYEK010000044.1 GCA_027487015.1 Erythrobacteraceae bacterium | reverse complement strand
GCCCACGGGGCATCGGGCGTCACCAAAGTCGGCGCCCACCAGGCGCTGGTCATGTTGCCGAGCTTCGCGCCTGCCGCCATCGCCAGCTTAAGGCCGCCGCCGGTGCCGGTCGGCGGGCTGGCGGGGGCGGTGACGGGGCCGCGCAGGAAGGTCTGGCGCAGCTCTTCGTCCCACTCGAACCCGCCGGTGGTGATGATGACGCCCCGGCGCGCGGTGAGCGCGAAAGGTGCGCCGTCGCGGGTGCCTTCGATCCCCGTGATGCGGTCGCCATCCTTCACCAGCCGCTTGGTCTCGACCCCGAGGATCGGTTCGATCCCCCGGTCGAGACACGCCTTCAGGAGCCGCGCGACCATCGCCTGCCCGAAGCCGCATTGCCGCTCCGCCATGCGCTGGCCCAGCACTTCCATCGGCGGCATCGCGGTCGCCCCGCCGAGCGGGGTCTCGCGCAACATCAGCGGTTTGGGTTCCTCGATGGCGTAGATCTTCGCCGCCCATTCGCCGAGGTCGCTTAAGCCAAACAGGTCATGGTCGAGCGCGCGGCTGCCTTGCGGCTTCGCACCGGGGCGGTCGAGGTAGTAATCGGGATAGCCCGGCAGCACCGAGACGCTCAGCGCGCCCGCGGCTTCCAGAAAGGCCAGCGCCTCCGGCCCCTTGTCGACGAAGGCTTCAAGCGTCTCGTCCACCAGATCGCCGTGATCGAGGCTGCGGAAATAGGCGAGCGCCTCCTCGCGGCTGTCGGCCATGCCGGCGGCGCGCATCCGCGGATTGTCGGCGACCCAGATCACCCCGCCCGAAATCGCCGAGGTGCCGCCGATGCGGTCCCACCGCTCGACCAGCGCGACCGAAGCGCCTGCTTCGTGTGCGGCGAGGGCGGCAGCCATGCCGGCGGCGCCGGTTCCGAGGATGATGACGTCGACTTGCTCCATTGCTTGGTTAGACGCCTTGGCAGGCCCGCGCGGCAACCCGTCATTTTGGCAAGGTGCGCCCGCGCCCGCTCCCCCCTATTCGTCATTGCGAGACAAATTCCCGTTCGCCCTGAGCTTGTCGAAGGGCCGTCCTTCTTTTGGGACTGCGGGACGGAAGAAAGTACGGTGCTTCGACAAGCTCAGCACGAACGGATGAGAGGAATACGCATGAAACTCGCAGGAAAAATCGCCGCGATCACCGGGGGCACGGCAGGCATGGGGCGCGGGATCGCCGAGGCGTTTCTGGCCGAGGGCGCGAGCGTCGCGCTTTTCGCACGCAACGCCGAAAAGGGCGCGAAGGTGCTCGAAGAGCTCGGCGCCGGTGACCGCGCGATCTTCATCGCGGGCGATGTGATGGAGCAATCCGATCTCGAAGGCTTCGTCGACAAGGTCATCGCCCAATTCGGCACGCTCGACATCCTCGTGAACAATGCCGGCGGGGCGGGCGATTTGCAGCCGCTCGTCAATCTCTCCGATCACGCCTTCGACGAGGCGATGAAGTGGAATGTCTATTCGACCTTCTGGGCCAGCCGCCGCGCGCTGCCGACCATGCTGGAGAAGGGCAATGGCCGGATCATCAACATCTCCTCGATGGAGGGCAAGCACGGCAAGCCGGTGCTGACGGCATATTCCGCCGCCAAGCACGCGGTGAACGGCATGACCAAGAGCTTGGCGCGCGAAGTGGGCGCGGCCGGGGTGACGGTCAACGCGATCTGCCCCGGGATCGTCATCACCGACATCATCAAGAACAACGGCCCCGCCACCGCCAAGGCGATGGGGATGGAGCTCGACGAGATGATCGCGATGTTCGCCGCCGACTCCGCGATCAAGCGCCCGAACACGGTCGAGGAAGTTGCCGCGGTCGCGGTGCTGCTCGCGAGCGAGGCGGGCGCGGGGATCACTGGCCAGCAGATCAGCGTCGACGGCGGGACCGCCCAGTACTGAGCGGCGCGTTGCGCAGTCGTTGCATGGTCGTAGGCAGGTGGTTGCTGCCCCGTCCGATGTTCCACGTGAAACATCGGCGGGGCATTTCGCCTATCCCTGCAGCTTCGCCATCGCCGCCCCGACCGCCGCGGCGACATCATGGGCCTGCGGATTGCCGCGCATGATAAGCCCGCCATTGGGCTGGATATTGGCGCCTGTCACATAGGCATTGTCGGTGCTGAGCCACAGGCAAGCGTGCGCCACGTCATCGACCGTATTGAGCCGCCCCATCGGGTAGCGCGGCAGGAAGGCGTCGGTCAGGCCGGGGACCTGGAAGCTCTCGTGGGTCATCGGGCTGTCGGTGAAGGCGGGCGAGACGGTGTTGGCCTTGATCCCCAAGTGCCCGTAATCATTGGCAACGCACTCGATCAGCGCCTCGCTGCCGCGCTTGGTGCCGATATAGGCCGCGTGGTTGGTGATGATCGCCTTGGTGGTGGCCGAGGACAACGAGATCAGCGATCCGCCGGTCGGGGCCTGCGCGCTCATCACCCTGACGAAAGCCTGCAGGAAGTGGTGCACCCCCTTGAATTGCAAGGCAACAATCTGGTCGAGTTGCTCCTCGGTGATCTCCTCCATGCTGGCGAGCAGACCCCAGCCGGTGGTGTTGATGGCGATATCGACCCGTCCGAAGGTCGCCGCCGCCTTGTCCGCCATCGCGTTGACCTCGGCGCGGCTGGTGATGTCGCACAGGGCATATTCGGCTGCGATTTCAGCGGCCAGCGCGGCGAGCGGGGCTTCCTTGCGGCCCGCGACCATCACCTTGGCGCCCTCCTTGGCGAACAAGCGCGCGACGGTCTGGCCCATATTGCCCTCCGAAGCCGCGCCCAGAATGACGGCGGTCTTGCCCTCTAATTGTCCCATGATGTGTCTCCTCTCTCGAACGTCGGAGTAACACGGGCAGGCGCGCCCTCACCCTTCCCAAAAGTGGGCATTGTCCGCAGCGCCCCTCGGGGCCGATAGCCGAAGCCAACAACGGGAGAGAGCAATGTTCACAGGACCCCTCGAGGATCGCGTGGCGATTCAGGAATTGAATGGCACCTATGCCGATGGCGTGGTGCGGATCGATGCCGACACCTGGGCCACGGTTTGGGCGGATGATGCCGACTGGGACCTGATGGGCCACCAGACCAAGGGCAAGGACGCGATCGTCGCCTTCTGGAACGGCGCGATGAGCGGGCTCGAGGCAGTGAGCTTCCACTGCGTGCCCTGCATGATCGAAGTCACTGGAAACACGGCCAAATCCCGCGTCCAGACGCAGGAAATCCTCAAGCCCAAGGACGGCAAGGCGCGCCATGTCGGCGGGCTTTACGAGGACACGCTGGCGAAGGTGGATGGCCGCTGGCTGTTCACCTCGCGCACATTCAAGATCATCGCTGAATTCGGCGTGGAGGGCTGAAAACCATGGCAAAAATCCTGATCTCCGCGCAGATCGACCTCGATCCCGCCCAGCGCGAAGAGGCCCTGCGCACCGCCCGCCCGCACATCGAGGCGGCGCTCGCCGAGAAGGGCTGCATCCACTACGATTGGAGCGCCTGCTCGATGAACCCCGCGCGGGTGAACGTCTTCGAGGAGTGGGAAAGCGAAGAGGCTCTCGCCGCGCATTTCAAGGACCCTGCCTACACCGGGATGCGCGATCACATCGGCCAGTTCGGGATCACCGGCGCGGTGAGCGCGAAGTATCGCATCGACGCGGAAGGGCCGGTCTACAACGCCGAAGGCAATGCGACCGAGGCATTCGATTAGGCTCCTCGGAGCCATCCTCGCAGGCGGACAGGCGCGGCGCTTCGGCAGCGACAAGGCGCAGGCGCTCTATGAGGGTGCGCGGCTGATCGACCGGGTCGCCGCGGCTTTGTCCGCGCAATGCGACGGCGTGGTGGTGTGCGGGCGCGAGGAGCCGGGGTTCACCTGCATCCCCGACTGGCCGGAGGCGGGACTTGGTCCCCTCGGTGGGCTCGCGGCGGCGCTGCGTCATGCGGAGGAGCTGGGGTTTACCCACGCGCTCTCCGCCGGGGTGGATGTGCCTGATTTGCCGTTTGATCTTGCCGAGGCACTGGCGGGCGATGGCGCGGCTATTGTGGAGAGCCAGCCAGTGGTGGGCCTGTGGCCGGTGGGCGCTGGCCCCATGCTGGAGACGTTTCTGGCAGGCGGCGGAAGGTCGCTATATCGCTTCGCCGATCACGTCGCAGCGCGGCGGGTGGACCTCCCCGCGCCGCTGATGAACGTCAACCGGCCGGAGGATTTACCGTAAGCCTCGTCATTGCGAGGAGCCGCAGGCGGAGTCGAAGACGGCGCGAAGCGCCACCCGGCAACCCATGGACAAACCTCGCTTCAGGCGGACAGGTCAGGCCATGGTTTGCTTCGCCTTCGGCTCGCAATGACGAGGGTTACAGCTTCAGCAGCTGCTTGCCCCTGTTCTGCCCCGAGAACAGCCGCTGCAAGGTCACCGGCGCGTTCTCGAAGCCGTGCTGGATGTCTTCCTGATACTTCAGGCTGCCATCCTTGACGAAGCCCTCCAGCCGCTTGCGGATGCCGGGGAATTCGCTCGCCCAGTCGAGCACGATGAAGCCCGCCATCGTCCCGCGCCGGAAGACGAGGTTGAAGTAGTTCTCGGGGCCAGCGGGGAGCGATCCGGTCTCGTAACGGCTGATCCCGCCGCAGATCACCACGCGGGCGTTGGTGGCGATGCAGGCGAGCATGTCATTGAGGATCTTGCCACCAACATTGTCGTAGATCACGTCCACGCCGCGCGGGCAAAGCTCGCGGATCTGCGCCTTCACATTATCGGCCTTGTAGTCGATCGCGGCGTCATAGCCTGCCTCGCGCACCAGCCAGTCGCACTTGTCCTGGCCCCCGGCGATGCCGACCACCCGGCAGCCGGCGATCTTGGCGAGCTGGCCGACGATGCTCCCCGTCGCCCCAGCCGCACCGCTGACCAGCACGGTGTCGCCCGCCACCGGCTTGCCGACCTTGAACAGCCCGCAATAGGCCGTCAGCCCCGTCGTCCCCAGCACCGAGAGCACCGCGGTGGGCGACAATTCGGTTTCTACCTTGGTCAGCTCCTTGCCATCCGTGACGAGATATTCGGCCCAGCCGGTGGTGCCGAACACCATGTCGCCGACCGCGAACCTGCCGCCATTGCTCGCCACCACTTCCGCGATCCCGCTGCCGCGCATCACATCGCCGATGTTCATCGGCGCGACGTAGTCGGCGATGTTCTCCATCCAGCCCTTCTGCGCCGGATCGAAGCCGAGGTAATGCGTCTTCAGCAGCATCTCGCCCGGGCCCGGATCGGAGAGCTCGGCGGTGACGAGCTTGAAATCATTGTCGATCTCGATCCCGCGGCCGCGCGGATGTCCGTTGAGGAGCCATTGGCGGGTGGTGGTGGGCATCGATCAATCTCCTAGAGTTTGATGCTCTATTGCGGGGCCGTGCGCGGGGCCTCCACGGACAAAAGTGTCAGTCGAGCGCGCCTGCCCCTGTGGTAGTCTCCCGCCAAAGGGAGAGAGACGATGGGCGTTCAGACTCACAAGACCTTCTGCCGCTTCTGCCACGCCAATTGCGCGATGGAGGTGGACGTCGAGAACGGGAAGGTCGTCGAGGTGCGCGGCGATCCCGATGATCCCGCGTACGGCGGCTACACCTGCATGAAGGGCCGCGAGCTGCCCGACAGCCACAATTCCGAGAACCGCCTGCATCACAGCCTCGTGCGCAATGCTGAGGGCGAATTCGTCTCCACCCCGATGCCGGAGGCGCTGGCCCACGTGGCGAGCGAATTGCGCCGGATCATCGACCAGCACGGCCCGCATTCGGTCGCCGTGTTCATGGGCTCGGGCGGCTTCCAGAACTCCGCCGCGATGTCCGCCTCGGTCAGCTTTGCCCAAGCGGTGGGGAGCCGCAATTTCTACACCTCGGTGACGCTCGACCAGCCCGCCAAGGTCTTCACCACCGCGCGCTACGGCAAGTGGCTGGCGGGGCCGAACACCTTCTCCGAGAGCGACGTTGCCTTCTTCATCGGCAACAATCCGATCGTCTCGCACTACTCGCCCGTAGGCGGCGTGCCGCCCTTCAGCCCCTCGCGCCGCATCCGCGACCAGCAGGCCGCGGGCCTCAAGCTGATCGTCGCCGACCCGCGCGAGAGCGATGTGGCCCGGCTGGCGGACATCTACCTCCCCGTGAAGCCGGGCGAGGATCCGGCGATGCTGGCGGGGATGCTCAATGTGATCATCTCGGAAGGCCTCTACGATCGCAACTTCGTCGCCGCGCATGTCGACGGGTTCGATGAACTCGCCGAGGCGGTGAAGGCCTTCCCGCCGGAAGTCGCCGCCGAGCGCGCGGGGCTGGACACCGACCAGCTGGTTGCCGCCGCGCGGATGTTCGCGACCGGCTCGAAGGGCTGCGCGGTGACCGGCACCGGCCCCGAAATGGCGGGTAACGGGACGCTGACGGAATATCTCGTGGTGTGCCTCAACACGATCTGCGCCCGCTTCAAGCAGGAGGGCGAGAAGGCCGCGATTCCCGGCGTTTTCAGCCCCTACCAGACCGCGCGCCGCGCGCAGGTCGGGCCACCGGTGCCGATGTTCGGCGCAGAAGGCATGCCCAAGTCGCGCTTCCGCGGCCTCGGGCACCTGGGCTGGGAAATGCCCTGCAACGTGCTCGCCGACGAAATCCTCACGCCGGGCGAAGGCCAGGTGCGCGCGCTGATCTCGGTCGGCGGCAATCCGGTGGTGGGCTTCCCCGATCAGGCCAAGATGGTCCGTGCGCTCGATGATCTCGAGCTGTTCGTGCAGATCGACCCGTGGATGAGCGCCTCGGCCAAGCGCGCCGACGTGGTGCTTGCGCCCTCGCAATGCCTTGAGCGTGAAGATATCACCAGCCTTTCCGAATGGTGGCACGAGGAACCTTACGCCCGCTACACCGAGGCGGTGGTCGAGGCCCCGGGCGATGTGATCGACGAATACGAGATGTTCTGGACGCTCGCGCACCGCCTCGGCATCCAGATGATGCTCAACGGCGGCCCGCTGCCGATGGATCGCAAGCCGACCAAGCAGGAGTTCCTCGACCTTGCGGTGACCGGCTGCCTCGTCCCGCCGAGCCAGGTGCGCGCGGATTGCGCGGCCAATGGCGGCGCGGCGGTGCTCTATCCTGAGCGCCATCCGGTCGTGGAGCCGGTCGACGAGGGCGAGTTCCACCGCTTCGATCTGGCTGTGGGCGCGATGCCGTCCGAGATCCTGAAATATGCCGACGCCAGCACCGCGCGCGAAGGCTTCGACTTCCGCCTGATCTCGCGTCGGTCGAAGACGCGGTTCAACTCGATCGGCCATCCGCTCAAGAAGCTCCAGGAAAAGACCACCACCAACCCGGCCTTCATCCACCCGGACGACATCGCGGCGCTGGGGCTGGAGGAAGGCGGGCTGGTCGCGATCACCTCCCCCCACGCCACCATCCACGGGGTGGTCAAGGCGAGCGACAAGGTGCGGCGCGGGATCGTCTCGATGGCGCATGCCTATGGCGATGCGGACGCGGGGAAGGATGATGTGCGGGAGCGCGGTTCCTCGACCA
The DNA here is from genome assembly GCA_027487015.1 of Erythrobacteraceae bacterium. Lineage (GTDB taxonomy): Bacteria > Pseudomonadota > Alphaproteobacteria > Sphingomonadales > Sphingomonadaceae > Erythrobacter. Next base: position 15,189 of record JAIYEK010000044.1, on the reverse strand, counting down.
ACCGCTTGGTGAGCGAGGTGGTCGATTACGATCCGATCACCGGGCAATCGCTCCAAAGCGCCATTCCGGTCAAGCTCGAACCGGCCTGATTATCTCCTAACCGAAAGACAGATATGCCCACTAACCGCCGCTTCCTCCTCCAGCGCCGCCCTGACGGCACGCCGGTCAAGGACGACTTCGAGCTCGTCACCGTCGAGACCCCCGCGCTGGAGGAAGGCCAGTTCCTGATCCGCAACCACTACGCCTCGCTCGATCCGGCGATGCGCGGGTGGATGGATGCCGAGGGCAACTACATGCCGCCGATCCCCTTGGGCGATCCGGTGCGGGCGAGCACCATCGGCGTGGTCGAGGAAAGCCGCGCCGAAGGGTTCGCGCCCGGCCAGTGGGTGATGGGGCTGAACGCGCTGGAGGATTATTCGATCGGCACCGTCGGCGGCTTCACCCAGCCGATCGACCCGAGCCTCGTGCCGAGCGTCACCAACTACCTCTCGATCTTCGGCGCTGTCGGCATGACCGCCTATTTCGGGTTCCTCGAAGTGTGCGAGCCCAAGGCGGGCGAGACCGTGCTGGTGACCGGCGCGGCGGGCGCGGTCGGAAGCCTCGTCGGCCAACTCGCCAAAATCCACGGCTGCCGCGCGGTCGGCATCGCGGGCGGGCCGGCTAAATGCGCGCGCCTTATCGAGAAATACGGCTTCGACACCGCCATCGACTATCGCGGCAAGGATGAAGCCGCGCTCACCGCCGCCATCGCCGAGGCCTGCCCCGACGGCGTCGACGTGATCTTCGAGAATGTCGGCGGGATCATCCTCGATGCGGGGCTGATGAACTTGAACCTCCACTCGCGGGTCGGTCTGTGCGGCCTCATCAGCGAATACAACACCGAGCCGCGCGGTATCCGCAACCTGTGGCAACTGATCGTCAAGCGCGCCCACATCCGCGGGCTGCTGGTCGCCGACTACGTCCCGCGCTTCGGCGAGGGCGCGCAGCAAATGGGCGTCTGGGCTGCGCAGGGCAAACTCACCATCGACGAGCATATCGACGAGGGGCTCGAGCACGCCTTCGACAGCTTCATGCGGCTGTTTGCCGGCACGAATGACGGCAAGATGATCCTCAAGATCGCCTGATGACCCGTTCGCTGCTCGTCCTGTCGGGGGGCCACCCTTACGAGGCGTGCCCCTTTGACGAACTGCTAGCCGCGCTTGGCGATTGGGCGATCACGCACCTCGTCCATCCCGAAGGGGGCGAGGCTGACGCGGCAGAAGCCTTGCGCACTGCCGACGCGCTCCTGTTCTACGACATGGCGGGCTACACCTTCGGCGTAGGCAAGGTGACGATGCACCCGCCCTCGTCCGCCTACCGCGAGGCCCTCACCGCACGCTTTGACGCGGGCAAGGGCGCGGTGGCGATGCACCATGCGCTCGCCGGGTGGGCCGAGTGGCCCGAGTGGCACGAATGGCTCGGCGGCGGGTTTCTCTACCAGCCGGGGGATTGGCAAGGTGAGCCATGGCCGGACTCGGGCTATCGCCACGACATCACCTACGCAGCGCGGATCGTGGCCGATCATCCGGTGACGCGCGGCCTTCCCGACAGCTTCCCCGTGACCGACGAACTTTACCTCGGCCCCATCGACGAAAGCGCCTTCAAGCCGCTCGTCCGCGCCGAGGGCTTCGCGTTCACGCGGGACAATTTCTACTCCGCCGCGCAGGCCGTCGCGGGCGCGATGTTCAGCAACCAAGGCTGGGAGCACCCGCGGGGCAGCAACTGCGTCGCCTGGGAGAGCCGCACCTGCCCCGCCCCGCTCATCTACCTGCAATTTGGCGATGGCCCCGCGACCTACGCCAACCCGCATGTCCGCCAGATGCTGGCCCAAGCGCTCGACTACACCTCAGGAGGACCCGCATGACGCCCCAGCAAACCGTCGAAGCCTTCATCGGCCACTGGAACGCCTGCGATGTGGGCGCGATGCTCAGCCTGTGCGCCGACGACATCGTCTACCACAACATCCCTATGGAGCCGGTGGTGGGAACCACCCAGATGCGCGCGATGGTCGAAGGTTTCCTCGGCGATATCGAAAAGTGCGACTGGCAGACCCACGCCATTGTGGCCAACGGCGACACCGTGCTGACCGAGCGCACCGACATCTTCCACTTCAAGGATGGCCGCCGCGCCGCGATCCGCGTCATGGGCACCTTCGACATTGGCCCGGATGGCCTGATCACAGGCTGGCGCGACTATTTCGACATGCTTGAATTCCAGCGCGAATTCGCCGGCGGCTGATGCCCTTTGCGCAACCCTAACACATTCGCGCATCGCATCTGTGGCGCAGGGTTCGCTAGGCTTCGCCCATGATATCCTAGGGGTCTGGAGCCGCATCCCATGAACAAGCCTGAAGGCAACGTTTTCGCGCCCGAAACGCTGATCGATCCGTTCGATTATTACCGCGCCATCCACGAGGCAGGGATCGCGATCGAGCATCTCGAGGGCATGAACACCTGGGTCGTCTATTCCTACGACCTGTGCAGCGAGGCGGCGGCCAAGCCCGAAGTCTTCTCCAACGACTTCACCGCTCTGATGGGCCGCGAGGCGGAGGAGGACATCCAGGCGATCCTCGCCGAGGGATGGCCCGACCTGCCCACCCTGCTCACCGCCGATCACCCGGTCCACACCCGCAACCGCAAGCTGGTCAACCTCGCCTTCTCGGCCCCGCGCGTGAACGCGATCGAAGCGGACATGCGGCAGAAATCGATCGATCTGATCGAAGCCTTCGCCGACGCGGGCCATTGCGAGTTCGTCGAGGAATTCGGCGTGCCGCTCCCCGTGGCGATGATCGCCGGGCAGATCGGACTTGATGACGATCCCGCGCGGGTGAAACGCTGGTCCGACGCCGCGGTCGACCGCTTCAGCCAGATGGTCGATCACGAGCGCAAGAAGGAATGCGCGCGCAGCCTCGTGGAATTCCAGCACTACATCAAGGGCTTGATCGACGACCGCAAGGCGAATGGCGGCAACGACCTGCTCACCGATCTCGTCGAAGCGCGGGTGGAGGGCGAGACGCCGTTGTCGGACCCCGAAATCATGTCGCTGATGCAGCAGTTCATGGTGGCGGGGAACGAGACCACCACCTCCACCCTCGCCGGCGGTCTGCTCCAGCTGATCCGCAACCCCGACCAGATGGCCAAGGCCAAGGCGGCGGCCGGCGGGCGCGATCCCAAGGTCATCATGAACCTCGTCGAGGAAGCGCTGCGCTACGAGACGCCGACGGCGGGGATGTGGCGCATCGTCAAGCAGGACACCGAGCTTGGCGGCATGGCGATCCCGGCAGGCAGCGTGGTGCAGCTGCGCTATGCTGCGGCCAACCGCGATCCGGCCAGGTTCGCCGATCCCGACCGCTTCGACATCGAACGCGCCAATGCCCGCACCCACCTCAGCTTCGGCAAGGGCCCGCATATGTGCGTGGGCAACATGCTGAGCCGCAAGGAAATGCTGGTCGCTTTCGACGAGCTGCTCGAGCGGCTCGATAACTTTGCGGTGCCTGATGACAGCGCGATCCGCATCCTCCCCAACATCCTGCTGCGCGGCGTAACGCATCTGCCGATCACGTTCACCCGGAAAGCCTGACTGAGATGAATTTCGACCTTTCCGAAGAACAGCAGATGTTCGTGACCTCGGTGGAGCGCTTCGCCGCGCCCATCGATGTCGAGGCGCGGCGCAAGCTTCGCCTCTCGCCCACCGGCTATGATCGCGCGCGCTGGCAGAGCCTCGCCGAGATGGGTCTGATCGCGCTCGCAGCGGGCGAGGATGCGGGCGGGATGGGCGGATCGGCGGTCGATCTGGCGCTGGTGTTCGAAGCCATCGGCAAGTCCAACGCGCCCGACCCGCTGCTCGAACACGGCATCCTGCCTGCGCTGCTTTTGGAGCGCGGCGGCGCGGGTGAGACGCTCGAAGGCGTGCTCTCGGGCGAGACCATCGCCACCCTCGCCTGGACCGAGCGCGGCCAGCGCTACAGCCTCAAGGCCAAGGGCATGAAGGCCGAAGCCAGCGGAGACGGCTTCACCCTCACCGGCGAAAAAACGATGGTGATGGGCGCGCTGCTCGCCGACCTGTTCATCGTCACTGCCGAGTTTGGCGGGGAGACCGCATGTTTCCTAGTGCCGCGCGATGCGCCGGGCCTTGAGGTGCGCGCTTACCGCCTCGCAGACGGCAGCATCGCGGGCGAGATCAAGCTCACCCGCACGCCCGCCAGCGCGAAGCTCGCGCTCGATGCGGCGGCGCTTGACGGCGTTGTCGCCGACCTCAGGCTTTACGCTGCGGCGGAGATGGTGGGCCTCGGCCAGCGCTTGCTCGACGATACGCTCCAATATGTGAAGGAGCGCGAGCAGTTCGGCGTTGCGATTGGCAGCTTTCAGGCCTTGCAGCATCGGCTCGTCGATTGCTACGCCAAGGAAGAGCAAGCCCGATCAATGCTTTACCGCGCAGCATTGGCCGACCGGAGCGATGTCGCAAAATGGCACCGCGCCGCCGCCGGAGCCAAGGCATTTATCGGCGAAAACGTCGACGCGATCGCCCGCGAGGCGGTGCAGATGCATGGCGGCATGGGGATCACTGACGAGCTTGCCATCGGCCACGCCTTGAAGCGCGTGCTGGTGCTCGTGCGCCTGTTTGGCGACGTCGATACCGTGCTTGCGGAGTATGCGCTCGCGGCTTGATCCGCGCGCTGGAGGGGACGAAAGACATGGGCGAAAAGATCGACCCAAACCTGTGGAGCGACGGGGCGCAGCCGCAGCTGATGGGCGGGCGCCTGCCTTCGGGGCAGGTCGTCTTCCCGATGCCCACCGGCGATGCCGCTGAGGGCGTGGAGCCTTACAAGCTCTCGCGCCGCGGCAAGCTGTGGTCTTGGACGAGCCAAGGCTTCCTGCCCAAGGAGCCCTATGAAGGGCCCGGCTCCGGCCCCGGAGAAGGCCCGCCGGATTTCCAGCCCTTCCTGCTCGGCTATGTCGAGCTGCCCGGCGAGGTGATCGTCGAAAGCCGCATCGTCGATGCGCGGCTGGAAGACCTGCATCTCGGCATGGAACTCGAATTCTGCATCGTGCCGTTCAACGCGCGCTACGACACCTTCGCCTTCCGCCCCGTCGCCCAATCAGAAAGTCAGGCCGCATGAGCGAGAACGTCTATATCATCGGCGCCGGGATCCACCCCTTCGGCCGCACCGACAGCCGCTCGGGCCGCGAACAGGGCGTCTATGCCGTGCGCGAGGCGCTGACCGATGCGGGGCTGGAATGGCCCGATATCGAATGCGCCTATGGCGGCAGCGCGGCGGCGGGCAATGCCGACATCATGGTCAACGAGCTGGGGCTGACCTCGCTCCCTTTCACCAACGTCGCCAATGGCTGCGCGACCGGCGGCAGCGCGCTCGCCGCCTCGCAGCAGGCGATTGCATCGGGCATGTATGATCTCGCGCTCGCGGTCGGTTTCGACAAGCACCCGCGCGGCGCGTTCAACGCCAAGCCTTCGGACTATGGCCTGCCCGAATGGTACGGCCAGACCGGGATGATGCTGACCACGCAGTTCTTCGCGCTGAAGATCCAGCGTTACATGCAATTGCACGGGATCAGCCGCACCACGCTCGGCAGGGTGGCGGAAAAGGCGTTCCGCAACGGCACGATCACGCCCCACGCCTGGCGGCGCAGCCCGGTCGATCTCGACACGATCATGAACGCGCCGATGATCAACGACCCGCTGACCAAATACATGTTCTGCTCGCCCGCCGAAGGTGCGGTGGCGCTGATCCTCGCCTCCGAAAAGAAAATGAAGGAACTGGGCGCCGACGGGGTGAAGATCCGCGCGGTATCGGTGAAGACCCGCCCGCCCAACTCCTTTGAGGTGTTCCAGGCCGGGATCAGCATCGAGGAAGGCGGCAAGCCCACCGTGCTCGCCAGCAAGGCCGCGTTCGAGAAGGCTGGCATCGGGCCGGAGGACATCTCCGTCGCCCAGTTGCAGGACACCGAAAGCGGCGCGGAGATCATGCACATGGCCGAAAACGGCTTCTGCAAGGATGGCGAGCAGGAGGAATGGCTCGCGAACGGCTGGACCGAGATCGGGGGCGGAAAGCTGCCGGTCAACACCGATGGCGGATGCCTCGCCTGCGGGGAGCCGATCGGCGCCTCGGGGCTGCGGCAGGTCTATGAAAACGTCACCCAGCTGCGCGGCCGCGCGGGTGAGCGGCAGGTGCCCGGCACACCGCGCTTCGGCTATTCCCACGTCTACGGCGCCCCCGGCCTGTCCGGCGTCGCAATTCTGGAACGCGAATGAGCCGGATGCAGGGCAAGGTCGCGCTCGTCTCGGGCGGCGCGGAGGGGATCGGCGAGGCAGTCGCGCGGCTGATCATCGCCGAGGGCGGCAGCGTGATGCTCGGCGATGTGCAGCTTGAAAAGGCGCAGGCGCTCGCCACGGAACTGGGTGACCGCGCGGCGGCGACGTTGCTCGATGTGCGCCAGCTATCGCAATGGGAAGCCGCGGTCGCCGCCACCCTCTCGCGCTTCGGCAAGCTCACCGTGCTGTGCAACATCGCCGGCATCTCCGAGCCCGGCAACGTCCCCGAAGGCGCGCTCGACGTGTGGGAGCGCACCATCGACATCAACCTCCACGGCCCCTTCTACGGCATGCGCGCCGCCATCCCGGCGATGGAGGCCAGCGGAGAGCCCTGCGCCATCGTCAACATCGGCTCGATGATCGCGTTGCGCCCGGCGAGTTTTGTGGCGGCCTACAGCGCCTCCAAGACGGGCCTCAGGGGCCTCACCCAATCCGTGGCGCTTGACCTTGCCGAGCGCGGCCTGCCGATCCGTGTCAACATGGTCCACCCCGGCGCGATCCGCACACCGATGTACAACCGCTACAAGTTCTCCGGCGCCGACACTCCTGAGAACATCGAGACCAATTTCGCCGCCACCCACCCGATGAACCGCATCGGCGAGCCCGAGGAAGTCGCCCGCGCGGTGGTCTTCCTCGCCTCGGACGACGCGAGTTTCACAACCGGCTGCGACCTCACCGTCGATGGCGGCGGGTCGATCAGGAGTTAAGCATGGCACAGCAACCCGCCACCCGCATCGACGCGCATTTCATCGCCGCGGGCAAGTATCACGATATCGACTACCCCCGGCTCGAGATCCTCAAGCTGCTCGCCGAACATCCGCAGATCCGCACCACCGTGGCGGCGGATTATTCGGGGCTGGATCGGCTCGACCAGTGCCGCTTCCTCATCACCTACACCTGCGATCTGATGCCGACTCGGGAGCAGGCCGCGCAGCTGAAGGCGTGGATGGAAAAGGGCGGCAAGTGGATGGCGCTCCACGGCACCAACTCGATCCTCGTCTTCACCGCCGAGGGCCTCGTCGACGCACCGGACGAGCGCCCCGATGTGATGGAGATGCTCGGCACGCAGTTTGTCGCGCACCCGCCGATCGGCAAGTTCCCGGTCGAGGTGGTCAACAAGGACCACGAGCTCACCAAGGGCATCGAGGATTTCGAGGTGGTGGACGAGCTCTACCTCTCGAAAACCACCGCGCCGATCGACACGCTGATGCAGACCACCTTCGAAGGCGAGGCGACCGGTTTCACCCACAGCCAGTGGGAAAAGACCACGGTTCCTATCGTTTATACGAGGGATATCGGCGCAGGGCAGATCGTATACAATGCGCTCGGCCATTGCCGCGGGCACTATGATCTTCCAGGCATGGCCGATTTCTACCCGCACAAGGAAATGTGCGCGTGGAACTACGACGTCTACTACGACCTGCTGCGGCGAACGATCGCATGGGCGATGCGCGACGGGGAATGAAGCTGGCTGGGGCTGGACGCCGTAGCTTGAGGGATCGAGACTGGGACTGATTGCAATGGATATGGACTTCTCCCCCGAGGATATCGCCTTCCGCGAGGAAGTGCGCAGCTTCCTCGCCGACAACCTGCCAGAGCGGCTGCGCGATGGCGCGCGCCGCACGCCGGGGGTGTTCGTCGAGCCCGATATCGGGATGGAGTGGCACCGCATCCTCTTCAAGCAGGGCTGGGTCGCCCCGCACTGGCCGAAGGAAGATGGCGGAACGGGTTGGACGCCGACCCAAAAATTCATCTTCGAAAAGGAATGCGCGCTCGCCGGCGCGCCTGCGCTCGCCATCCTTGGCCTGCGGCTGGTTGGCCCGGTCATCTGCGAATTCGGCACCCCCGAACAAAAGGCGCGCTTCCTGCCCGGCATCCTTTCGGGCGATGACTATTGGTGCCAGGGCTATTCCGAACCGGGCAGCGGATCGGACCTCGCCAGCCTCAAGACCTCGGCGCGCCTCGATGGCGACGAGTATGTCATCAACGGCTCCAAGATCTGGACCACCCACGCGCACCACGCCGACTGGATCTTCGCGCTCGTGCGCACCGATGCCACGGTGAAGAAGCAGGCCGGGATCAGCTTCCTCCTCGTGCCGATGGACCAGCCGGGGGTGGCCGTGACCCCGATCTATTCGATGTCGGGCGATCACGAGGTCAACGCGGTATTCTTCACCGACGCGCGCACCCCCGCCGAAAACCGCATCGGGGCCGAGGGCGCCGGGTGGACCATCGCAAAGTTCCTGCTCGAGAACGAGCGCGGCGGATCGTGCTATGCCCCGCGGCTGCTGCAATCGATCGACCGGCTGGAGAACCTCGCCCAGACCCAGCCCTCGGGCGTCAACGGGGCGATCGCGCATGATCCGCGCTTCCGCGACCGGCTCGCCCGCGTCCGGCTCGAGGCCGAGGCGCTGGAGGTGACCGAGCTGCGCATCCTCGCCGAACTCGCCAAGGGCCGCGCGCCCGGGCCGCAAACCTCGCTGGTCAAGCTGCTCGGCTCGAACCTCGGCCAGAAGGTCGATGTGCTTCGGCTCGAGCTGCTCGGACCCGATGCGCTGCAATTGCCGCTGGAGCGTCCGCTCTACGGCAACGAGGCGCCCGAACCGGTCGGCAGCGAATATGCCCAGACCGCGATGGGCAAATACCTCAACAACCGCGCCTCGACGATCTTCGGCGGCTCGGACGAGGTGCAGAAGAACATTATTGCGAAGACCGTTCTCGGTCTCTGAGGAAACCGAAATGGACGCTTCAAAACTGATGTTCCGCGATGGCCTGATGGCGGGCGAGCGGATTCTCGTCACCGGCGGGGGCACCGGCCTCGGTCGCGAGATGGCCGAGGCGTTTCTGAAGCTCGGCGCGACCGTCTACATCTGCGGCCGCCGCCAGAACAAGCTCGACGAGACCGCGGCCGAACTGACCGCGCTCCACGGCGGCAAGATCGTCGGCATGGCTTGCGACATCCGCGATGCGAACGCGATCCACGAAATGGTCGACGCGATCTGGGCCGATGGCGGCGCGCTCACCGGCGTGGTCAACAACGCCGCGGGCAACTTCATCAGCCGCACCGAGGACCTTTCGGTCAACGGCTTCAACGCCATCGCCGACATCGTGATGCGCGGCACCTTTTATGTCACGCTCGACATCGGCAAGCGGCTGATCGCGGAAAAGAAGAAGGCCAGCTTCCTCTCGATCCTCACCACCTGGGTGTGGTCGGGCAGCGCCTTCGTGGTGCCCTCGGCCATGAGCAAGACCGCAATCAACGCCATGACCCAGAGCCTCGCGACCGAGTGGGGCCGCTACGGGCTGCGCTTCAACGCCATCGCGCCGGGCCTCTTCCCGACCAAGGGCATGAGCGCGCGACTGCACCCCGGCGGCGCGGGCGGTAACTCGGGCAATTCGCTGAACCCGATGGGCCGCGCGGGCGAGATGCACGAGCTTGCAAACCTCGCGGTGTTCCTGATGGGGCCGGGCGCGGAGTACGTGAACGGCCAGACCATCGCCATCGACGGCGCGGGCTTCCAGGCCAATGGCGGGACGTTCTACCCCATGCTGAGCGCGCTGGGCGATGCCGAGTGGGATCAGATGCGCGCGATGATCAAGGGCACGAACGAGAAGGACAAGGCTGACAGAGCGGTCGGCTAGGTCACCGCAGCGCGCTGGTTGAACTCCGCGCGCTGCCACTCGCCGCTTGCCAGCACCTCGGCGAGGTGGCGCGCGGCAGCGGCCATATCGGCGAAGCTCAGGTAGGCGGGCGCGAAGCCCAGCCGCAGCACATCAGGCGCGCGGAAATCGCCGATCACGCCGCGTGCAATCAGCGCTTGGCAGATGGCGTAGGCCTCCAGGTGGCGGAAGGAGAGCTGGCTCCCGCGATCAGCGGCGCGGGGCGGGCTGACCAACTCCAGAGCCACATCATGCGCCATCAGGGTTTCGAGGAAGAACTCGGAGAGCGCCTGCGACTTGGCATAGAGCCGGTCGACGCCGATCTCGGCGATCAGATCGACCCCCACCTCCAGCGCGGCGAGCCCCAGCACCGGGGGCGTGCCGCATTGCAGCCGCTCGATCCCGAGGGCGCCTGCGTAGTCGTCGGAGAAGGCAAACGGCGCGGCGTGGCCGAACCAGCCGGTCAGCGGCTGCTGCAATTCCGCCTGATGCCGCTCGGCGACAAAGGCGAAGGCGGGCGCGCCCGGCCCGCCGCACAGGTATTTGTAGCCGCAGCCGACCGCGAAATCCGCGCCCGCGCCGTTCAGATCGACCGGCAGCGCGCCGGTGGAGTGCGACAGGTCCCACAGCACCAGCGCCCCCGCATCGTGCGCGGCGCGGGTCAGCGCGGCCATATCGTGCAGCGCGCCGGTCTTGTAGTGGGCGTGGGTGAGCATCAGCAGCGCGACATCGCCATCCAGCGCCTCCGCCAGTTTGTCCCGCTCCGCCAGCCGCCGCTCGGCGAGGCCCTGCGCCTCGAGGCCTGCGATCATGTAGAGATCGGTCGGGAAGTTGCCGGGCTCGGACAGCACCACCTTCCGGCCGGGCCGCATCTGGAGCGCCGCCGCGATCAGCTTGAACAGGTTCACCGAGGTCGAATCGCAGGCGATCACCTCGTGCGGCTGCGCGCCGATGAGAGGCGCGATCTTGCCGCCGATGCGGCCTGCCATCTCGAACCACCCCGCGCTGTTCCATGATCGGATCAGCCCCTCGCCCCACTCCTCCTCCACCACCTGCGCCAGCGCCGCAGGGGTCGCCTTGGGCAGCGCGCCCAAGGAGTTGCCGTCGAGATAGATCACCCCCTCGGGCAGCGTGAACCGCGCGCGATAGGCCGCCAACGGATCGGCGGCGTCGAAATCGGCGGCCCGGGTCTCGGGGGTCATATCGCGGTTCTCACGCTGAGCAGTTCGGGGAAGAAGGCCTGTTTGAGCACCCCTTCCAGATATGGCACGCCGGGGGTGCCGCCGGTGCCGCGCTTGAAGCCGATGATGCGCTCGACCGTCTTCAGGTGCCCGAAGCGCCAGCGCTGGAAGTGGTATTCGAGATCGACCAGCTTCTCGGCGAGTTCATAGAGATCCCAGTGCGCTTGGGGATCGCGGTAGATCGCCGCCCATGCCGCCTCGACGCTCGGGTCAGCGACGTAAGCCGCAGCCGGATCGCGCTCCAGCACAGCGGCGCAGATCGCAAGCCCGCGCCGGGCCAGCAGCCGGATCGCCGCGTCATAGAGGCTCGCGCGCCCCGCTTCGGCCTCCAACCGCGCGGCCCAATCGGCGTTCGACTTGTGGAGCCGCACATGCTTGCCATCGCGCCCGCCGAGCATGAATTCCATCATCCGGTACTGCGCCGACTGGAACCCTGACGACGCGCCCAGATGCGGGCGGATCGCCGAGTAATCATGCGGGGTCATGGTGCTCAACACATCCCAGCTCTGGATCAATTGCTGCTGCGCCCGCGCCACCCGGGCGAGCATCTTGAAGGCGGGCCTGAGGTCATCGGCCTCGATGCTTTCGCGCGCTGCCGTCAGCTCGTGCAGGCACAGCTTGAGCCACAGCTCGCTCGCCTGGTGGACGATGATGAACAGAAGCTCGTCATGCGCGTCGGACGCAGGGTGCTGCGCTTCGAGGATACGGCCTAGATCAAGGTAGCTCGCGTAAGTGACATCGGCGCTCATGTCTGAAGTCCCTAGCGCGCCGCAGCCTGCGAGGAAACTAGCCCTCGATCACCCGTGTCTCGGGATGGTGCTTGTCGAGGTGCTTGAGCAGGATCTTGAGGTTCTTCGAGTTGGAGCGGAACACAAGGTCCGCCGCATCGCCAACCACCGGGATCGCCCCGATTGCGGTGTCGAGCAGCACGTTCGCGCCCATCCGCGCGAGCTTCCACTTGGGCAGGCCGAGGTTGCTGGCCTCCCACACGATGTAAGCGCCCATCGCGGTCGTCACCACATCGCCGAGCACCGGCACGAGGCCGATAATCGCATCGAGCCCGACGGGCATGTTGACGCCGGGAATGGTGAAGCTGCGTTCGAGCAGCCGCTCGAGCATCACGACACGCGCGCGCACCGAGGCCGGGTCGGTCCCGGCGGGAAGCGAGAAGCGCATGGGTTCGGGGCGGCGGGGCATGGGTCTTTCCATACCCTCTATGTGGTGGGCTGCGAAAGCGGGAACAAGGGGTGGAATGCCCAGGCATTGGGCTGGAAATTGGCCAGTGTACCGCGCACCAGCGACCAGCGCACCGGAACGCCGAGCGGAATATAGACCTCGCTTTCGACGAGCGCCTTATGGGCCTCGGCGAGCAGCACCTCACGCTTGGCCGGATCGCGGGTCGCCTGCGCCTGCTTGACCAGCGCATCGGCAGCCGGCGCGCACAGACCCGCGCCCAGCCGGCAGTTGAACTGGTTGAGATACCACACCGGCGAAACGTAGCGCGCGAGCGTGTCGCGCAGCTCGAGATCGGCAGCCTCGCCCGGCGCGGCGCGGCGGGTGGTGACGCCGATCGTGGCCCACGCCTCGGCGAGCTGGCGGAACAGGAGATCGCTCCCCCTCCCGCGTGGGAGAGCAAGGCGCACCACCGGCGCGCGGCCGGGACCGGCCCAAGCGCGAATGCGGGCTGCGGCCGTCTGGCGGCGCGCCTCGATCGAGGCGCCGTTCCAGCGGTCCTGGCGATAGGTCGGCGCAGCAAAGGCCTCGGGCGGGACGATCCAGCTGTTCTCGCGCCAGCCGCCAAGGCCGAAAGCCTGGATCAGTGCGCCGCGGTCAATCGCCATCGACAGCGCCTCGCGCCGCGACGGGTCCGCGAGCAGCCCCGCCTCGCGTCGCACCGTCAGCCCGAGCAGGCCGACGGTCGGATCGACCTGCACCGTCCCGCGCGACAGCGGTCCGGCCTCGGCGGTGGCCTCGGGGAAATCGACGATGCTGCCGCCCAGCACCAGATCGACATCGCCGCGCGCAAAGGCTTCCACCGCCGCCGCCGCCGGCAGCGCGCGCACCGCGACGGGACGGGCGACGTCCTCCCAGTCCTGGCGCGCGGGCAGGCCGCGGGTTTCGGGCGGAAGGGCGGAGAGGCGGGCGCTGCCATCCTCGCCATCACCGCGCGACATCGCCATCGGCCCCGCGCCGCTGCCGCCACGGGTGAAACCCATCTCGCTCTGGGCGAGCAGGCGCAGGAAATCGGGCATCGGCGCGTTCAGCTGCACCTCGACCACCCGCCCGGTCATCGCGCGGATCTCGCGGATATTGCCCAGATCGAGCCCGAGCGAGGTGCCCTCCAGCTGCGCAATCCTGCGCCGAAGCTGGTCGCGCACGTCGCTCGCCTCGATCTCCTCGCCGCCCGGCCAAGTGCTGTCGCGCAGCCGGAAAATGTAGCTCAGCCCATCATCGGTGACGATCCAGCGTTCGGCGATGGCCGGGACGACCTGCCCCGACTGGTCGAAGGTGACCAGCCCTTCGTGCGTGGCGGCGCGGATCAGCTGGGCTGCCGGTGCAAGGCGCACGCCATCCTCGAACATGGCGGAAGGCGTGCCGATGATCGCGACCTCGATCGCCCCGTCGCCGCCTGCAAGATTGCAGGACGAGAGCGCCAGCACGGCAAGCGGAAGCACGCAGAATCGCATCGACCCTGCCTAGCAGGTTGAAACGCGCCGGTCAGCTTGGGGGTGGGTGCGGGGCCGCATAGTGCCCCGAAAATGGCTCAGATCTTGCGCAGCGTCGTCGGTTCGGGCGGACGCGGGGCGCGGTGGGCCCAGGACGGCGCCGTGGCGTGCGTCAACTGCTCCTCGCCACCCTGCAAGGGACGGCGGGCCTTCTGCGAATCGATTTCCTCGTCGAAAGCGACCCCGAAGCGGTTGTCCTGCACCCAAGCGACCGTCCCGCCGACCGCGCCGATGTTGCGCAGTTCGACAGAAACACGGTGACCGCGCTGCACGCGCAGCTGGCCTTCGCCCATCATGCCGCCATCGGAAAGATTACGGACCCGGACGCGGAAGGTCTCGGCGTTCTGTTCGACACGAACGTCAGCCAGCAGAAACAGGCTGTCGCGTGCGACACTGCGTGTTTCAACCCCCGTCATCTTTCGGATCACCTCCTAAGCCGAAAACCAACATTGCGAGCCGTTTGAGGTGCCCATCACTACGTCAGGATGTGCGACCTCGCCCTTGTGCAGAAATGCTCGTGCGGCATTCGCAGTTAACGGGCAGTAAAGCGACACCCCCGTGGAGCGCTGTCCTTGCCAACCGTCCCAAGTCGGAACAGATTGGGCGGCGTTGTTGAAAAGTCACCGGGCGCGATGGACTGCCCGGCCGACCCTTGCCCGCCACCGCAATCAATCGTCGCGCGAGACCTTCTCGCGCCGCTCATGGGCTTCCTGCGCCTCGACCGTCATGGTCGCGACCGGACGCGCGATCAGGCGGCGCAGACCGATCGGATCGCCGGTCACCTCGCAATAGCCATACTCGCCGGAATCGATCCGCCGCAGAGCGGAATCGATCTTCGAGACCAGCTTCCTTTGCCGGTCGCGGGTGCGCAGTTCGATGCCCCAGTCGGTCTCGCTCGAAGCGCGGTCGGTCAGATCGGCCTCGCGGATCGGCCCGTCCTGCAGCGATTGCAGCGTCTGCCCGGCTGCCGAGTGGATCGAACGCTTCCATTCAATCAGCAGCATCCGGAAATAGGCCTGCTGGCGATCATTCATGTATTCTTCGTCCTCGCTCGGCACATAATCCGGTGCCAGAAGGCGCTTGGCCTTTTCGAGAACATCGATGTCGTCAGACGCGGTGGATGGCATCACGCACTCTCATTCCGTGAGCCGCCGGGGAGACCGTCGCGTCCTGACGCCATGAATTTTTTCATT
>JAIYEK010000092.1 GCA_027487015.1 Erythrobacteraceae bacterium | reverse complement strand
GCCGCCTGACGGGCCGTGCGGCGATCTCGGTCGATTATGTCGACAGCGAGTTCACCGCGGAGGACTTTGCCTTCGCGACCGCGCTGGTCGGCCTGCGCTACGATTTCTGAGGGGAGTGTCCACGCTCATGTACGAAAACTTCTACGGCTTCAGCGGACGCCCCTTCCAGCTGACTCCCGATCCGCAGTTCTACTTCGAAAGCGTCAGCCACAAGAAGGCGATGAGCTACCTCGGCTATGGCCTCAGCCAAGGCGAAGGCTTCATCGTCATCACCGGCGAGGTCGGCGCGGGCAAATCGACGCTGGTCGCGCACCTGATGGAGCGGATCGATCCGGCCGCGCTCACTGTCGCGCAGGTCGTCACGAGCGCGCTCGACGGGGCGGAGATCGTCCATGTCATCGCGCAGGCCTTCGGGCTTGCGGTCGAGGGCCACGACAAGGCGACCGCGCTGGGCGCGATCGAGCGCTTCCTGCAGGACGAAGCGCGCGCCGGGCGGCGCTGCCTGCTGGTGGTTGACGAGTGCCAGAACCTTGAACTGACCGCACTGGAAGAGCTGCGCATGCTCTCCAACTTCCAGCTCGGCTCGCACCCGCTGCTGCAATCGCTGCTGCTCGGCCAGCCTGAATTCCGCGCGACGCTCGCCCAGCATCCGGGGCTCGAGCAGCTGCGCCAGCGGATCATCGCCTCGCACCATCTCGAAGCGCTCGATGCGGACGAGGTCGAACATTACGTACGCCACCGCCTCGGCCATGTCGGGTGGCGCGGGCGTCCCGGCTTCGAGGCGGGGCTGCTCGATGCGCTCTACCGCCACACCGGCGGCATTCCGCGGCGGGTCAACCAGGTCATGAACCGCCTGCTGCTGCTCGGCGCGATCGAGGAGCGCGAGACGCTCAGCCATACCATGCTGGGCGACGTGATGGCCGAAATGGCGGCCGACCAGAACCGCGGCGCGCGTGGGGGAAGCGACCTGCGCAGCGCGCCGGTGGCCGAGCCCGTCGCGGCTGTGGCACCCGTCGCACCCGCCCCTGCTGCAGCGCCGGTTCCGCCCGCGCAGGGCAGCCTTCCGGCAACCGAAGTCGCAGCCCTGCTCGCCGAGCGCGACGCGCGCACCGCCGAGCTTGAAGCTGCGCTCAGCGAATTGCAGGCCGCCGGCATGGCGCATCCCGCGCTCTCCGGCGCCGGACCCCACGCGCTCGCGCCCGATGAGGCCCGTGCCGCCGAAGCCCGGCTTGTCGCCGCGCTCGAGCGGATCGAGGCACGGCTCGAGGAGCAGGAGCAATCCTTCCGCCACGTTCTCACGATGCTGATCGAGTGGCTCGAGGAAGACCCGTCGCGCAGGGCCGCGTGACCATGAACGCGCCATTTCCTGTCACCCCCGCCGCGAGCATCGTCAACGGCCTGTCGGTCGATGTCGAGGACTGGTTCCAGGTCGGCGCCTTCGAGAACGTGATCGCGCGCGGCGAGTGGGATTCGATTCGCACCCGCGTGGAAGACAACGTCTACCGCGTCATCGACCTCTTCGCCGAGGCCGATGTCCGCGCGACCTTCTTCACGCTGGGCTGGGTGGCGCGGCGCCATCCCAATATGATCCGCCGGATCGTCGATGCCGGCCACGAGATCGCCAGCCACGGCTATGACCACGCGCGGGTGTTCACCTTCACCCGCCGCGAATTTGCCGCGGATATCCGCAAGGCGCGCGACATTCTTGAGGATGCGGCCGGCGTGGCCGTGACCGGCTACCGCGCGCCGAGCTTCTCGATCGACCAGCGCACCCCCTGGGCCTTCGCCGAACTGGCCGAGCAGGGCTACGCCTATTCCTCGAGCGTCGCGCCGGTGGTGCACGATCACTATGGCTGGCCCGAAGCGCCGCGCTTTGCCTTCCGCCCGCTGCCGTGGTCGGCGCTGGTGGAGATCCCGGTGACCACCGCGATCCTCGGCGGCCGGCGCGTGGCCGCGGGCGGCGGCGGGTTCTTCCGGGTGCTGCCCTATGGCTTCTCGCGCTGGGCGATCCGGCAGGTCAACCGCCGCGACCAGCGTCCGGCGGTGTTCTATTTCCACCCCTGGGAAGTCGATCCGCAGCAACCGCGCGTCGGCCATGCCCCGCTGCGCTCGCGCTTCCGGCATTATACGGGCCTCGAGCGCATGGCGGGCAAGCTGCGCGAGCTGGTCCACGAATTCCGCTGGGGCCGGATGGACATGCTCGCCCACCGCGAAGCTGCGCGGGCGGTCGATCTGGATCTGCTGCCGCCGGTGCTCGAACTCGGGCTCGATGCGCAAGTGGAGGCGGCAGAATGAACGCGCCGGTCAAGACCGCCACCAGCCTGCGCGCGCTTGATTTCCGCGACGCGGCCGAAGTGCGCCGCATCGAAAGCTTCGTCGCCGAGAGCGGGGGCAGCCTGTTCCACCGCCCGGCATGGCTGCTTGGCGTTCAGGCGGGCACCGGCCAGCGCGCCGCGGGACTGGTGGCCGAGCAGCTCGGCACGGTCACGGGCTGGCTGCCGCTTACCGAAGTGCGCTCGGCGCTGTTCGGAAAGGCGCTGGTGTCGAGCGGGTTTGGGGTCGCAGGCGGCGTGCTTGCCTGCGGCGATGAGGCCACAAGGGCGCTGGCCGAGGGCGCTCAGAGCCATGCCCTGCGCGCAGGCTTTGCCGGCATCGAACTGCGCGGCGGGCCGGTGCCCGAGGGCTGGGAGAGCTGGTCCGACAAGCATTGCGGCTTCGAACGCGCGCTTGCCGCCGATGACGAAGCCGAACTCCTCGCCATCCCGCGCAAGGCGCGCGCCGAGGTGAGGAAGGGCCTTACCTTCGGCCACCGCGTGACCATCGGACGGGACCCAAACGATCTTGCCGCGCACTACGCCTGCTACAGCGCAAGCGTGCGCAATCTCGGCACCCCGGTCTTCCCCCGCGCGCTGTTCCGCGCGATGCTGGAGGCCTTCCCCGAGAGCAGCGACATCCTCACCGTCTGGGCGGGCGAGACCCCGCTTGCGAGCGTGCTCAATTTCTACCACGGCGGGGCGGTCATGCCCTTCTGGGGCGGCGGCGTGTTCGAAGCGCGCGGCGCTCGGGCGAACGAGGTGATGTATTACGAGCTGATGCTCCACGCCCGCCGTCAGGGCATGAGCCGGTTCGATTTCGGCCGCTCCAAGACGGGGAGCGGGCCGTTCAGTTTCAAGAAGAACTGGGGCTTCGATCCGCAGCCGCTGACTTATGCCGCCTGGACCGCGCCGGGGGCGCCTGCGCGCAATATCGATCCGACCGACGCCAGCTACAGTCGCAAGATTGAGCTCTGGAAGAAGCTCCCGCTGCCGATCGCCAACACTCTGGGGCCGTGGATCGCACGTGGGTTGGCTTAGGGGGCTGGCCTGATGTCCGGCATCCTGTTCCTCGCCCACCGCGTGCCGTTCCCGCCTGACCGGGGCGACCGCATCCGCTCGCACCATCTGCTGAAGGCGCTGGCGAAGCTTGGCCCGGTGCATGTCGGTTGCTTCGGGGAGGGCGATGCCGGAGCCGAGCGCGCGCTGGCCGCGCTTGCGGCGACGCAATGCGTGGCGCCGCGGACCAAGCCCCTGCCGCTTGCGGGAGTCGAGGCGGTGCTGGCGGGCAGGCCGGTGAGCCTTACCGCCTTCCACTCCCGCAAACTCGCCGCTTGGGCGCGCGCAACGATTGCCCGCGAGGGGATCGAGGCGATCGTAGTCTTCTCGGGCCAAATGGGCCAATATGTGCCCGTGGGCTTTGCTGGCCCGGTGGTGATCGACCTGTGCGATGTCGACAGCGCCAAGTTCGCTGCCTACGCCGAAGCGGGCGAGCGCGCATGGCTCTACGGGCGCGAGGCGCGGTTGCTGGCAGCCGAGGAAGAGCGGCTCGGTCGGCGGGCTGACGCGACGATCCTGATCTCCGAAGCCGAAGCAGCGCTCTATCGCAGCCGGCTGCGCGAGCCTGCCAAGGTCAATGTCCAAGTGATCGGCAACGGCATTGATGCGGACTTCTTCGACCCTGCCGCGAGCCTGCCGCACCCGGCGCTGGCGGCGGATGCAGGCCCGCATTTCATCTTCACCGGACAGATGGACTACCGCCCCAACGAGCAGGCCGCCCTGTGGGTGATCGAGGCGCTGCTGCCCCAGCTTCGCGCGCGCCTGCCGCAGGCGACGTTCCATGTCGTCGGGCGCAATCCGACCCGCGCGCTGATGGCGCAGGACGGCGCTCCGGGCGTGCGGGTGTGGGGCGCGGTGCCTGATGTGCGGCCCTTCCTTGCCGCCGCCGACGCCGTGCTCGCCCCGCTGCTGATTGCGCGCGGGGTGCAGAACAAGGTTTTGGAGGCGATGGCGATGGCGCGGCCCGTGGTGCTTACGCCCGACGCAGCGACGGGAATCGCCGCAGAGGATGGGACGCATTGGCTGGTCTCACCGCCAAAGCCCGAGGTGATGGCCGAGCGGATCGCCGAGCTGCTCGCCGACCGTGAGGCGGCATCGCGCATCGGCACTGCCGCGCGTAAGTTTGTGCTCGACCATCACGGATGGAACGCAATGCTGACCCCGCTCGCCGGGCTGATCGGCAAGCAGACCGAAGGGCAGCGCCATGCCGCATGAAGCCGCCGCGCTCCCGCAAGAGCGCACCCAACTGCGCCTCCCCGCCGCGTGGCGCGCGCCGCTCGCAGCGCTGGCGGCAGCGGCGCTCGCGCTGGTGTTTGCCAACTTCGGCGCATGGAGCGCGATGGCGAACCAGTGGTGGAACATCGATACCTATAGCCACCTGCTCCTTATCCCCCTGATCACCGCCTGGCTGGTCGCGCTCAAGGAGGAGGAGCTGGCAACGCTGGCACCGCAGCCGTTCCTGCCCGGTCTCGCAGGGGTCGCCGCGGGCCTCGCCCTGTGGCGTGCGGGCGAGGGGCTGGACATCAACCTCGTCGCGCAGGTCGGCGCGGTGGGCGCTTTGCAGGCGGCGGCGGTGACGGTGCTCGGCCTGCGCGCCAGCATCGTGCTTGCGCTGCCCATCGCCTTTGCCGCCTTCCTCGTGCCCTTCGGCGACGAGATCATCCCGCCGCTGCAAACCATCACCGCCGAGATCGCCATCGCGCTCACCCATGCGAGCGGCGTGCCGGCGCGGATCGAGGGGATCCACATCGATACCCCCGCAGGGCTCTTCATCGTCGCCGAGGCCTGTTCGGGAGTGAAGTTCCTGATCGCGATGGTGACGCTGGGCGTGCTGGTCTGCGCCACCCGCTTCAACCGCTGGCGCACCCGCGCCGGCTTCATGGCCGCCTGCGTGATTGTCCCCGTGCTGGCCAACGGGGTGCGCGCCTTCGCGACGATCTATGTGGCGCAATATGTCGGCGCGGAGAAGGCGACCGGGTTCGACCATATCGTCTATGGCTGGGTGTTCTTCGCCATCGTCGTTGCGGTCTTGCTGGGCGCGGCATGGCGCTTCGTGGAGCGCGAGCCGGAAGAATATGGCTGGCCGCTTGCCGACATCGAAAGCTGGGGCTGGGTCCGCCGGTTCGAGACCGCGGCATTTGCGCCCGGAAGCGCTGCCCTCGCGATCATCGCCCTTGCCGCGATTGCCGCGCTCTCGCTCCTGCTCTAGGCGTCGGACGCATGTGCGGGATTGCCGGGATTTTCCATGCCGAGACGCCCAAGCCGGTCGACCCTGCGCGGGTCGTCCGGATGTGCGACGCGCTCGCGCACCGCGGGCCTGATGGGGCGGGGGTGTGGACCGATCACGGGGTAGGGCTGGGCCACCGCCGTCTTTCGATCATCGACATCGCCGGTTCCCCCCAGCCAATGCACGCTGCCGATGGCCGCGTGGTGATCGTCTTCAACGGTGAGATCTACAATTTCCGCGAGCTGCGGCGCGAGCTGGAGCAGGCCGGTTTCACCTTCCGCACGAGCGGCGATACCGAGGTGATCCTCGCTGCTTGGCAGAAGTGGGGGCCGGATTGCCTGTCGCGATTGGACGGGATGTTCGCCTTCGCGATCTTCGACCTCGCCACCCGCCGGCTCTTTCTGGCCCGCGACCGCTTCGGGGTGAAGCCGCTGTTCATCGCCCACCTTTCGGACGGGAGCATCGCCTTCGCCTCCGAACTGAAGGGCCTGCTCGCGCACCCGCTGCTGCGCCGCCGGGTCAATCCGCAGGCGATCGAGGCCTATATGGCCTGGGGCTATGTGCCCGATACGCACTCCATTCTGGCGGGGGTCGAGAAGCTCCCCGCGGGGCATTTCTGGCTGTTGGAGCAGGGCAAGGCCCCCGGGCGCCCACAGCGTTGGTGGGACATTTCCTTCGCCGAGCGCGAGCGCGGGAGCGAGGCTGATCTTTCCGCCCAGCTCGTCCATCTGCTGCGCGAAGGCGTGCGCTCGCGCATGGTCGCCGACGTGCCGCTGGGCGCATTCCTGTCGGGTGGGGTAGACTCCTCGGGCGTGGTCGCGCTGATGGCCGAGGCGAGCGCTTCGCCGGTGCAGACCTGCTCGATCGGCTTCGATGTCGCGGCCTATGACGAGACCTCCTATGCCCGTCAGGTCGCCGCCAAGTTCGGCGCGGATCATGCCGAGCGGATCGTCGCGACCGACGACTTCGCCGCTATCGATACCCTCGCCGCGATGTTCGACGAGCCCTTCGCCGATGCCTCGGCGCTCCCCACCTGGCGCGTGTGCCAGCTCGCGCGGGAGCGGGTGACGGTGGCGCTGTCGGGCGACGGAGCGGACGAGGCGTTCGCAGGCTACCGCCGCCAGGTGTTCCACCACCACGAGGAGCGCACCCGCGCCGCGCTGCCTGCCTCGGTGCGCGGACCGCTGTTCGGGATGCTTGGCCGCGCCTGGCCCAAGGCCGACTGGGCCCCGCGCCCCTTGCGTGCCAAGGCGACCCTGTTGGCTTTGGCCGAGAGCGGCGAAGAGGGTTACGCACGCGGGCTCTCGGTAACCCTGCCGGACGCGCGCCGGGCGCTCTATTCCGACAACTTCGCCGCAAGCCTCGACGGTTTCCGGGCCGAGGACGAGCTCATTCGGCTCATGCGCAATGCACCGGGTCGCAGCGGGCTCGACCGGGCGCAATATGCCGACCTCACCTTCTGGATGCCGGGCGATATTCTGACGAAAGTCGACCGCACCAGCATGGCGGTGAGCTTGGAGGCGAGGGAGCCCTTGCTCGATCACCGCTTGGTGGAGTTTGCCGCAAGGCTGCCCGAGGGGATGCGGGTGCGCGGGAGCGTGGGCAAATATCTGCTCAAGAAGAGCCTCGAGCGTTACCTGCCGCAAGACATCCTCTACCGCCCCAAGCAGGGCTTCGTGACCCCGATCGCCGAATGGCTGCGAGGGCCGCTTGCGGGTGCGGCGCGGGGGATCGCCACGGGAAGCCTCGCGCAGACCGGGTTCTTCCGCCCACAAGCCATCACCGCGCTGGCCGAGGCGCATATCGCAGGGCGCGCGGATCATTCGCGCACCTTGTGGCAGCTGCTGATGCTGGAGAAATCGCTGACGGGGCTCGGCGTTTCCGCCTAATCTTCCGTCCCGTGGCCGAGCGCCATGTATGCCTCGCTCTGCATCTCATTGAGCCGGCTCACTGTGCGCTCGAATTCGAACGCCCCGTCGCCAGCCTGGTAGAGCTCCTCCGGCGCCGCGGCGGCGGTCACGAACAGCTTCACCCGGTGCTCGTAAAGCGCGTCGATCAGCTTGGTGAAGCGGAGCGCCTCGTTGCGGTTTTCCGGGCCCATCTTGGGGATGCCGACAAGGATGACGGTGTGGAACGCGCGCGCGATGGCGAGGTAATCGGCCGCGCCCCGGTTCTCGGCGCAGAGCTTCTTGAAGCTGAACACGCCCACACCCTTGAGGCTCTTGGGCACAAACAGGCTCCGCCCACCGCCCAGGTCAAGCTCGCCGCTCGGCACGTTGGCGGCATCCTCGGGGGCGAAGTCGGTGAGGCGGAAGAAGGCCTCGCGCACCTGTTCGGTCGCCGCCTCGCCGAGGGGGGCGTGCCACATCGCAAGCCCGCCGATGCGGTCGAGGCGGTAATCGGTCGGCCCGTTGAGGCTCAGCACATCCATCTCGCGCTCGACAAGGTCGATAAAGGGCAGGAACAGCGATCGGTTGAGGCCATCCTTGTAGAGATCGCGCGGGGGCCGGTTGGAGGTGGTGACGATCACCGTCCCGCCCTGCATCAGCGCGGTGAAGAAGCGGCCCATGATTGCCGCGTCGGCGGTGTTGGTCACGACCATCTCGTCGAAGGCGAGGCATTTGAGCCCCGCCGCCATGTCCTGCGCCACAGCGACCAGCGGATCGCGCCGCTCGGCCTTGCGCGCCTCGGCGATGCGGCGGTCGACTTCGAGCATGAAGGCGTGGAAATGGACGCGGCGCTTTTCGGGGAGCGCGAGAGTGTCGACGAACAGGTCCATTAGCATCGACTTGCCGCGACCGACACCGCCCCACAGGTACACCCCGCGTGGGGTCGCGGCGGGCTTCGCGCCGAAGAGCTTGCCGAACAGGCCGGAGCTCGGCGGCGGAGCCTCAAGCTCGTCCTGCAACCGCGCCAGCCGCTCGGCCGCGGCGCGCTGGTCTGGATCGGCGCGCAGCTGGTCGCTGGCGATCAGCGCGTCATAGCGGGCGAGCAGGCCGGGCATGGGCGGGCGCGCCTCAGCGCTGCGAGCGCATCTTGCGCACGATGCCCGAGTAGGAGGCGATGATGTCCTCGCCGCCGTCATCGCGGGGCTGGGTGGCAAAACCGCGCAGGAACAGCATCCGCCCCGTCTCGCGCACGATCTCGCTGACCGCGTCCAGCGGCCGGGCCGGATCGCCGCCGCCCACGAACTGCGTCGAGAGCTCGACTGTGACCGATGGCCCCGCCTCGCCGCTACCGTTGATGTGCATCGTCGCGAAGAGTGCGATGTCGATCAGGCCGAGCGTGACCGCGCCGTGGATGTTGTCGACGAGGTTGGTGTGGCGGCGCTCGGGGAACATCCGCAGGCGGCAGTGCTGGCCCTCCTTGCGCACGCGCATCTCGCCCAGCACCGAGGTATTGTAGCGCGTGCGGTCCACCATGTTCCAGGTGTACCACCCCTCCTCTCCGCCGCAGTCTTCGGGCGGGAGGGGGCGATGTTCGAACGGCGCGTTCACCGCCTGATGGTCGGCCATGGTTTGCGCGCCTGTCTTGCCGTGCCGGACGCGATCAGATCGCGCGCTCGGCCATCATTTTCTTGGTCTCGGCGATTGCCTTGGCGGGGCTGAGACCCTTGGGGCACACATTCGCGCAGTTCATGATGGTGTGGCAGCGGTAGAGACGGAACGGATCTTCGAGGTCATCGAGCCGCTCGCCGGTCATCTCGTCGCGGCTGTCGGCGAGCCAGCGATAGGCCTGGAGCAGGATCGCCGGGCCGAGGAACTTGTCGCTGTTCCACCAGTAGGACGGGCAAGAGGTCGAGCAGCAGGCGCACAGGATGCACTCGTAGAGGCCATCGAGCTTCTCGCGCTGTTCGGGCGATTGCAGGCGCTCCTTGCCCGAAGGGGTCGGGCTGACGGTCTGGAGCCAGGGGCGGATGCTCGCATACTGCGCGTAGAAATGGGTGAAATCGGGCACGAGGTCCTTGATCACGTCCATGTGCGGCAGCGGCGTGATGCGGATCTCTCCCTTCAGATCCTCGATCGCGGTGGTGCAGGCGAGCGCGTTCTTGCCGTTGATGTTCATCGAGCACGACCCGCAGATCCCCTCGCGGCACGAGCGGCGGAAGGTCAGGGTCGGGTCGACCTCGTTCTTGATCTTGAACAGCGCGTCGAGCACCATCGGCCCGCATTCGTCCAGGTCGAGCTCAAACTTGTCGTAGCGCGGGTTCTGGCCGCTGTCGGGATCGTAGCGGTAGATCTTGAACGCCTTAACGCGGCCACCCGACGCCTTGTGCGTCTTGCCGCTCGGGCTGATCTTGGAATTCTTGGGGAGAGTGAAGGTCGCCATGAACTGATCCCGGTTCTAATTTGGAACCCTACTTAGCGGCATTGCCGGAGGGTGCAAGCGGGGGGTGCCTGTCAGATGTTGCAGGGTTTCGCACAGGGGTTGAGCGCGCCTCATGGTGCGGAACCAAGCGGGCTGCGGG
>JAIYEK010000125.1 GCA_027487015.1 Erythrobacteraceae bacterium | reverse complement strand
TCCGAGATCGGCACCTACAATGCCTACAAGGTCGGCTTCACCGCCAACATGGCCGCCAGCGCCTCGCCGATGATGCAGATGATGGCAAAATCGCGCGGCGGCGAGCTTCCGCCGTTTCCGGGCGTGAGCTTCGACATCAACACGGCCGCGCCCGCTGCAGACCAGATGGACGATGAAAGCATCGTCTACCGCAAGGCGATTGCGGTGAGCCCGATGCAGGCAGGCTATGCCTATCCGGCCGGGGCTACGGTGCTGACCAGCGAACAGCTCGCCGCGCTGGTGCCGCCGCAAGGGAAGTAGGGCAAAGCGCCCTACTTCACGCCTAGCGACGCGGCAGCACTGCGCAACTGCGCCGCGCTTGTCGGATTGGCCTTCACCGCCGCGTCCAGCGCTGCCTTGGCCTTGGCCGGTTCGCCCAGCGTCATTCGGCTGCGGATCAGCATCACCCAGCCATCGACATTCTTGGGTTCCTTGGCGAGGCGGGCTTCGAGCTGTTCGACCATGCCTTCGGCCATGGTCCGCTGCTCGCTCGGCTTCATTGCGCCTGCTGCCGCGACATCCGCCGCCGTCGGCCCGCGCAGGGAGGACGAGGCCGCGTCGCCCGCGACCGCGCCCGATCCCGGTGCGATCATGGCGGGCTTGAGCTGCTTCTGCGCCGCAGCGATCCGCGCGGCGACATCGATCTTGTTGATCTGGCCGACCTGCTCGATGGTGCGCACCAGATCCGCCTCCCATGGCGCGCCCTGCGGGCTGTCGCCGAGCAGATCAAGCCAAGCGGCAATCGCGCCCTCGTGGTCCTTGTCGAGGTCCTTTTTGGCGGCGAGGAAATAGCGTGCACGCGGGTCCTCGGCATCGAGCGACAGCGCCTTTTCGAAGGCCTGCAAGGCTTCCGCCGGGAGCGGGTCGCGCTTGCTTTCC
Source organism: Erythrobacteraceae bacterium (assembly GCA_027487015.1). Lineage (GTDB taxonomy): Bacteria > Pseudomonadota > Alphaproteobacteria > Sphingomonadales > Sphingomonadaceae > Erythrobacter. The sequence goes on along the minus strand of JAIYEK010000125.1, from coordinate 3,933 downwards.
AGCACCAGCGTTTCGCCCAGCGCCGACCACAGCACCGCCTCGTCCGGCGCAATGGCGAGCGCGCGGCGATAGGCGTCGGCGGCCTCCGCGTATTGGCCCTTGTTGAAGTAGGCAAAGGCAAGGTCGCCCCACGGACCGGCATCGCCGCTCGAAGCCTCGGCCGCGGCGCGCAGCGCTTCGATCGAGCCATCGCCGCCCGCCGCCGCCGGCGGCTCGCCCGCGGTGCCCGAACCCTGAAAGATGTTGAACCCGATCGAGCCTGCCGCGAGGAGCAATGCCGCTCCCAGCAAGACCCAGCCCGCTTTCGATGATCCGCCCTGAGGCAGCGTTTCGCCCTGTCCCATGTCTGCATCGGTAGCACCCCCCGGATGGCGGGGCAATTCGCTCTGGCGTCGGGGCCGGTTTTGGTTATGGTGCTGCCTCGGGGGCGATCTATCCGCGAGGGGGGGATAGGTGAGCGGGATTTTCAAAGTCGCGATCATCGGTTCAGGCCCTGCCGGGCTAAGCGCCGCCGCGCGCGCCGCCGCGCTGGGTTTGAGCCATGTGCTGCTCGAAAAGACCGACCACCTCTCGGACACGATCTACAAGTACCAGAAGGGCAAGCACGTCATGGCGACGCCCAGCAATCTGGTGCTGCGCAGCGACATCGATTTTGACGCGGGCAAGCGCGAGGCGATCCTCGGCACCTGGCACGAGCAGATCGCGGGCCACAAGGTCAACGTGAAATACCACGCCGAGGCCAAGGCGATCCGCGGGACGGGCGATCCGATCCCCGGCTCGGTGCAGCAGATCGTCACCCGCGCGCGGGACGGGACGAAGAACGTCAAGGAACTCCAGCGCCACGCCGGGCCCTATGCGATTGAGCTGACCAGCGGCGAGACCGTGATGGCCGAGAACGTCGTCCTCGCCATCGGCACGCAGGGCAACCCCAACCTGATGCGCTGCCCCGGCTTCGACCTACCGCATGTGCAGTACCAGCTCGACGATCCCACCGAATATGTCGACGAGCATATCATCATCGTCGGCACCGGGGACGCCGGGATCGAGAACGCGCGCGGCCTTGCCGAAGACCCGGCGCAGCGCAACACCGTCTCGATCCTCAACCGCGGCACCGAATTCCCGACCGCCAAGGCGGCCAACGTCAGCGCGCTTATGGCCGATCACGAGGCGGGCAAGCTCACTGTGCGTAACGAGAGCGAGACCAAAGCGATTGAGCCGGGCTGGATCACGCTCACTACCCGCGACGGGGAAATCCGCATCCCCTGCGACCGGATCATCGCCCGCATCGGCTCGGCCCCGCCGCGCGCCTTTGTCGAGGAATGCGGGATCGAATTCACCAGCGAGGACCGCGGCGCCTTCCCGCGGCTGTCGCCAGTGTTCGAGAGCACCGCGCCCGGCATTTTCGTGATCGGCGCCCTCGCCGGCTACCCCCTGATCAAGCACTGCATGAACCAGGGCCACGACGTCATCGAGTTCATCAACGGCAACACCGCGCTGAAGCCTGCGGACGAGCCGATCATCGCGGCGAAGTTCGCAGGCCTTCCCGGCAACCGCTCGACCGAGGAATGGCTCGAGTTCCTGCGGGCGAACGTCTCGATCCTCAACGGCATGAACCCGCTCCAGATGCGCGAATTCATGCTCGACAGCGAAGCCAAGTTCTACGGGCCAGGCGAGGTGATCTTTGAGCGCAATGCCCCCGGATCATCGCTGTTCGGGATCGCCAGCGGGTCGGTCGCAGTCGAAGTGAACCCCGCCGATCCCTCGATCACCATTCCTATCGGGGCAGGCTCGATCTTCGGCGAGGTTGGCCTCATCTCCGGGCGCCGCCGCGGCGCGACGATCCGGGCGGCGGAAGACACCATCGTGGTCGAAATCTCGCGCCTTGCCGCCCTCAAGCTGCAATCGCAGGTGCCCTCCGCCAAGACGGCGATCCAGCGCATCTCGATCGAGCGGCAGCTGCTCCAGATGTTCGGATCGGGCCTCACGCCGAAGGACATCGCCCCGCTGGTCGAGGCCGCCAAGGTCGAGGAGAAGCGCGCGGGCGAGGTGGTGGTCAGCGAGGGCGCGGACGACAAGGACATCTTCATCATCCGCCGCGGCTCGATGATCGTCGAGAAGGCCATCGGCGAGCGGCCGGTGTTCCTCTCCTACCTCCCCGCCGGAAGCTATTTCGGCGAGATGGCGGTGATCGACGGCTCGGCGCGCACCGCGACCGTGAAGGCGGCGATCAAGTCGGAGGTGATCCGTCTGCCGGGCGAAGGTTTCCTCGCGTTGCTCGAGAAGAACCCCGCCCTGCGAGAGCGGGCGCTCAAGGACATGGCCGGCCGCCGCGCCACCAACGCCTTCATCGAGAGCCGCAAGGACGAATTCTCCGGCGCGGTCGATCTCTATTCGCAAACCGCGCAGTTCCTCGTCGACAACGGCATCGGCGAGGCGACCGACGTGCTCCTCATCGACGAGAAGCTGTGCATCGGCTGCGACAATTGCGAAAAGGCCTGCGCTGACAGCCATGACGGGCTTTCGCGGCTCGACCGCGAGGCGGGCAAGACCTATGCGCACCTCCACGTCCCGACCTCGTGCCGCCACTGCGAGCACCCGCATTGCATGGCCGATTGCCCGCCCAACGCGATCAAGCGCGGGCCGGACGGCGAGGTCTTCATCGACGAGACCTGCATCGGCTGCGGCAACTGCCAGCGCAACTGCCCCTACGGCGTGATCCGCATGGATGCCAAGCCCCCCAAGAAGCCGAGCCTCCTGCAATGGATGCTGTTCGGCACCGGCCCCGGCCCGGGCGAGGCATCTTACTCCTGGCGCAAGAAGGCGGCCGAGAAGGACGGCGGGCAGAAGGCCAAGCAGGCGATCAAGTGCGACATGTGCTCCGGCATCGACGGCGGCCCCGCCTGCGTGCGCGCCTGCCCGACCGGGGCCGCGATCCGCGTCTCACCCGACAAGTTCCTGACCTTCGCCAAGCTCACCGAGGACGCCGAGTGATGGCGACCAAAGCAGGGGGCAAGGCGACCGGCGGCACCGGCCGTTTCTCGCAGGACGAGCGGCGGCGCGACAGCGATCATGTGAGCTTCCTCAAGCACAAGGGCTTCCGCTGGCTGTGGATCGCGCTGCTGCTTTCGGGCACGAGCATCGCGGGCTATCTGATGATCGATCACGATCCCCGGCCCAATGGCGGGACGTGGTACGGCTATACGCTCGGCACCATCGGGTTCGGGCTTATCCTGTGGCTCTCGCTGCTGGGGGTGCGGAAGCGGCGGATCAATCCGGGGGCGTGGAGCCTGAAGGCTTGGACCTCGGCGCACGTCTATCTTGGCCTTGCGCTGATCGTGGTGGGCACGCTCCACACCGGGTTCCAGATCGGCTGGAACGTCCACACGCTCGCCTATGTGCTGATGCTGCTGGTGATCATCACCGGCATCTACGGGGTGGTCGTCTACGCGACGCTGCCCGCCAGCCTCAGCGCCAATCGCAAGGAAATGACCCGCGCGCAGATGCTCGACGCGCTGACCGCGCTGGACCGTCAGCTGGAGAGCGCAGCGCAGCCGCTCGCCCGCGCGGAGTCCGATCTGGTGATCGCTGCACTCGGCCAGGACGTGTTCTACGGCGGGGCGCTGGCGCGGCTGACGGGGAGCTATCCCGGCTGCAGAACCGCGCGCGCGCTGCGCGGCATGGGCACCGGCTCCGAGGCCGAGGCGCGGGTCACCGCGCTGCTGGAGAAGCGCCGCGAACAGCTCGCCCAGATCCGCGGGGCGCTGCGCATCCGCGCGATGCTGGAGATCTGGCTGTTCGTGCACATTCCGCTCACCATCGCCCTGATCGCCGCGCTCACCGCGCATGTGATCAGCGTGTTCTACTATTGGTGAGGGCGCGGGCATGGCGTTCCTGATCCGCACCATCGACTACACCGCCGCCGGGCGCGAGATC
>JAIYEK010000257.1 GCA_027487015.1 Erythrobacteraceae bacterium | reverse complement strand
GATCTGCCGCAGATCCGTGGCTCGGCCACCCCCGATGGCGCGCAGGGCTCGTTCGGCCAGGGCGTGAACTTCATCAACAACTTCGGCCTCGGCACCAACCGCACCCTGACCCTGATCAATGGTCGCCGCGTTGTGTCGTCGAACACCCCGTCGCTGTTCGGCCCCGCCGCTCCCGGTCTGCAGGTTGACCTCAACATCATTCCGACCGCGCTGGTGAAGCGCACCGACATCGCCTCGACCGCCGGCGCGCCGGTTTACGGTTCGGACGCGATTGCCGGTACCGTCAACATCATCCTCGATGATCAGTACGAAGGCCTCAGCCTGATCGGCACCAGCAGCATCACCGAAGAAGGTGACGGCTTCAGCTACCGCTTCGAAGGCGCCTACGGCACCAGCTTCGCCGACAACCGCGGCCACCTCCAGGTTTCGTCGTTCTACACCCAGACCGACGGCATTCTGCAGAGCGCGCGTTCGGTCTATCTCGACGAAATCGAGACCCAGCAGAACACGATCCGCACCGGCCGTATCAACCCGAACCTTGCGATCAACACCAGCGCGACTGACGGCATTCCCGATACCGCGCTCTACTCCCCGTCGCGCATCTACGCGCTGACCGCTCTCGGCCTGATCATCGAAGGCCCCGGCGGTATCACGACTGCCGGCGCGGATCTTGACGGTATCTTCAACAATGCTGCCGGCGCGTTCCAGTTCGATGCTGCTGGCAACCTGGTCCCGTTCAACCCCGGCACCCGCCCGCTCAACGCCGGTGGCGCCACCGCCAACGGCATTCGCGGCATCGGCGGCGACCGTGCGTTCCAGTTCTCGGACTTCGGTCAGCTGACCTCCGACCTGCGCCGGTTCGGGGCCAACCTGTTCCTGAACTACGATGTGACCGACAACATCAACGTGTTCGTCGAAGCACAGTACTATGACGCGCGCGCCGACGAACTGGTCCAGCAGCCGACCTTCAACTCTTCCCTGTTTGGGGGGCTGAGCGGAGACCTTCGGTTCAACCTCGACAACCCGTTCCTGAGTGATCAGGCGCGCGGCGTGCTTCAGAACGCGGGCGTGACCAGCACCTTCCGGGTCGCTCGCGCCAACATCGCCTTTGCTGACCTCACCGGCTTTGCCGAAACCGAACTGCTGCGCGGCGTGATCGGCGCCCGCGGTGATTTCGAACTCGGCGGTCGTGGGTTCAACTGGGAAGCCTCGTTCAACTACGGCAACTCGGACATCACCGACTTCCGTCAGGACATCAACGCCCAGAACTTCATCAATGCGGTCAACGTGGCACGCGTGAACGGACAGATCGTCTGCTCGACTACGCCGACGACTCTCGCCCAGACCCCGAACGCGGCAGCGGGTATCCCGGCACCGGTTGCCGACAGCCGCTGCGTGCCGCTGAACTTCTTCGGCAACCAGGCGAGCGCAGCTGCGATCGACTACATCATCGAAGATTCGACCTCGTCCTCGACGCTCGAACAGATGGTCTTCAACGCCAACGTCGGCGGTTCGCCCTTCGCGATCTTCGGCAATGATGTCGGTGTGAACGTCGGTTACGAATATCGTAAGGAGCAGGGCCAGTTCACGCCGTCGGAATTCGACGCTCGCGGTCGTGGCCGCGGCGCGGCGATCACTCCGGTTGGTGGTGAGTTCACCCTCAACGAAGTGTTCGGCGAAGTGAACGTGCCGCTGATCACTCCCGACAACGACTTCATCATCGAGTCGGCGATCGTGTATGGTCGTGGCCGCTATGTCGATAACACCATCAACGGCGGGTTCTTCTCGTGGGCCGCAGGCGGCAGCATCGCTCCGGTGCGTGACATCGAACTGCGCGGGAACTTCACCCGCTCGTTCCGTGCGCCCGCTCTGACCGAGCTGTTCGCGCCGCGTTCGAACCAGTTCGGCTTCATCCCCGACCTCTGCTTGCCGCAGGCAATCAGCGCTGCGAACGCCGCCGTCCGCCCGAACCGTGAGCGCAACTGTGCTGCGTTCCTGGCTGCCTTCCCGAACATCTCGCGTCCGCAGATCGCGGCGCAGGCTTCGGTGCCGCAGATCACCGGCGGTAACCCGAACCTCGATAACGAGCAGGCTGACAGCTGGAGCGTCGGCGGGATCATCCGTCCGTGGTTCCTGCGCAACTTCTCGCTGACCGTCGATTACATCAACGTCGACATCAGCAACCCGATTGCCCAGCTGACCTCGGCGCAGATCAACTCGGCGTGCTTCGACAACCCGGTGTTCAACACCGCTGATCCGGCGAACGGCAACCAGTTCTGCTCGTTCATCAAGCGCGAAGCGAACGGGGAAGTCGTCAGCAACCCGACCAACCCGGGCGTGATCACCGGCTTCGTCAACGGTCAGTCGATCAAGTACGAAGGCATCGTCGCTTCGGCGCTCTATGCCACTTCGCTCGACAACATCGGCGTGTCCGGCACCTTCCAGCTGCGCGGTGACCTCAACGTCACCCTGTTCCGCGAAGTCAACATCACCGGCGTCGGCCCGCAGCCGACTCACGGCACGATCGGTGACGAGCAGTTCGTGGGTCAGGTGGCTGCGAACTACCTCGGCAAGACCTGGGGCTTCGGGTCGGTGGTCAACTACACCGGCGAAGGCCTGTTCTCGCGCGCTGGCCGTACCCCCGACACGCGTGAATTCGACCAGCTCGAAGATTACGTGACGGTCGACTTCAACCTGTACTTCCAGACCGCCGAGAACTTCCGCATCAACTTCGTGGTCAACAATGCGTTCGACCGCCGGTGCCAGGCCTACTTCGGCTTCTGTATCCCGGCCTCGATCAACGACGCCTTCGGTCGTACCTTCTCGGCGAGCGTGTCGAAGAAGTTCTGATCCGATCAGACACACCAAAGAAAAGGCCCCGGGAAACCGGGGCCTTTTTTTGTTGGGGCGTGTGATGCCAGCGAAGATGGCTCAACAGGGCATGCCGGTCAGGCGACCGCCATGGTCAGCGCCCCGTCACCTTCGTCGATCTTCAGCGTGCTGCCATCGGGCAGCTTGCCTTCCAGCAGCATCTCGGCGAGCGGGTCCTGCAGGTAGCGCTGCACCGCGCGCTTCAGCGGCCGCGCGCCGTAGACCGGATCATAGCCCACCCGCCCGAGCCAGCGCAGCGCCGCCTCGGTGAGGTCGAGCGTGATCTTGCGATCGGCGAGCAGCTTCTGGACGCGCCCGACTTGGATGGTGACGATCGGCGCCATGTGCTCCTGCCCCAGACGGTGGAACAGGATGATCTCGTCCAGACGGTTGAGGAATTCGGGCCGGAAATGCCCGCGCACCACATCCATCACGTCCTTCTCGACCGTCGCGGTCTCGGCCCCGTCAGGCAGGTTGGCGAGATACTGGCTGCCGAGGTTGGAGGTTAGGATGATCAGCGTGTTGGCAAAGTCGACCACGCGGCCCTGCCCGTCGGTCAGGCGGCCATCATCGAGCACTTGCAGCAGCACGTTGAAGACATCGGAGTGCGCCTTCTCGACCTCGTCGAACAGCACCACCTGATAGGGGCGGCGGCGCACCGCTTCGGTCAGCACCCCGCCCTCCTCGTAGCCGACGTAGCCCGGAGGCGCGCCGATCAGGCGGGCGACGGCGTGTTTTTCCATGAATTCGCTCATGTCGATCCGCACCATCGCGTTGTCATCATCGAACAAGAAGCCCGCGAGCGCCTTGGTCAGCTCGGTCTTGCCGACACCCGTGGGGCCGAGGAACAGGAAGGAGCCCAGAGGACGCCCCGGGTCCTGAAGGCCCGCGCGCGCGCGGCGGACGGCCTTGGAGACCGCCTCGATCGCTTGGCTCTGGCCGATCACCCGCTTGCCGAGGATCGTTTCCATCGCCAGCAGCTTCTCGCGCTCGCCCGCCATCATCTTGTCGACCGGCACACCGGTCCAGCGGCTGACGACGCCGGCGATGTCCTCCTTGGTCACTTCCTCGCGCAGCATCGCGTTGGCGGCCTGCCCTTGCGCTTCGGCGAGCTGCTTTTCGAGCTGGGGGATGCGCCCGTAGGAGAGCTCTCCGGCCTTCGCGAGATCGCCTTCGCGCTGGGCTTGCTCAAGCTCCAGCCGCGCGGCATCGAGTTGCTCCTTGATCTTGCCCTCGGCCTCGATCTTGTCGCGCTCGTTCTGCCAGCGGGTGGTGAGTTCGGCCGACTGCTGCTCGAGGTTAGCCAGCTCCTCGCGCAAGGCGACGAGGCGGTCCTTGGAATTGGCGTCGGTTTCCTTCTGGAGCGCCTGCTCTTCGATCTTCAACTGAATGATCCGCCGGTCGAGCGCCTCGATCTCCTCGGGCTTCGACTCTACCTCCATGCGGATGCGGCTCGCGGCCTCGTCCATCAGGTCGATCGCCTTGTCGGGGAGGAAGCGGTTCTGGATGTAGCGGTCGGAGAGCTTCGCCGCCGCCACGATGGCGCCGTCGGTGATCCGCACGCCGTGGTGCAGCTCGTACTTGTCCTTGATCCCGCGCAGGATCGAGATCGTGTCCTCGACGCTCGGCTCGGCGATAAACACCGGCTGGAAGCGCCGCTGGAGCGCGGGGTCCTTCTCGACGTACTTCTGGTATTCATCGAGCGTGGTCGCGCCGATGCAGTGCAGCTCCCCGCGGCTGAGCGCGGGCTTCAGCAGGTTGGAGGCGTCCATCGAGCCTTCCGATGCGCCCGCCCCGATCAAGGTGTGCATCTCGTCGATGAACAGGATGATCTGGCCTTCTGCATGCTTGACCTCGTCGAGCACCGATTTCAGCCGTTCTTCAAACTCGCCGCGATATTTCGCGCCCGCGATCAGCGCGCCCATGTCGAGCGACATGAGCGTGCGGCCCTTGAGGCTGTCGGGAACGTCGCCATTGGCGATGCGCAGCGCGAGGCCTTCGGCGATCGCGGTTTTGCCAGTGCCGGGCTCGCCGATCAGTGCGGGGTTGTTCTTGGTGCGCCGGGCGAGGATCTGGATCGTGCGGCGGATCTCCTCGTCGCGGCCGATGACCGGATCGAGCTTGCCGTCACGCGCGGCCTGCGTCAGGTCGCGAGCGAATTTCTGCATCGCGTCATATGTGTTCTCGGCCCCGGCGCTGTCCGCGCGCTTGCCGCCCCGCAGCGCTTCGATCGCGGCGTTTAGCGATTGCGGGGTGATGCCCGCCGCCTTCAGCGCGTCGCCCGCAGCCCCTGGCGCGAGCGCGAGCGCGGTGAGCATCCGCTCGACCGTGACGTAGCTGTCCCCCGCCTTATCGGCGAGCTGTTCGGCTTGGTCGAGCAGGCGCACCGCGTCGTTATCCAGCCCCGGAGTCGCCTGCGCGCCGCCGCCCGTCACTGCCGGGATCTTCGAAAGCCCCGCATCGACAGCGGTCGCCGCCAGCGGTGCCTGCCCACCCGCGCGGTGGATCAGCCCCGCGGCCATGCCCTCGCTGTCTTCCAGCAAAGCCTTGGCGATATGCAGCGGCGTGATCCGCTGGTGATTGAGGCGGATCGCGACAGTCTGCGCGGCTTGCAGGAAGCCTTTCGCGCGGTCGGTGAACTTTTCGAGATTCATGGTGGTCCAAACCCTCCAAATGTACCGCCAGCAGATAGTGTTGCACATTGGCAACACAAGCCCCCGCCCACAAAAAGCCGCGCGGGAGGTGTATTACTCGGATAGGTGGGTTCATTCGCGCCGCAAGGCAAGAGGGCGCGTCGCTGCTTGACCTCGCCCCTCGCGCAAGCGATGGAAGACATGCGCGATTTGGGAGAGAAATCCGTCATGACCTGGGTGAAGCGCGGCGCCTTTGCGCTGGTGGGGGTGCTCGTGCTCGCGGTGGCGGTGCTTGCCACCTGGGAGCCGTTCATGATGGCGAACGCCGCGTCGGCGGCGTCGGGGCGCGTCTACTCCGCCGAGATCATCCGCGACGAATGGGGCGTCCCCCACATCACCGGCAAGACCGACGCCGACACCGCCTACGGCGTCGCCATCGCGCATGCCGAGGATGATTTCTTCACGCTGCAGGACGTGGTCGCCATGAGCCGCGGCCGTTATGGCGCGATCGCAGGGGCGGAGGGCGCGCAGGTCGATTACGTCTACCACCTGATCGACGCGCGCGGCACGGCGGAGCGCGAATATCCCAAACTCCCCGGCGACACCCGCGCGCTGTTCGAAGCCTATGCCGCGGGCCTCAACCAATATGCCGAGGCGCATCCCGGCGAACTGAAACTCGCCAACCTCTTCCCCGTCGCCGGGATCGACGTTGCCGCAGGCTTCGCGCTGCGCCAGCCGTTCTTCTTCGGCCTCGACGGCGTGATCGGCCCGCTGGTGGCGGGCGAGGATCGCCGCCGCGAGCATGGCCCCGACATCCCCGGCTTCCCCCGTCCGCCGCTCGAAGCCGCAGCGCCCGCGCGCGACGCCGCGCCCAAGCAGGCCCGCAGCCTCGTGCTGCCGCTGGGCGAGGATGCCGAACACCTCGGTTCCAACGCCTTTGCCGTTGCGCCCAAGAAGGGCGGCGGCGTCACCACGCTTATCTCGAACTCGCACCAGCCCCTGCGCGGCGGGGTGGCGTGGTACGAGCTCGTGGTCGAAAGCGGCGAGGGCTGGCACTTTGCCGGGGCGAACTTCCCCGGATCGCCCTTCCCCTTCCTCGG
>JAIYEK010000037.1 GCA_027487015.1 Erythrobacteraceae bacterium | reverse complement strand
GCCGCCGCCCTTATCCCCCTCGCGCCAAAAGGGCAAGCGCAACACGCTTGAAGCTGAAGCGAACCCCCGATAAGGGCGCGGGCCATGACCGAAGAAACCCCCGAAATCGCCCCGACCACTGCTGGCGCCGCCTCCGGCGCAGACGTGCCGCCCGATCACCTGTCGGTCAATCCGCGCAGCCCCTTCTTCGATGCCGAGAAGCTCCAGCGCGGGGTCGGCATCCGCTTCAAGGACCGGGTGCGCACCGATATCGAGGAATATTCGATCTCCGAAGGCTGGGTGCGCGTGCAGGCGGGCAAGGCCGTGGACCGCAAGGGTCAGGCGCTGACGATCAAGCTGACCGGTCCGGTCGAAGCCTGGTACGAGGACCTCGGCGAGAACCCGCCGGTCGCCAAAAAGGACTGACTCCCGTGCGCGGGTTGCCATTTGAGGCGTTTGCGCCCACTTGGGCCAGGTCATGTCCCTCCCCAAGAAGCCTGAAGTCGTCATCATCGGCCGCCCTAACGTGGGCAAGTCCACGCTGTTCAACCGGCTGGTGGGCAAGAAGCTCGCGCTGGTCGACGATCAGCCGGGGGTGACGCGCGACCGCCGGATGGGCGATGCCAACATCGCCGGGCTGCACTTCACCATCGTCGACACCGCCGGATGGGAGGACCAGGACGAGCTCTCGCTCCCCGGCCGGATGCGCATGCAGACCGAGGCCAGTCTGGCTGGCGCGGATGCGGCGGTCTTCGTGGTCGACGCGCGCGCCGGGCTCACGCCGATGGACGAGGAAATCGCCCGCTACCTGCGCGAGCAGGAAGTCCCCGTGGTCGTCGTCGCCAACAAGGCCGAGGGCAATGCGGGCGAGAGCGGGGCGATGGAAGCCTATGCGCTGGGCCTCGGCGAGCCGCTCGCCATGTCGGCCGAGCATGGCGAAGGCGTCGCGGACCTGTTCAGCGGGCTGTGGCCGATCATCGGCGCCAAGGCCGAGGAATGGGAAGAGGCCAACGACGTCGAGCGTGCGGAATGGCTCGCGATGGAGGAGGAAGACCGCCCCTCAGGCCCCCTGAAGCTCGCCATCGTCGGACGGCCCAATGCGGGCAAGTCGACCCTCATCAACCGCCTGCTTGGCGAAGATCGCCTGCTGACCGGGCCCGAGGCCGGGATCACCCGCGATTCGATTGCGGTCGACTGGCAGTGGACCGACCCGAAATCGGGCGAGACCCGCGAGATCCGCCTGATCGACACTGCAGGCATGCGCAAGAAGAAGAACGTCACCGAGAAGCTCGAAAAGCTCTCCGTGGCCGATGCGCGCCGGGCGGTGGATTTTGCCGAGGTCGTGGTGCTGCTGCTCGATGCGACGCAGGGGCTGGAGCATCAGGACCTCAAGATCGCCAGCCTCGTCCTCGAAGAAGGCCGCGCGCTGATGATCGCCATCAACAAGTGGGACGTGGCCGAGGACGCGAGCAAGCTGTTCAACGGCATCCGCGGCGCGCTCGATGATGGCCTTGCACAGGTGCGCGGGCTGCCGCTGTTCGCGGTCAGCGCCAAGACCGGCAAGGGGCTCGACCAGATGCTCGCCGGGGCCTTCGAAATCCGCGAGGCATGGTCGAAGCGCGTCAGCACCTCGGCCCTCAACCGCTGGTTCGACGACGCGCTGGAGGCCAACCCGCCGCCCGCGCCCGGCGGCAAGCGGATCAAGCTGCGCTACATCACCCAGGCCGGCACGCGCCCGCCGCGCTTCGTGATCTTCGGCACCCGGCTCGACCTGCTCCCCACGAGCTACGAGCGCTACCTCGTCAACGGCATCCGCGCCAAGCTCGGCTTTGACGCTGTGCCGGTGCGCGTGACGCTCAAGGCCAACAAGAACCCCTACGCCAAGGACTAGCGGGCTATGCTGTTCGACACCCTCGCCGCCGCCGCGTCGAACACCCCCTTCGCCTTCGAGATCATCGAGCGCACCGCTTCCACCCCGCGCGTGCAGCAGGTGGTGCAGCTGAGCCTTGCGCCCGCCTTCCTGCTCTCCGGCATCGGGGCGGTGATGAACGTCATCATGAGTAGGATGATCTGGATCTCGCAGCGGATCGAGAACATCGAGGAGAAGATGGACACCCAGCGCACCGCCAAGCAGGCGCGCGAGCTCGGCTGGCTGATGCGGCGGCGCAAGCTGATGCAGGGCGCGATCATGTTCTCGACCGCGGCCGCGGTAATGATCAGCGCGGTGATCATGCTGCTGTTCGTCTCGGCCTATATCCTCGCCCAGATCGGCACGCTGATTGCCGCGATGTGGGTGCTGACGATGCTGCTGCTGGTGACGGGCCTAGGCTTCTTCCTGTTCGAGACGCGGCTCGCAGCGCAGGGCGCGCAGGGGAAGGACTAGGCACGAAAAAGGGGCAGGCGCTGCGTTCGGCCCTGCCCCCTTTTTGTGCAGCCCTTGCGGGGTGCCCTTACTTCTCGCCCGCAGCCTGGCTCTGGAGCTGGCAGTAATTGTGCAGCCCCATGCGCTCGATCAGCTCGAACTGGGTTTCGAGGAAGTCGACATGCTCCTCCTCGTTCTTGAGGATGTAGGCGAACAGGTCACGGCTGACATAGTCGCGCACGCTTTCGCAATGCTCGATCGCATCGCGCAGCAAGGGAATCGCCTCGTGTTCGAGCGCGAGGTCGGCGCGCAGCACTTCCTCGACATTCTCGCCGACCTTGAGCTTGTGGATCGCCTGAAAATTGGGCAGCGCTTCCAAGAACAGGATGCGCTCGGCCAGCTTGTCGGCGTGCTCCATTTCCTCGATGCTCTCATGGCGTTCATAGGCCGCGAGCTTCTTGAGGCCCCAATTGTCGAGCACGCGGTAGTGCAGCCAGTACTGGTTGATCGCGGTCAGCTCGTTGGTGAGCGCCTGGTTGAGATAGTCGATGACCTTGAGGTCGCCCTTCATGGGGTTTGTCCTTTGCGAAATGTCAAAGCCGGGTTGCGGCATTGGCGCCATTGTAGACGCTGCCGGGGCCTGTCCGCAAGGGGTCGGACGTCAAAATTCGTTATTAATCAGAAGCTTGCGAGGCGTTCGCAATCGCGGT
>JAIYEK010000295.1 GCA_027487015.1 Erythrobacteraceae bacterium | reverse complement strand
GGCGGGAACGGCGGCCAAGGCTTCCGCTTCCCCGAACGCCCCGACGGCAAGAGCTGGGTCCCGGTGATCCTCAGCGGGGTCGCGCTGATCTGGCTGGGGGTGACGAGCTTCCACTTCGTTCAGCCCGGCGAGCAGGCAGTGGTGACGTGGCTCGGCGGCAAGTATTCCGGCACGCTCGATAGCGGCATGAAGCTCACCGCGCCCTGGCCGATCCAGCTGGTCGAGAAGGAAAACGTCCAGCAGGTCCGGCTTGAAGAAGTGCCCGGCACCAAGACCGAAAAGCTGATCCTGACCGGCGACCAGAACCTCGTCGACCTCAGCTACCTGATCCGCTGGAACATCTCCGACCTCACCCTCTACAAGTACCAGCTGAGCGATCCGCGTAACGCGCTGCTCGAGATCGGCGAGGCGGCGATGCGGGCGGCGGTGGCGCGGCAGGATCTCGATTCCGTGCTGACCGGCGCAGGCCGGGCCGAGATCGAGCAGGACGTGCGCATGGCGATGCAGGCACGGCTCGATGCCTATCGCTCCGGGATCAGCGTGCAGGGGATCGAAATCAACAAGGTCGATCCGCCCAGCCGCGTGGAGGAAGCCTTCAAGGACGTCTCCAGCGCCCAGCAGGACGCCGACGCCAACCTCAACCGCGCCCGCGCGTTCGCGAATCAAGCGCTCGCCCGCGCGCAGGGCGATGCGAGCGAATTCAACGACATCTACGAGGAATACAAGCTCGCGCCCGAAGTGACGCGCCGCCGCCTCTATTACGAGACCATGGAGCAGATCCTGTCCAAGACCGACAAGACCATCGTCGAATCCGGCAATGTCACCCCCTACCTGCCACTTCCCGAACTGAAGCGCCGTGCGCAAGCCGCGCCGCAACCACCGCAGCAGCAGGGGCAGTAAGGTCATGAACACCGTGTTCCAGAACGCCCGCTACCTCGTCATCGCCGCCATTGTGCTGGTGGTGGCGCTGATTGCCAGCGTGGTAATCGTCCCCGAAACCCATCAGGCGGTGGTGATCCGCACCGGCAACCCCGTGCGCGTCATCAACCAGTTCCGCCCCGATGTGCCCTATGGCGCGACCGGCGCCGGCCTCGCACCGCGCTGGCCGTTTATCGAGGAAGTGCGGTTCATCGACCGCCGCGTGCTCGATATCGACATGGAGCGCACCCAGGTGCTCTCCAAGGACCAGCAGCGCCTGCAGGTCGATGCCTATGCGCGCTACCGGATCATCGATCCGGTGCGGCTGGTCGAAAAGGCCGGGACCGAACGCCAGCTCGAAGCGCAGCTGCTGCCGATCCTGACCTCGGTGCTGCGGCAGGAGCTGGGGCGCATCCCCTTTGCCGCGCTGATCAATGCCGAGCGCGGGGCGGCGATGACCAACATCACCGCCACGCTCGACAAGCAGGCGCGGAACTACGGCGCGCAGGTGCTCGACGTGCGCATCAAGGCCGCCGACCTGCCCGAGGGCAGCCCGCTCGATGCCGCCTTCACCCGGATGGAGACCGACCGTCAGGAACAGGCCGCCACGATCCGCGCCGCCGGGCTGCGCGATGCGCAGATCATCCAGGCCGAAGCCAGCGCCAAGGCCGCCAAGATCTACGCCGAGGCTTATGGGAAAGACCCCAAGTTCTACGACTTCTACCGTGCCATGCAGAGCTACAAGAATACCTTCATCGCCGGAGAGGGACAGAGCACCATGGTGCTCTCGGACGACAGCGAGTATTTCCGCCAGTTCAAGGGGCAACCCTGAGCATTCGACCAAGCGTAGACCCGGAGCGATGGGCGCCAGGGGACATTCAATCGGCGTTCAGCCGCCGGATACGCATTTGAGGTCGCCGCACCGGCGAGGTCGCGGCCTCCCGCAAGGGGTTTCAGGAACGGCGCGGGTCCCCTGCGCATTCCGTCAAGGATAAGGATCAAGAGGACGTGAACAAAGTGCGCTATGTATACGGATTGTCGAGCGCGCTGCTGGTGGGCGGCGCTGCGATCTCGCTGATCACCGGCTCGCCGCTTGGTGCGCAGGTCGCTCAGAATGACGATACGGTGATGAACCGCGTGGTGCCGGTCGCAGGCGCGCCAGCGAGCTTCGCCGATCTCACCGCACAGCTCCAGCCGGCCGTGGTCAACATCGCCACCCGCCAGCGGGTCGAGGTGCAGAACAACCCCTTCGCCGGCACGCCGTTCGCAGAGCTGTTCAACCGCCGTCAGGGCGGTGAGGGCGGCGGCCAGCAGGCCCAGCCGCAGACCCGCGAGGCGCAGTCGCTGGGGTCGGGCTTCATCATCTCGGCTGACGGCATCATCGTCACCAACAACCACGTCATCAACCCGCCCGATACTCGCGCGAAGCTGGAATCGATCACCGTCACCCTATCCGACGGGACGGAATACGAGGCCGACGTGATCGGCGCGGATGCGGCATCCGACCTCGCGGTGCTCAAGATCCGCGCCAACCGCAACTTCCCCTTCGTCAAGTTCGGGGATTCTTCGGCCACGCGCGTGGGCGACTGGGTGGTCGCGATCGGCAACCCCTTCGGCCTCGGCGGCACGGTGACTGCGGGGATCATCTCGGCGGTGTATCGCAACACCGGACAGGGCGGCGCCTATGACCGCTATCTGCAGACCGATGCGAGCATCAACCGCGGCAATTCCGGCGGTCCGCTGTTCGACATGCGCGGCAACGTGATCGGCATCAACAACGCGATCTTCTCGCCTTCGGGCGGCAGCGTCGGGATCGGCTTTGCCATCCCCGCCGAGACCGCCGCGCCGATCGTCGAGAAACTGCGCGCAGGCCAGGAAATCCAGCGCGGCTATCTCGGCGTGCGGCTCCAGCCGATCGACGAGGACGTGGCGCTTTCGCTCGGCCTGCCCAAGCGCCGCGGCGAGCTGGTGCAGATGGTCGAGGAAACCGGCCCGGCCGCCAAGGCTGGCCTCAAGTCGGGCGATGTCCTCACCAAGGTCAACGGCAAGGACGTGACCGCCGACCAGACCGTGTCCTTCCTCGTCGCCAACCTCCAGCCGGGTAGCACCGTGCCGGTCGAGGTGCTGCGCGAAGGCAAGCGGGTGAACATATCGGTCACGCTCGGCAAGCGCCCGAGCGAGCAGGAGCTTGCCGCGCAGGCCCAGACCTTCGATCCCGAAGCCGAAGAGCCGATGGCGCCGGGCACCTCGGACCAGACCATCGAGCAGAAGCTCGGGCTGCAGGTCATGCCGATGAGCGATGCGATTGCGCGTTCGCTCGGCGTGCCGGCCGATACCAAGGGCGTGGTCATCGCCGCGGTCGATCCCAATGGCGATGCGTCGCGAAAGGGTCTGCGCCGCGGCGACATCATCCTGTCGGCCAACTACCAGCCGACCGCGACGGTCGAGGCGCTCAACGCGCAGGTCAATGCCGCGGTTGCTGATAAGCGCGAGGCGATCCTGCTGCGCGTCCAGCGCCGCGCGACCCCGCCGGCCTTCGTCGCGGTGCGCCTCAACTAGAGAACGCCGCCCCTGCGGGGGACGCGGACAGAAAAAGGGCGCCGGGAGCATATCCCGGCGCCCTTTTCTCATGGGGCCCTACTGGTCAGGTGAGCCGGGCGGCGGCGGGGGCTGCTGCGCCGGGCGGCGCGGCGGGCGCTGGTTCTG
The DNA here is from genome assembly GCA_027487015.1 of Erythrobacteraceae bacterium. GTDB lineage: Bacteria > Pseudomonadota > Alphaproteobacteria > Sphingomonadales > Sphingomonadaceae > Erythrobacter. The sequence continues at coordinate 8,100 of JAIYEK010000295.1, read as the reverse complement.
CGGCAGGTTCCCGCCCGTCGCTTCCTCGAGGAAATCGCGGCTCGCCGCGGGCGGCGCATCGGGATCGGCCTCAGGCGCCTCAGAGGGATCGCGCTTGCCGGGTTGGACCATGTTGCCCTGCTCGTCGATGTAGTAATAATCCTCGGGCTCGCCGAACAGCGCCTCCTGATCGGGTTCGAGCTGCCATTCGGGCTCTTCGAGCGTGACGTCGAATTCCTCGACCGGGCGGTTCTTGACGGCAAAGCGCATATAGGCGGCAAAGGCCTGCGCCGGTGCGCGCCCGCCCTGCAAGCCCGACACCGCCTTGGCATCGTCGCGGCCCATCCACACGCCGGTGGTCACCCCGCTCGAAAAGCCGATGAACCAGCCGTCCTTGTTGGACGAGGTGGTGCCGGTCTTACCCGCCACCGGCCGGCCGATCTGCGCGGCGCGGCCCGTTCCGGTCTGGACCGCGGCCTGGAGCAGGTCGGTGATCCCGGCGACCACGTGATCGGGGATCGCGGGCGTCTGCTTCTGCGCCTCGCGTCGGTAGAGCACCTCGCCGCTCGCGCCAGTGACCTTGGTGATGCCGTAAGGCTCGACCGGCACGCCCTTGGCGGCGACCCCGGCGAAGGCCTGCGTCATCTCGATCACCCGCATTTCCGACGAACCGAGCACCATCGAAGGGAAGGTGTCGATCTTGGAATTGACCCCGAACCGCCGCGCCATTGAAGCGACCGTGCCGAACCCGACCTCGTTGCCGAGCTGGGCGGCGACCGTGTTGATCGAATAGGCAAAGGCGGTGCGCAGATCGGTTTCGCCCACATTCCTGCCGTTCGAATTGCGCGGGCTCCACCCGTCGATGGTGACGGGGGTGTCGACGACCTTGTCCTCGGGCGTGTAGCCCGCTTCCAGCGCGGCGAGATAGACGAACAGCTTCCACGCCGAACCCGGCTGGCGCATCGCGGCGGTGGCGCGGTTGTAATTGCTGGCGACGTAGTCCGTCCCGCCCACCATCGCGAGGATTGCCCCGTCCCGGTCAAGGCTGACGAGCGCGCCCTGCGCGCCCTTGGGCGTATTCGCCTCGATCGCGGCGGTCGCGGCGCGCTGCATGCCGATGTCGAGCGTGGTCCACACCTCGATCGGCTCATAGGTTTCGGGCAGGATGATATCGAGCTGCGGCAGCACCCAATCGGTGAAGTAGCGCACCGAGTTCTGCCCGGCCTGCTCCTTCAGCTGCACCGCGCTGACATCGACGCTGGCCTGATCGGCCGAGATATAGCCCTGCTCGCGCATCAGCCCGAGCACGACCTTGGCGCGGCCGATCGCAGCCTGGACGTCGGCGGTGGGTGAGTACTGGCTGGGGGCCTTGACCAACCCCGCGATGATCGCCGCCTCGCCGACATTCAATTCGGTCGCGGGGTGACTGAAGAATTTGCGGGAGGCGGAATCGATCCCGTAGGCGCCCCCGCCGAAATAGACCTTGTTCAGGTACAGCTCGAGGATCTGTTCCTTGGAGAACTTCCATTCGAGCGCCATCGCCAGCACTGCCTCGCGCGCCTTGCGGTCGAGCGAGCGGTTGTTGTTGAGGAACAGGTTGCGCGCCAGCTGCTGGGTGATCGTCGAGGTGCCGCCAAGGCGCGAGCGGCTGCCGGTGATCCCTTCGACCAGCGCGCCGGTGAGGCGCACCGGATCGACCCCGATGTGCGAGCGGAAGCGCTTGTCTTCCACCGCGACCATCGCGTTGGTCATGTTTTCGGGAATGTCGTCGTAGGTCAGCCATTCGCCGAAACTCGGCCCGATCTCGACCAGCTCGCGCCCGTCGCGCGCCCGAACGAGAATGGTCTGGCCCGGCTGGGTTGCCTTGAGGGTGGCGTAATCGGGAAGCGAGGAGGCGGCAAAGCCGACCGCGAAGCCAAGGAACAGCAGCGCTAACAGGGTCAGCGCCGTGCCCCAGATGAACAGCCGCTTCAACCACACCCGCCAGCGCGGAGGCGGCGCGCCGGGGCCTTTGCCCGGGCCAGAGCCTGCGGCACGGGGAGCGGGCGCATCGGAGCGCTCCGCCGCTGCCCGGCGCTTGCCGCGCGCGCCCTTGTTCTGCAACTGCTCACCCCTTCTCGACATGGCTCTGCCCACCTGATGCCGACCGCTTGAACGCAGCGCGGCGGATGCGGCCTTGCATAGGCAAGTTGTAACCGGGAATGAACCCGGGTTTACGCGGCTCTCCCCCGATCCGCGGGGCGGCCTGCCGCAACCTCAGCCTCAACCTTCGTGCGGGGTGAAGATCAGCGCGGCCGAATTGATGCAGTAGCGCAGCCCCCCCTGTTCGGGCGGACCGTCGGGGAAGACATGGCCGAGGTGCCCGCCGCACTTGCCGCAGCGCACTTCGGTGCGGATCATTCCGTAGGTGGTGTCGCGGTGCTCCTCGATCACCTCCTCGGTCGAAGGCTTGGTGAAGGCGGGCCAACCGCAACCCGAATTGTACTTGGCGGTCGAGTAGAACAGCTGCGTGCCGCAAGCTGCGCAGTGATATTCGCCCTCGTCATAGAACTTGTCGTATTCGCCGGTGAAGGCGCGCTCGGTGCCCGCCTCGCGCAGCACATGATACTGCATCGGGGTGAGCTTCTCGCGCCATTCGGCATCGGTCACGCTGCGGGGATCGTCGGTCATGGGCTACCTCTCTCGTTTGCGCCAATATCGGCGCGAGAGTGGCATTTCGCAAGCGAGCGCTCTTTCGTTACTTACCCGTCGAGCAGCGCGTAATGCGGTGGCGGTTTGATCACGTCCATCCGCTCGGTGAGGAGCGGCCGAAAGCTCGGGCGGCTCTTGAACACCGCGTACCACCCCCTCGTCTGCTCGTGCCCCGTCCAGTCGATCCCGCCAAGGTAATCCGCGACCGAAATCTGCGCCGCCGCGGCCAGATCGGCGAGGCTCATGGTCGAGCCTGCGACCCACGGGCGGTTGTCGATCAGCCAGTCGAGATAATCGAGATGCCCGTGCGCCATCTTCATCGCCTCGCGCAGCGCGCCGCTGTCAGGCGGTTGGCGGAGGATGCGCTTCTTCATGCGTTCCGACAGAAGCGGCGCGGTGACATCGGCGTAGAAATTCTCGTCGAACAGCGCGACCAGCCGGCGGATCTCGGCACGCTGGGTGGCGGTGCCGTTGATCATCGGATTGCGGTCAACCGTCTCCTCGAAATACTCCGCGATCGCGCGGCTATCGGGGATGACGATGCCGCGTTCCTTGTCGGCGATCACCGGCGTGCGGCCGGCAGGATTGAGGTTGAAGAACAGGTCGGAGGCCGCCCAGGGGTCCTCGCGCACCAGCTCGAAGGGGATGTTCTTCTCGCTCAGAAGCAGCCGAATCTTGCGGCTGAAAGGGCACAGGGGGAATTGGTAAAGCAACCACATGGTGCAGCGTGTCATGCCCTGTTTGGCGCAGCGAATCCAGCGCGCTAGCCTGCGGTCACGGGGGATATGTCCGCTGTCTTACAATCCCGCAGCCGATTTCATCATGACGCAGGCCGGCATGATCGCCTTGACCCTCGCATCGCCGCCTGCCGCTTCGTTATCGTCGGCGGCGCGGGCGGTCAGGGAGATGATATCCTCGCGGCTGAGGCCTGTGTCCTCCATCAGCTTGGCTATGACCCGCACGAAGAACTCGCGCCCGCCCGATTCCGCGAAGTCGGGGTAGCCGCTCCCGCGCGCATCGCCCACCTTCTGCCAGCGGCTGACGGTCGCAAACGCCACCGCGCAGCGCGCTGCGGCAGCGTGCTCGAGCGGGAGGAGATCGATGGTGACGACCTCGTTGGCCCCGGGCGCGGCGGGCGCCGGGCTTTCGGGCGCGGGCTGGAGCGCGAGGGCAGCTGCGAGAAGGGGCGTGAGCATGGCCCTGTCTATGCTCTCCAAGATGAACCCGTGGCTACTGGAAACTGGATTGCGGCCTCCCGCAATCCGTCCTAATCTGCAACCCACCTTACCAGAGGAGAGGCATTTCATGTTCAGCCACATCATGCTCGGGACCAGCGATTTCGACCGGTCGAAGGCATTCTACGACTCTGTGCTCGCCACGCTCGGCGCCAAGCCCGGGATGATCAACGTCGCCGCCACCGGCCACAAGCGCGCCTTTTGGATGCACAATGGCGGGATGTTCTCGATCAGCGAGCCGATCAACGACAAGGAAGCGACCTGCGCCAACGGATCGACCATCGGCTTTGCCTGCGACAGCCTCGAGCAGGTGCAGGCCTTCCATGACGCCGCAGTCGCCGCGGGCGGCAAGTCGATCGAAGACCCCCCGGGCCCGCGCACCGGCGCGATGGGGACGCTGAACCTCGGCTATGTGCTGGATCTCGACGGCCACAAGCTGTGCATGCTGCACCGCGCAGGCTGATTATCGACTGAGTTCGAAGACTGCGAATTCGGCGCGCCAGTTAGCTGCTGGCGCGCCGATTTGTTTTTCGTTCGAGAAAAACCACGCGCGCTCGACCTTCGCGCCCTTCATCTTCGCAAGGTCGCGGAAATCCTCGACCGTGACGTGGTGGATGTTCTCGGTCTCGTACCAGCTCACCGGCAGCGCGCGGGTGACCGGCATCCGCCCGCCCAGCAGCAGCGCCGCGCGGGTGCGCCAGTGGGCGAAGTTGGGGAAGGAGACGAAGGCCCGCCGGCCGACCCGCAGCAGCTCGTCGAGCATCAGGTCGGGCCGCGTCGCGGTCTGCAAGGTCTGGCTGAGGATCGCGTAGTCGAAGGCCTTGTCGGGGTAGTTGGCAAGGTCGAGATTGGCGTCGCCCTGCACGACGCTTAAGCCCCGCGACACGCAGCGTTCGACCAGCGCACCGTCCAGTTCCATGCCGCGCGCATCGCAGCCGCTGGCGCTCTCGAGCTCGGCCATCAGCGCGCCGTCGCCGCACCCGATGTCGAGCACCCGGCTGCCCGGCGCGACATGGGCGGCGATCGCGGCGAGGTCGGGGCGGAGGGTCATTCAACGAACCCCTTCACCACCCGGTCGAGCTGGTCGTGCTCCAGCAGGAACGAGTCATGCCCGTGCGGCGCGGAGAGTTCCACAAAGCTCACCTTCGCCCCCGCCGCATTGAGCGCATGGACCACGTGGCGGCTTTCGGCAGTGGGGTAGAGCCAGTCGGTGTCGAAGCTGACGATGCAGAACCGCGCCTGCGTCCCGCGGAAGGCATTGGCCAGCTTGCCACCGTGCTCCTCGGCGATGTCGTAATAGTCCATCGCGCGGGTGATGTAGAGGTAGCTGTTCGCATCGAAGCGCCGGGTGAAGCCGCTGCCCTGATAGCGTAGGTAGCTTTCCACCTGGAACTCGGCGTCGAAGTTGAAGCCCTTGGCCTCGCGGTCCTGCAACCGGCGGCCGAATTTCTCGGTGAGGCCGGCTTCGGAGAGATAAGTGATATGCGCCGCCATCCGCGCCACGGCGAGGCCGTTGTCGGGCTTGGCGGCGGCTGCGTAGTAGTCGCCCTCGGCCCATGCCGGATCGGCCATGATCGCCTGCCGCCCGACTTCGTGGAACGCGATGTTCTGTGCCGAGTGCCGCGCGGTCGAAGCGATCACCAGCACGCGGGCGGCGCGCTCCGGCCAGTTGGCAGCGAGGCTCAGCGCCTGCATCCCGCCCATCGACCCGCCGACGACCGCGTGAAGCCGCGCGATCCCGAGCCCGTCGAGCAGCGCCACAAGCCCCCGCACCATGTCGCGGATGGTGATGACGGGGAAGCGCATCGCATAGGGCTCGCCGTCGGGCGCGAGGCTCGCGGGGCCGCTCGACCCCATGCAACTGCCGATGACATTGGCGCAGATGACGAAGTGGCGGCCCGTGTCGATCGGATTGCCCGGCCCGACCATCCGCTCCCACCACCCGGGCTTGCCGGTGATCGGGTGGGGGCTGGCCAGGTACTGGTCGCCCGTCAGCGCATGGCACACCAGCACCGCGTTCGAGGCGTCGGGCGCGAGCGTGCCGTATGTCTCGTAAGCGATGTCCGCGTTCTCTAGCACCTGCCCGCTATCGAGCGGCAGGGGGTGGGGGATGCGGTAGACCGGGGAAGAGCCAGCAGGAGCCATTGCGACAATGCGCAAAGCCGAAAAACAGCCCTTCGACAAGCTCGGGGCGAACGGATAAGGGGAATTTTCGCAATTCCGTTCGTGCTGAGCTTGTCGAAGCACCGTCTTTTCTTCAAGCGGCGCATCACGATGACCATCGCAAGACCCAATCCCAGACCTACGGCCAAGCCCTGGATCGCTGAGATCCACGCCTATGTCCCCGGCAAGTCAAAGTCGGCTTCGGGCAAGCCGCTGGTGAAGCTGTCGGCGAACGAGAACCCGCTGGGCTCCTCGCCCGCAGCGCTTGCGGCGCTGGCCGAGGCGCATGTTGCGGCCGACTACCCGGACCCCGATGCGAAGGCGCTGCGCGAAGCGATTGCGGATGTCCACGGGCTCGACCCGGCGCTGATCGTGTGCGGCACCGGCTCGGGCGAGCTGTTGCATTGCGCGGTGCAGGCGCTGTGCGGGCCGGGGGACGAGGTGGTATGCTCGCGCTATTCCTTCTCGCTCTACCCGCTGCTCGCGCATAAGGTTGGCGCGACACCGGTGTTTGCCGAACCCGAGGGTTACGGGGCGAGCGTCGACAACCTCCTCGCGGCGGTGACTGAGCGTACCAATGTGGTTCTGCTTGACAACCCGAACAACCCGGTTGGCACATTTCTGCTCCCGTCCGAAATCGTCCGCCTCCATGCGGGGCTGCCCTCAGACGTGCTGTTGGTGGTGGACGAGGCCTATGGCGAGTACGTCGACCCGGCCTTCCAGACCCAAGCCTTCGAACTCGCCGCCGCGCATGAGAACGTGCTGGTCAGCCGCACCTTCTCCAAGGCCTATGGCCTCGCCTCCGAGCGGGTCGGCTGGGTCACGGGTTCGGCGCACCTGATCGATCTGGTCAACCGCCTCCGGGGCGCGTTCAACGTCTCGGTGAGCGGACAGAAGGCCGCGCTGGCCGCGCTCGGCGACCAGAATTTCGTCGAACGCAGCCGCAACCACAATGCAACCGAGCGCGCACGACTGGCCGACGCCATCGCGATGCTCGGCAACCACGGCGTCTCGGCCAGCCCCAGCGAAGCGAACTTCCTGCTGGTCCATTTCGAGGGCGCCGTGACCGCTGCCCAAGCCCTCGCGGCGCTGTCTGACGCAGGCTATGCGGTGCGCCACCTGCCCTCCCAGGGCCTGCCAGATGCCTTGCGCATCACCATCGGCACAACCGAGGCGACCACCGACGTCATCGCGACCCTGCGCGCATTGTGCGGGGAGGCCGAATGACCATCCAGCGCCTCGCCATCATCGGCCTCGGCCTGCTCGGCGGCTCGATCGGGCTTGCGGTCAAGGCTCGGGGCCTCGCCATCGCCACCACCGGCTGGGACCGCGATCCGGACGTGCGGGCGCGGGCGGCTGAGCGCGGGCTCGCCGACACCATCGCCGACACCCCCGAGGCTGCCGTGGCGGAAGCCGACCTCGTGATCCTCTGCGTCCCCGTCGGCGCCATGGCCGACGCCGCGCGTGCCATCGCTCCGGGCCTTGCCCCCCACGCCATCATCAGCGACGTGGGTTCCTCGAAGGAGGCCGTGGCGACCGCGCTGGCCGAGGCGCTCCCGGGCGCGGCCGTTATCCCTGCGCACCCGGTGGCGGGCACCGAGCAAAGCGGGCCCGACGCGGGCTTTGCCACCCTCTTCGCCGGACGCTGGTGCATCATCACGCCGCCCGAGGGCGCGGACCCTGCCGCTGTTGAGGCGCTGTCGGACTTTTGGACGCAGCTCGGCTCCAAGGTCGAGACGATGGACCCCGCGCACCACGATCTCGTGCTCGCGGTCACCAGCCACATCCCGCACCTCATCGCCTACACCATCGTCGGCACCGCGAGCGATCTCGAGGACGTGACGCAAAGCGAGGTCATCAAGTACTCCGCAGGGGGTTTCCGCGATTTCACCCGCATCGCCGCCTCGGACCCCGTGATGTGGCGCGACGTGTTCCTCAGCAACAAGGGCGCGGTGCTCGAAATGCTGGGCCGCTTCACCGAGGATCTGACCGCGATGCAACGCGCGATCCGCTCCGCTGATGGCGACGCGCT